>CASEPH010000355.1 GCA_949289625.1 uncultured Clostridia bacterium | reverse complement strand
GACGACTACATCCGGATCCAGCAGTACACCTTTGCACACCCCTTTGCCGTGGAGATCGACGTGACGGCAGAGGTCCGCAGATGCTACACCATCAAGCTGCTTCTCCAGCCCATTGTAGAAAACGCGATTTTTCATGGACTAAAGCCCAAGGCCACAGACTGCCTGCTGCAGATCGTGGGCCGGTGCGGCGGGGACTGCGTGGACCTGTATATCCGCGACAACGGCGTTGGGTTTGACCCGGAGCAGACCGCGCCCAAAGCCTCTCCCATCTCCACCGGCATCGGGCTTTCCAATGTCAACGAACGCATCCATCTCCATTTCGGCAAACACTATGGTGCCCATATCACCAGTGCTCCGGGCGCCGGCACGGAGGTCCACATCCATCTCCCAAAATTGAAAGAGGAGGAAGATTGCAAGCCTTATGAAGATTCTGATCGTTGAGGACGACACCATGCTGCGGAACTGGCTGTCCATGCTGCTCTCCAGCCTCTCGGACTACCAGCTTCAGATCTATGAGGCCGGCGACGGTCTGGAGGCCCTGGAGGTATGCCAAACAACGCCTGTGGAACTGGTCATCACAGACATCAAGATGCCCCGGATGGACGGTCTGCAGCTGATCCAGAAGCTGAAGGAATCGGATCCGGAGATCCGGACCGCCGTGCTCAGCTCCTATGATGATTTCTCTTTTGTCAAGGTGGCCCTGCAGTATGGTGCGCTGGACTATATCCTAAAGGCGGAGATGACCGTCAAGGACCTGTCCCAGCTGCTGGACAAGGTGCAAAACGACTTTCAGGTGGAACACAGCCTGGCCAAGGGGATCTTTCCGGATTTCCGCACCATCTCCGGGGCGCAGAAGGCCGTTACGGATTTTCTGGACGTGCAGCTCTCTCAGGATGCATTGCAGGAAAGGCTGGACCTTCCTGCCGACGCGCCGGCCACGGCGATCCTCTTTCTGCACCTGCAGGACAAATCCGACGGGGATGTCCCCATTTTTGAGGCCGCAGATATCTGCACAAAAACCCTTTTTTCCGAGACTCTGCATGGTATGGCCATCCCCTACCGGGCGGAGAACTGTCTGCTGCTCTACGGCTGCTCTGACTCTGTCACGGAGTTTCAGCAGATGGAGGCCATCAAGCTCATCAGTCTTATTGAAAATAATTTTCAAAAGTATTTGGACCTTCCCATCCGATTTCACTTCTATCAGTTCTGCCGCCAGGAGGAGGACCTGCGGGGGCGTCTGGATGAGGTGGGAAAGGCCGGCTGCTGCTATCAATATTACGGGGCCAATGTGAAATGCGCGGATTCCATGCCCAGCTTCACCCTGTGGAAGATCAAGATCCAGCGTTCCTTGGAGACCAATCATCCCCAGGAGGCGGCCTCTCACCTGAAGAGCTTCCTCAGCGAGGCACACTGGCTCCACCTATCCCCGGACATCCTGCGGGCGCATCTGCTGGTCCTGATGAATCTGTTCACCACGTTTCACGGACAGATCCAGGGGCATGGGATCGGGAGCCAGGCGGAAAGCCTGCACCCCCTTCTGGTAGATGTCACCCATGCCGAGACCAGGGAGATCCTGGAGAGCAGCGTCAACACCTTTTTGAAGACGTTTTTGCTGACGCTGAACCAGAGGAAGCTGGATTTGTCCCCCGCTATCCGCAGCGCCCTGGCCTATGTGGATGAGCACTACGCTGAAAAAATCTCCCTGGACGGCGTGGTCGAGCATATTTTCATGAACCGCTCCTACTTCTGCCAGCTCTTCAAAAAGGAAGTGGGGCTGACCTTCGGCGACTATGTGGAGCATATCCGCATTGAAAATGCCAAGCGTCTGCTGGCCTCCACGGACCTCCCCATTCTGAATGTGGCGGAACAGACCGGGTTCAACAACCAGGCCTACTTTACCAAGGTCTTCAAAAAGGCCACCGACATCAGCCCGCTCCGCTACCGGAGGATCCACTTCCAAAAATCTGACAAAAAAGAACCGTGAGAAGCATCTCACGGTTCTTTTTGCGTTTCGGTTTACAGATATTCGTTGGGTCTGTCCACCGGCCTCCGGGTCGGCAGCCGCCGCTTCCAGATAGAGGGGGCAAACAGCAGCAGCATGGGAAATACCTCCAAGCGACCCACCAGCATATCAAAAGACAGTAGCAGCTTGGACAGAGGAGAAAAGCTGGAGAAGTTTCCCATCGGGCCCACGATTTCCAATCCGGGGCCAACATTGTTGATGCAGGTGGCTACCGCAGTAAAGACGGTCACCAAATCCATCTGCTCCAGAGACACCAGCAGGCAGGACACCACAAAAATCGCCATATATACCGCGAAAAACAAGTGGACGCCCTGAATACTCCGCTCATTCAAAGGCTTTCCCTCAAAGCGGACCGCCGAAACGGCATTCGGATGAAGCATCCGCCGCATCTCGCTGACGGAAACCTTCTCCAAGATCACCACGCGGGCCACTTTGAGGCCACCGGCCGTGGAGCCAGCACAGCCGCCGATAAACATCAGGGCCACTAAAATCGCCTTGGAGAAAGTGGGCCAGGTATTAAAGTCCACCGTTGCATAGCCCGTAGTGGTCATGATGGAGGATACCTGGAAAAAGGCATGGCGGAGGCTCGTGCTCACAGAATCATATAAATGTACGATATCTAAGGTGATGGCCCCCACCGCCACAGCCACAATGATGACATAGGCCCACAATTCCTCGGACCGGAATACCTCTCGGAACTTCCGCACAAGCAGGAAGTAGTAAAGATTGAAGTTGACGCCGAAGAGCAGCATGAAGATTCCGATGACAATATCAAAATAGGGGTTATTATAGGCCCCCACGCTAAGATTCCGGCAGCTGAAACCGCCAGTACCCGCACTTCCAAAAGAATGGATACAGGAGTCGAACAGCGGCATCCCTCCGGCCACCAGCAGGACGATCTCGATGACCGTCATCACCAGATAGATGCCGTAGAGGATCTTGGCAGTGTCGCTCATACGGCTCACCAGCTTACCCGGCGCGGGACCGGGCATCTCTGCCCGCAGCATATGCATCCCATGTCCATCTCCGCCCATAGGCAGGATCGCCATGACGAACACCAGCACGCCCATACCGCCGACCCAGTGTGTGAAGCTGCGCCAGAACAGGATGCCACGATGCAGAGACTCCACCTCTGTCAAGATCGTGGCTCCAGTGGTGGTAAAACCGGAGACCGTCTCAAAAATACAGTCCACGAATCTGGGGATGTCGCCGGAGATATAGAACGGCAGGCCGCCGAAAATGGACATGGCGATCCAAGCCAAGGCCACTACCGCCAGGCCGTCTCTGGCATACAGTGCCGTCTGACTGGGCTTCCGGAAACTCAGCAGACCTCCGCACAGCAGCAACAGCGCCATGGGAATCAGAAAGGGGATTGGAGATTCCCCATATCCCAGCCCCACCGCCATGGGCAGCAGCAGGAGAGCCGCCTCCACCAGCAGGATCCGGCCGATGGCAAAGCAAATCACTCGATAATTCACAGAACCTACCTGCCTTTTATGTATCCAGAATGTCTCGGAGATCCTCCAGTTGGGTATCCGTGGTCACCACGATCACATCGTCATGGAGATGCAGGACATCATTGCCGGAGGGGATGATGATCTGGCCGTTCTGCCGCACGATGCCCGCCAGCAAAAGGCCCCGCCGCAGCTTCAGATCCCGAAGGGGGACATTTACAAACGGGATATCGGCCGTAACATTGAACTCCAATGCCTCTACCTTCTCATCCACGATCCGGTGGAGCGTCTTTACTTTGGAGGCAGAGGCGTTCTTCATAGCCCGGATATACTGCAAAATCAGCTCTGTGGTCACCGCGGCGGTGGACACCACACTGTCGATCAGGCTCTCATCAGAGACCAGCTCCAGCAGAGACTTGCGGTTGATTTTGGCCACCACTTTACAGCAGTCTCCGGACTGCCGGGCGGCGCTGAGGGCCATCAAAATATTGGCCTCGTCCAGGCCGGTGATCGCCACAAAAGCATCCGTCTGCTCGATCCCCTCCTCGCTGAGGAGCTCGCTGTCCGTCCCGTCGCCGGCGATTACCAGTGCCCGGGGCAGCTTTTCGCTCATGGCCACGCACCGCTGCTCGTTCTGATCGATGATCTTCACGGACATTCCCATGTCCAGCAGCTCGGTTGCCAGATAATAGCACATCTTGCTGGCGCCTACGATCATGACAGAGGACGCCTTTGCCCGGAACACGCCCAGCTGGCGGAAAAACTTCTCCAGCTCCCGGGGCGCCGCGGTGAGGTAGATCTTGTCTCCCGCCCGCAGGGTAAAATCACCGGAGGGGATGATGGTCTCCCCCTGCCGAGCCACAGCGCAGATCAGGATCCGGACCTTGAAGCTCTGATCCAGCTCCGACAGCCGGGTCCCATCCAAAGCAGTGTGCTCCGCCACGCGGTACTCCACCAGCTCCAGCCGTCCCTTTGAGAAGGATTCCAGCTTCATCGCTGTGGGGAAACGCAGTACGCGGGCGATCTCGTGGGCAGTCGCTTTTTCCGGGTTGACTGACATGGACAGTCCCAGTTCGCTGCGCATGAACCGCAGCTGCCTGCCGTATTCCGGGTTGCGGACCCGGGCGATGGTGTGCTGGACACCCAGCTTTTTTGCCACCAGGCACGTCAGAATGTTGATCTCGTCGCTGGAGGTGGTGGCGATCAGGAGGTCTGCGTGCTCCACATCCGCCTCCTTCTGCACGTCATAGCTGGCGCCGTTGCCGCATACCCCCATGACATCGTAGACATTGATAATATTCTCCACCAGATGCGGATTCTCATCGATCACGGTAACTCTGTTCTCAACAGCCAGATAACGCGTCAAGGCAACGCCCACTTTCCCAGCGCCCACAATGACGATCCTCATACGGTTTTCCGTCCTTTCCTCCACAGGGGCCAGAGTCTAAAGCCCCAGTGTAATCCTCCCACATTATAGCGGATATACGGCCAAAAGCAATATATTTTTCGTGAAATCCACAAAAATGCCTCTGCCTTCTTTTCCGGTGCCTTCGGATGTGGTATGCTGTCCTATGCAAATCCATGAACATTCCCGTGGAAAAAGGAGAGGATCGACTTGCAATCTCTCGTGAAACTGCGCCTATACTGTTCCATCTGTGCCCGCAACGACTACTACATGGAGCGGATCCGGGCAATTGCCGACCAGCTGGGTCTGGACTATACCCTGGAAAAGGTCACGGACGACCGTGAGCTCGAGCGCCTGGGCCTGACCGTGCCCTGTCTGTATGCCTACTGCCCCGGATGCCGCATTTTGAATGAGCAGGTATTAAATGATGAACCGGAAGCCCGTTGTACGCCCGCTCTGGAGATCGGCGGAGAACTTCGATTCTGGGGAGTTCCCGCCAGTGATGACGCCCTGCGGGAGGCTCTCTCTTCCTTATTAAATGGGGATTGATCCTCCGCCGGCCGCCGGCATCCAAAATTTTACTTGACAAATCGGAGCAAACCGCATAAAATCAACGTGAAATTCTTTTAGTTAAATTATTTTAATTAAAATAATTTCATCATTTTTCGACATAAGGAGTACCAATTCTGGAATTCGAGCAAGTACGCGATATCATCGTGGAGACCCTGGGCTGCGACGCGGAGCAGGTCACCATGGAGGCCTCCCTGGCTGACGATCTGGGTGCTGACTCCCTGGCTTCCGTGGAGCTGGTGATGGCTCTGGAGGAGGCCACCGGCATCTCCATTGAGGATAGCGCCCTGGCCGAGATGAAGACCGTCGGCGACGTGATGAACT
>CASEPH010000354.1 GCA_949289625.1 uncultured Clostridia bacterium | reverse complement strand
ATGGCGGGATCCATACGTCAGCACGCGTTTCCAGAACCTTACATCAAAACACGTCGGCCATTTTCGTTTGATAAAATGGTCAAAAATCACGGGACTTTTGGATAGAAACGTGTGAAAAGCCTACAAAGAACAAGGCGGTATTCTAAACTTTTTAATAAGATTTTTCGTAACTTTAATTAGATTTTGCGTTGTTTTAATAACATTTTGCCTAATTTGTACGGCGATTTGGTTGATGGGTTGGGAGGTGTGGTGCTATACTTTGCAACAGAACCGCACAAAACAATCCCTTGTGTGTTTGACGAGAAAATCACTTTGCAATTGGGCAGGTGGCGTTCCCCAGATCATACAGTGTGGATGTTGGAAACACAGAGCGTGCGGGAAAAGAGCAAAGGAGAGCATATTATGAAATTTAAGAAAACATTGGCATCGGTGTTGTGCGCCGCCATGATGGTGACAATGGTTGCCGGATGCGGAACTTCCTCTTCTCAGTCCAGCGATAGCGGGGCCGCGGAAACCTCCGATACCACAGCAACTTCGGATACCGCAGCAACTTCCGATACCGCAGCAGCCACGGATACGACGAAAAGCAGCGGGGACTATGCCGATACCATCACACTGGTGTGGTATCCCAATGAGTCGGCTGAGGACTATGAGGTCGCCCGTGAGGAGTACGCCCGCCTGATCGAGCAGGCAACCGGCAAGAAGGTAGAGCAGAAGCTCACCACCGACTACGCCATCGCCATTGAGGCTCTGGCCAACGGCACGGCACAGATCTGCTTCATGGGCGCCCAGGGATATATCGAGGCGAAGGCTGCCAATGATGCCGTGGAGCCTCTGTTCGTGAACTCCGGTGCTTCCGGCACACTGGATGACGCGCTGTATTACAGCTTCCTGGCCGTCAACAAGGGCAGCGAAACGGAATACGCCGACGGCGACAGCTATTCCATTGACAACATTGAAGGCAAGAGAATGTCCTTTGTTTCCAATAGTTCCACCTCCGGCTTTAAGGTGCCCACTAGTTCCATCATCGGCCATTTTGCCGACATGAACCTGACAGAGGATGACCTTGTGGAAGGTGGCGAAGGAATGCTGTTTAGTCAGGTGCTGTTCGGCGGTTCTCATCAGGGCTCCGCATTTAATCTTCTGTCTGGGAAGGCGGATGTGGCCGCATTCTGTGATACTGAGATCGCCCCTTATGCCCATTGCGTGGAAGGCGAAGCCAATGCGACCGGTTCTGTGTATGCCATTAACGACGACGCCAGCGATCCCTTCAGTTCTGTCACCGGCAAGGAATTTGTCATTATCCAGTCCACCCCCGTGCTGAACGGACCCTTTGCCTACAACTCCGAGGCGTTGGACCCGGACGATGTAAAAGCGATCCAGGATCTGTTTACCTCTGACGAGGTGGCTGAAAATGAACTGATTTTTGTGCCCGAGGATTCCGATGGCGTTGGTATGTTTGAAAAGACTGACAGCGAGCACTTTGTACTGGTAGAAGATTCCTGGTTCGATCCGATCCGGGATCTGAGCAAATAATTAAGCAGTCAGACAGAGGAGACGCGAAAATGGCACTTCTTGAATTTCAAAACGTGAGCAAAACCTATGACGGTGTGACAAAGGCACTGCAGGAGGTAACGTTTTCCATCGAAGAAGGCGAGTTCGTGTCCATCATTGGCCCTTCCGGGGCCGGAAAATCCACGCTTCTGCGATGTGTCAATCGTTTGATTGACACGTCGCAAGGTTCGATTTTGTTAGATGGGCAGGATGTCACAAAAGCCAAAAAGCATGAGCTTCGCGCCATACGCACCCAAACCGCGATGATCTTCCAGCACTATAATTTGGTGGATCGCTTGAGTGTGGTAGAAAATGTGCTGCATGGCCGGCTGGGGCAAAAGTCCGCTTTCTGTGGGATGGCGGGCATCTATACGGAAGAGGAAAAAAAGGACGCGTTCCAAATCCTCGCGGAGATGGGTCTGTCAGACCAGGCCTATAAGCGCTGTGACGAACTATCCGGCGGGCAGAAACAGCGTGTTGGAATTGCAAGGGCCATCATGCAACGGCCCAAGCTGATTTTGTGCGACGAACCCATTGCGTCCCTGGATCCCAAGTCCTCCAAGGTCATTATGGATCATCTGAGCGAAATCAACCGTCAAAAGAAAATTACCTGTCTTGTCAACCTGCATCAGGTAGATGTGGCCATGAAATACTCGGACCGGATCATCGGTGTAACAGCTGGTCGAATCGTCTATGATGGCCCCACCTCCGGACTGACCAAGGAAATCATCCATCAGATCTACCAGTCCAACGCCCAGGATCTGATTACGGATATTGCGGGGTGAGGTACATGGAAAAGACAGTGGACATATTCAAACGCAGAAAACTGATCTATACTGGCGTACTTTGTGCGGTGCTTCTGATCTTTGCCTGCTCCGCCATCATCACACAGTATGACCCTGTACAGGGAATCGCCGCTTTGCCTGCTGCTGCGGGCTGGATCCTCTCCAATCTGATTCCGGACCAAGCGGCATTAGAACGGCTGCCCAAGATCCTGGACAAGCTGCTGGAGACTGCGCTGCTGTCAGTGGCGGTTACGGTTGTCGCGGCAATATTCGCTTTCTTTTTTAGTCTCCTGGGAGCGAATATCACCAAGATCAACGGAATCGTGAAGCGTGGCGTGCGTATTGTGGCTGCTTTCTTCCGCAATGTGCCGGATGTAGTATGGGCCATGCTGCTGATGTTCTCCTTCGGACAGAATATCCTCACCGGCTTTTTTGCATTGTTTTTTACAACCTTCGGCTTGTTGACCCGGGCTTTTGTGGAAACCATTGACGAGGTCAGCGCCAATTGCGTGGAGGCATTGGAGGCAACCGGCGCCACGTTCATCCAGACGGTGTTTCAGGGGGTGCTGCCCTCCGCCCTTCCGGGTGTGGTCACATGGGTGCTGTATATGATTGAAACCAACATCCGTTCCTCCACGCTGATCGGCATTCTCACAGCCACGGGAATCGGATATCTGTTTGATCTTTACTATAAACGCCTGGATTTTGCATCTGCCAGTCTTGTGGTACTTTCCATCGTGGTTCTTGTGCTGGTGATTGAAACCCTGTCTAATCAGATAAGAAAGGTGATCTTGTGATGGAAAAAGTGATAATACACCGCGGTTCCGGCATCCTGTTGCCGGAATCTCGAATGGAACGCTCCCGAAAAGGAAAAATCAAAATCCGCGCAAAAAGCAAAAGTCAGCAGGCGATCTATCTTTTGGTTGCAGGGCTGCTTTGCTTGACGGTTGTGGCGTTCCGTACCTTTGATTATCAGGGGATCGACTTCGCTGCGGCGACAATGGATACGCTGCACAATATCCGCACGGTGTTCCTGGAGCCGGAACTGACCCGGGATACCGTGTCCGGTGTGCTGTTCCAGCTGCTGGTGACCTTCTGCCTGGGTGCCCTTTCCACGATTATTGGTGCGGTCATGGCGTTCTTTTGCGCCCTTCTGTGCGCCCGGAATATCGCTCGTCCTGCGTCGGTGAATATTGTAAAAAGTGTCATAGCGGTGGTGCGGGCGGTACCTACTGTACTGTGGGTACTGATTTTTGCAGTTTCCGCTGGCTTGGGCAGCGTGGCCGCTGTGGTCGGACTTACCTTCCACAGCTTTGCGTACCTGACGAAGGCCTATGCGGAATCCATCGAAGAGATGGATCAAGGGGTGATCGAGGCGCTGCGGTCCAACGGGGCCAGCTACTGGCAGATTGTTTGCCAGGCCATTGTGCCTTCCACCATTACGTCGATGATTGCGTGGACGTTTATGCGTTTTGAGATTAACTTTGCCAACGCCGTGGCCATGGGGGCTGCCGCAGGTGCGGGAGGCATCGGATTTAATCTATACATGGCGGGCAGCTTCTACTTTGACCTGCATGAGATGGGCCTTTTGACCTACATTGTGGTAATTGCAGTGGTAATCCTGGAAATGTTCTCCACTACAATCAAAGCGAAAGTAAGATAAGGGATGAGAGGTATGGAAAAAAGACGTTTATCTAAAATTCTTGCGCGTGCCGATGCCGATGCGGTCCGAGCGCTGGCGGAAAGAATTAAAATGGACTATTCACCTGTGATTGTAAAAGCGCCTGAGAAATCACTGGCCATGATCCGTATGCGTGAACCGGTTCGCCAAAGCCTGTTTTACCTGGGCGAGGTTGTTGTCAGCGAAGCCATAGTGGATCTGGATGGAACCAAAGGCATGGCCGTGCTGATGGGAGACGATTTTGAAAAAGTACTCAACATGGCAGTGATCGATGCCGCATGCAATTGCGGTATATTTCATGACTACGGCACACTGGAACAGTGGGAACGGGAGCAGAGAGAACAGATCGGCAAGGAAAATGCCATGTTCCAGCAAACCAGAGTGGACTTCCGTTCCATGGATTCGGGGGTGGAACAATGAAGCAAATCCATACATTTGATGAAGTATTTGATTCTCAGAAGGTGTTCCGGCTGCTGCTTGAGGCTATGGCCAATCCCGGGAGAGTCGTGTCGATTGCGGAGCAGCAGCGCAAACTGTTTGGGGAACAGCCGGGATTTCTGGCGGTGGCCATGACATTGCTAGATGGCAGTGTATCCTTCCACACTTTTGACAATACGGAATTGGATGAGGAAATCTTGCTGCTGACCCATGGGCGCTGCCAGAGTGTGGAGGAGGCGGATTATCTGTTTGCAACCTCTGCGGATCAAGTACAATACGGGATTTCCAGAGCCAAGTGTGGGACATTGGAAGACCCGCACAAAAACGCTACGTTGATCATCCTGCTGGAGGAAACACAGCCGTGCCATACGCTTCGGCTGCAGGGACCCGGCGTGGACGGAAGCATTCTGATTGAAGTTCCAGACGCCGTAGTTCAGGCCCTGCTCCAGCGGGATGAACAGCGGTACGAATACCCTATGGGGATCGATCTGGTGTTTCTAAACAGTGCAGGAGAACTTTGGTGCGTACCGCGCCTGGTGAAAGGAGAGGTGGTCTGACATGGCATATGTAGCTGTATCCGGCGGCGAAGAGGCCATTGAGGCCAGCATCCGTCTGCTGGAATATTACCGAAGCGGCACAGAGCAGGACCTGGAGCTGGAGGTAATAGAGGAGAAAATGAGCCTTCTGGTGGATCGGGTGATGAGCGAGGCCGGTCTGTACGAAAGACGGTATGCCGCCCTTGCGCTGAAGCAGTGTGAAGGATCCACGGATGAGGCCGTGTTTTTGCTGCGGGCCTACCGTTCCACGCTCAAGCGCAGCTATGATACCTGTGTGGCGGATGCTTCCACCATGCGGATCAGGCGGCGTATTTCGGCAGCGTTCAAAGATATCCCGGGGGGCCAGCTGCTGGGAGCCACATACGACTATACCCACCGGCTGATGAATTTCACCCTGGAACACGAGGACGCAGCAGCGCTGCATGATAAGATGCGCCGGGTCGTAGCGGAGCAGATTCCGGTTCCGCCGCAGGAATGCCCCCGGGTATCGGAGGTCCTCAAGACGGAAGGGCTGATTGACCGTACAGATCCAGATGATACCGCTCCCTTTGACGTCACCCAAAATCTGCTGGAATTTCCGGCACCGCGCAGCGCCCGACTCCAGACCCTGTCCCGAGCAGATACAGGATTCATCTCCGGACTGGCCTATTCCGTGCTGCGGGGCTTTGGGCAAGTCCATCCCACCGTGGGAGAACTGCGCTTCGGCATGCTGGAACTGGAAGTCCCCTACCTGGAGGCAGAGGGCGAGAGCCTGTGGATCGGTGAAATTTGCCTGACGGAAGTCGAGGTGTTCAATGAGGCTGATGACAATCACCAGCTGAAGCTGGCCTGCGGCTACGGTGCGGTAATGGGGCGCAACGAAAACAAGGCGATTGCCATGGCGGTATTGGATCATGAGCTGAACACAGAGGGGGACTATCCTTCGCAAAACGACGAATTTGTCCTGCTGCACGGGGATAGTTTGGAAATGAACGGTTTTATTTCTCATCTGAAACTGCCCCACTACGTCACCTTCCAGTCCAAACTGGATGCAGTACGAAAAACACGGAGGGAAAAACATGATTGACCGTTACAACTATGCATTTCTGGATGAGGGCTCCAAGCGGGAGATCCGGCGTAGTATTCTGAAGGCGGTATCCATCCCTGGGTATCAGGTTCCCTTCGGTTCCCGGGAACTTCCCATTGGACGGGGCTGGGGAACCGGCGGCATCCAGCTTACCTTATCCCTGATTGGTCCCCAGGATACCCTGAAGGTCATCGATCAGGGCAGCGATGACAGCGTCAACGCTGTGAACATTAAAAAATTTGTGAAGATGTGCACCGATGTTCCCTGTACCACCCGCACCCAGGAGGCCACACTGATCCAGACGCGGCATCGGATCCCGGAAGTGCCCATGACAAACGATCAGATCCTGGTACTCCAGGTCCCCATCCCCGAGCCGCTGCGCATCGTGGAGCCCCATGAGGAGGTCACGAAGCGGATGCACGCGGAATCGGATTACGCGCCCATCTGGCTGCAGCTGTATGAGAGCCTCATCAAGTATGGCAAAGTCACCATCAGCTCCGAGTACCCCTGTATGGTGGAGGATCGGTATGTTATGAATCCCAGCCCGATCCCCAAGTTCGACAACCCCAAGCTGCATGATGCCCAGTGCCTGTATCTGTTTGGAGCCGGACGGGAAAAGAAAATTTACGCGATTCCGCCCCACACAAAGGTTGTTTCACTGGCCTTTGACGATGTGCCCTTTGAAAAGGAGAGCTTTGCCGGCAAGCGCTGCCGGCTGTGCGGCAGTACAGATACCTATCTGGACGAAATCTATGACTCCGCCACCGGCGAACGCTACTATCAGTGCTCGGACACATCGTATTGCAAGGAGGTGCGATCCAGATGATTCTGCAGGAAACGCCTGTGCTGCGTGTACGCGGACTCACCGTGCGTTATGGCGCGGGCTGCCCACATTGCCAGGACAAGCTTGAAAAAAACAGATGCCCCATCTGCGGAACGGTATGGGCCGCCAATCATATCTCCCTGGACGTGTATCCTGGAGAGGTGCTTGGTATTGTAGGCGAGAGCGGCTCTGGCAAATCCACGTTGATGCAGAGCCTATACTTTGACATCACGCCCACAGAAGGCCAGGCTTATTTGCAAAACTATGAAAACGGCCGGAAAAACATATGGGAATCCAGCGCCGCAAAAAAACGCCAGATCAAAAATAATATAATGGGAATGGTGTACCAAAATCCTGTACGGGGCCTGCGCATGGACTACTCCTCCGCCTCGAATATCGCGGAAAAGATCATTGCCGCAGGAAGCCGAAACGCAGGGCAGATGACTGAGCGTGCCAAGGAGCTGCTGGAGGCTGTGGAGATCCTCACCTCCCGTATGTGTGAGGCGCCCCGAAACTTCTCCGGCGGAATGCAGCAGCGTGTGCAGATCTCAAAAGCTCTGGCCAATCATCCGTCGCTGCTGTTGCTGGACGAAGTGACAACGGGTCTGGATTTATCGGTGCAGGCCAAGGTGCTGGATTTGATACGCAAGATCCGGGTACGGTATGGAATTTCGATTTTGCTGGTATCCCATGATCTGGCGGTTATTCGCATGTTGGCCGATCGGACCATCGTAATGCTGGACGGAAAAATCGTTGAGAGCGGCTTGACAGATCAAATACTGGAAGACCCGCAGCATGCATATACACAGCAGCTGGTCCACTCTCTGCTGTAATAGGAGGTTTTTTTGTGATTGCAATTCAGAACGGATTGATTGTTCAGCCGGATCGTATCATTGAGGGAAAGGTAATCTTGATTGAAGGCGACCGGATCCACGCCATTGTTGATGCAGTGCCGGAGCATACCGACAAAGTCATCAATGCCCATGGCCGGTATATCACACCCGGTTTCTTTGATGTACACTCCGATAAGATCGAGCAGTTTATTCTTCCCCGGCCTACTGCGCAGTTTGATTTTGAGCTTGCGCTCAAGGAATGCGAACGGGAGCTGTTACATCTGGGGATCACCACCATTTATCACTCCCTTTCCTTGTTTAAAGATGAGTTCTTTGGAAAATGCCCCCTGCGTACCCGAGAGAATGTTGAAAAAATGGCGCTGCTCATTCAAGATCTCCATGATCGCAACCATTTGATTCATCACCGCCTGCACCTGCGCATTGAAATTGATAATCTGGATGCCTATGATATTACCCGGGAAATGATCGAGAAAAAGCTGGTTCACGAAATCTCCTTTATGGATCATTCCCCCGGTCAGGGCCAGTACCGGAACCTTGCCATTTATGAGAAGACCATCAGCGAGTATCAGGGGCGGGAGATCGCAGAGCAGGGGTTTGAAGCGGTCCTGGAGATGCACCGCAATAAGGAGATGCTTTCCTTTCAGCAGCTGAAGGAGCTCTGTGAGCTGGCACATGCAAACGGAATCACTGTGGCGTCCCATGATGATGACACGGAAGAAAAGCTTCGCGTAAACCAGAAGATCGGTGTGGATATCAGCGAATTTCCCATCAAAGTGGAGGTCGCAAAAGCGGCAAACCGCATGGGATTTTTCACCGTTGTGGGAGCGCCCAATATTCTGCTCGGCGGCTCTCATTCCGGCAATATGTCGGCAGGGGAGGCCATTAAAGCTGGCTGTGCGGACATTCTGTGTTCGGACTACTATCCGCCCGCCATTCTCCACAGCATTTTTGCCATGCACAAAAATTACGGTGTGCCTCTTCCGGACATGATCAACAAGGCCACCCTAAATCCGGCCCGTGCCATGAAGCTGGACAAGGACTACGGATCGGTGGAGCCGGGAAAGAAAGCAGATCTGCTCATCATAGACCTGTTGGATGGCTACCCTGTTATCACCCACGTTTTGGTGGACGGGCGTACCACATCCCGTGTAGAGTACAGGAGGTAAGCGATGCACATCTTATCCATTCAGGGCCTTGCAAAGGATTTCTATCTTCACAATGCTGCAAAGCTGATTCATTCCTGCCAGAACATTTCACTGGATCTCCATGAGGGAGAATTTATCGGAATCATAGGTCTGTCAGGGGCAGGCAAATCCACAATTCTGAAGTGTATCAACCGGACCTACCTGGCTACGACCGGACATATCTGGTATGAAAGCGCCGCGTTTGGGCGGATTGATTTGGTCACTGCATCAGAACGGGAGATCCTATATTTGAGAAAACATGAGATAGGCTATGTATCGCAGTTTCTCCGGGTGATGCCCCGCACAACGGCTAAAGAACATGTGATGAACGCACTGCTGGAAACCGGCGTGGATGAAGCGGAGGCAAAGAAGAAGGCCGAGGAAATGCTGACATACTTCCGCCTGCCGGAAACGCTTTGGGACATTTACCCCAATACCTTCTCGGGAGGCGAGAGTCTGCGACTAAACCTGGCACATACCATGGTGCGTCAACCGCGATTCATGCTGCTGGACGAGCCCACTGCCTCTTTGGACAATAAGACCAAGATTCTGGTCAAGGATATGCTGATGCGTTTAAAGGAACAGGGCGCAAGCATGATCGGGATCTTCCACGATCTTGAATTCATGGAGGGCCTTTGTGATCGCGTGTTCAATATTTCGGAGGGAACGTTGCAATGATTAGAGCAGACCTTCACACCCATTCCCGTGTTTCAGACGGAAGCTATACCATCGAGGAGCTGGCCGAAGCTGCCGCCAGCTGCGGATTGGATGTTATTGCCGTAACGGACCATGACACCTTGGCGCAGGTGCGTCAAATTCCGTCTGGACTTCCGGTGCGTGTAATCCCGGGAATAGAGGTGTCGGCATACGACTACAAGGAGGGGTTCCGGGTTCACATTCTGGGATATCATATCCAGAATGTCGAGCTGGTGGAACGCTTTGTTCATCCCCTTTTGGAGGCCCGGCATCAAAACTCACTGCGGCAGATCCAGATTCTTCGAGAAAATGGATTCACCATCGATGAAGAACAGCTTCACCGTGCAGACGGGAAGTATATCTACAAGCAGCACATTATGGAACATTTGGTCCAGACCGGTCAGGCACCTGAAATGTTCGGCACATTTTACCGCAGTATTTTCAAAAACGGCGGTATATGCGCATTTGACATCCACTATCTGGATCCCTACGAAGCAGTTCGTACGATTCGTGCAGCCGGTGGTCTGGCCGTGCTGGCCCACAGCGGTCAGCAGCAGAACTTTCAGCTGATTCCCGGCCTGATAGAGGCGGGGCTGAACGGATTGGAACTCAACCATCCCGCCAATTCGCCGGAGGATCGCAGTCGTATCCGGGAATATGCGGAGCGTTACGGACTGTTTTTGACAGGGGGCAGTGATTTCCATGGAGCCTATGAGCCAGGATGCCCCGGTTTGGGATGCTGTCTTGCAGAGGAAAGCGGGGTCGAGGCAATATGCTGAGTGTCCAACCAACCGTGGAAGACGATGTGATTTTGCATGAGGTAAAACTTGGCGCCTATACAGAAATCAGAGCCCACAGTGTTCTTGAAGAATGTGTACTGGGGGACTACACATATTGCGCCGGTTACAATCAAATCTACGCAGCACAGATTGGAAAGTTCTGCTCCATTGCTTCCTTTGTACGAATCAATCCAGGCAACCATCCAACCTATACCAGAGCGGCACAGCACCACTTTACCTATCGGCGCAGTTTATTTGGTATGGGCGAAGATGATACAGCCTTTTTTGACTGGAGAAAACAAAGTCCGGTCCGAATCGGCCATGATGTGTGGCTTGGGCACAATGTAACTGTTATGCCTGGGGTCACCATCGGAAATGGCGCTGTGGTGGGAAGCGGTGCGGTAGTTACCCATGATGTGGAACCTTATTCCGTAGTAGCGGGAGTACCGGCCCGCAAGTTGCGGATGCGCTTTTCAGAGGAAATCATCCAGGGCTTGGAGACGTCCCGCTGGTGGGACTGGGACTACGAAACATTGAAAGCTCGCCTTCCAGAGTTTGAAGATGTGGATACCTTTGTTGCCAAGTATGGGCAGCCCCTGAAATAAGCGCTTGCTTTCGCCTAATTTCTTATGAAGCGTGGGACTTTTTGCGTGGTCCGCTATGACCTGTTCACGGGTCCGGTCAATGCGTGCAGCTCTGTTTATCCTAAATTCAGTGTAAGCTTTGAACAGGATAAAAAAGAAGAAATAATTGAAGGCGGTAGCGGCTTTGACCAATGCCGCCATGTCAACAAGATAACGCCGACTGGAACGGATGGCTAGGGCGGTGGGAAACCGTACGCTTCTTCTAAAGAAAGGCCATTTCACCTGTTTCCAGCATTGCCACTCGGCATTCTTAAAACCATTCGCTTTGCGAGTGGTTTTCTTCATATAGTGCACAGA
>CASEPH010000353.1 GCA_949289625.1 uncultured Clostridia bacterium | reverse complement strand
GTCCACTGTGCCTGCCAGCAAATCTACGCTGAGTGCCGCTTGAAAAAGTGATGAAATGCTTGAGCCGTATGACGGGAAATCTGTCACGTACGGTTCTTAGGCGGGAAAGCGGTGGTAACACCGCCGACCCAGCCGATTACTCGCCGCTGGTGCACCGGCTGGGCGGCCAGGTGGTGCGATTGTCGCCCTCCAGCAAGGATTATCTCAACCCGTTGGATATCAACCTCAACTACTCGGACGAGGAAAACCCTCTGGCCCTGAAAAGCGACTTTGTGCTTTCTTTCTGCGAACTCATCATGGGCAGCAAGACCGGTCTGGAAGCCATCGAGAAGACGGTCATTGACCGGGCGGTGCAGCGCATCTATCAGCCTTACTTTGCCGACCCCAAGCCGGAGAAAGTCCCCATCCTGGGAGACTTGATGAATGCCTTGTTGGCCCAGCACATTCCCGAGGCCGACCGGGTGGCGCAGGCATTAGATTTGTATGTGAACGGTTCGTTGAACTTCTTCAACCACCGCACCACTGTAGATATCCAGAACCGGCTTGTATGCTTCGATATCAAGAGTCTCGGCAAAAACCTGAAAAAGCCCGGTATGCTCATTGTCCAGGACGCGGTATGGAACACCGTGACCATCAACCGAGCCATTGGCCGCTCCACATGGTACTTCGTGGATGAGTTCCATCTTCTGCTAAAGGAGGAACAGACCGCCGCCTACAGTGCTGAGATCTGGAAGCGATTCCGCAAATGGGGCGGTGTACCCACCGGTGCCACCCAGAACCCCAAAGACCTGCTTTCCTCCCCGGAGATTGAGAACATCCTGGAGAACAGCGACTTCATCTATATGCTCAACCAGGCAGCCGGTGACCGTAAGATTTTGGCGGAACGGCTGGGCATCTCGGCGGAACAGATTGCCTATGTGACCAACTCCGAACCTGGTCATGGGCTGTTGTTCTTCAACAACGTCATCTTGCCCTTTGCGGATGACTTCCCCAAAGGCACCGAGCTATACAAGCTGCTCACCACCAAGCCCAGCGAAGTAGAACACCCGGCTGCAGAAACGGAGGCGTAACGATGGCTGATATGCGGGATAAACTGTACATCGTCAGTGGCAAAACCTATCTGACCCACATTAACAATGAAGTACACCTGTATGGCCTTCTCCATCAGCTTGCCTCTCTGGCCGGGCACATCAAAGATGGCCAGGATTTCCTGCATCTGGTGGAGACCGCCACCCGATACGGCGAGATTGCCGAGAAGAAACTGCGTGGCTCCAACATTCCCGGGCGGTATCTGGTATCCGGCGATCCGCAGGACTTGCAAAGCCTGCTGGATAAGGAGTTGGACGAGGTGGAAGCCTTCATCGAGGAGGATAACCCTTGCGAAAACTGACCCACGTCAGCCTGTTTACCGGCATCGGCGGGCTGGATCTGGCGGCGGAAGCAGCCGGTTTCCAGACCGTCTGCCAGTGCGAATGGGCAGATTACCCTTATGCGGTGCTGGAGAAGCACTGGCCGGATGTTCCCAAATTCCGAGACATCACCACGTTCACAAAGGAGGCGTTCTTTGAAAAGACCGGCCTTGAAACCGTCACCGTCCTCTCCGGAGGATTCCCGTGCCAACCTTTCTCGACCGCCGGGCAGCGAAAAGGCTTTGCGGATGAGCGCTACCTGTGGCCGGAAATGTGCCGCGTTATTGCCGAACTGCGGCCCCATTGGGTGCTTGGGGAGAATGTTGCTGGCTTCATCCATATGGGGCTCGACAAGACGATATTTGACCTGGCAAAAGCGGGATACGCTGTTCTCCCATTCGTATTTCCGGCTTGCGGCGTCGGCGCGTGGCATGAGCGCCAGCGAACTTTTATCATCGCGGTTGATGTTTCCCACGCCCCTTGCCTCCGACAAAGCAATCTGTCGGGACGCAGCCAACCTGGATGTGTTCCTGTCGGAGACCGGGATTCTGCGCCGGAGAAACCGAAGCGGAACCATCTGGACGCCCTCGCTCTCAACGGCAGTCTATTATCTGACTCCGGCGGCATCGGAGGGGTACCGCTCGACGCTGAAACCGACAGCTCATCAAAAACAGTCTCCGGCGGCCAATCTGTCGGCACAGATCATCCATCAGGAAAAGCCGCCCTCGGAGAAAGCAGCCCTCAACCCGGACTGGGTGGAATGGCTGATGGGATTCCCGAAAGGATGGACGGACGTGTCCTCTGGGCAGCAGAACCGGAAAACATCCCCCGCATAACGGAAGACACCAAAGACCGCGCGCTGCGGCTGAAAACGCTGGGCAATGCCGTCTGCCCGCCGCAGGCTTATCCCATTTTTCGCTATATAGCCGCCATAGAGACCGGCGCCTGTGCCGGGTTCTGTCCCTATGAAGGAGGTGACGGATGATTGCAGGAGTGGAAAGCCTCTGAAAAAGAGGCACAGAAGATGACCCACGACGGTGCCATCTCGGTAAACCTTGTGACCGGTGAAACAACCCAAGCCTCAGATCGCCCGGCGGAACAGGACTATACTCCTACCCATGACACCGCAAGGACCGCCCGCCGGGTGGAGGACGAGGCCGGTGGTTGGCTGGAACGGCGCCATGCCAAGAAGAAGCGGCGCAAACGGCGCCGTACCTACCGGGATGGAGAAGCCGCCCAGGAGCGCCCCAGTTCCCGATTGCAGTTCACCGAAGAGGAACGGGCTGCGCCGGAGCTGCAAAAGGCGATCCGCAAATCCGACAAAGCCGCTGACAAGCTGGATGCCGCCAAGGATGCTCTTCCAGCCAAGCGTCCCGGCATGGGTCGCGGCAACCCGCTGGCACGGCCATTGCAGGAAGTGAAATCAGCTCTTCACAGCAAAGTCGGCGAAGTGGAGCAGGATAACGTGGGGACTCAGGCAGGTCATATGGGCGAACGGCAACTGGAAAAGGCCGTCAGCTTCGGAGGGCGACGCCTTCATCAGGCAAAGGCCGACCACAAGCTGAAGCCCTGGCGCGATGTGAAGAAAGCTGAACAGGCCGCGGCAAAAGCCAATGCCGACTTCTATTGGCAAAAGTCCGTTGCGGATAATCCTCAGCTTGCCTCCAGCAATTCCATCTCTCGCCTGTGGCAGAAAAAGTGTCTGCAAAAGCAGTATGCGGCGGCGTATCGGGCTGGCAGTAATGCACCCCAGGCTGCAAGCAAGGCAGCGCAGTCCGGCGCAGCAGTAGCCAAAAAAGGCGGCAAAACCGTCGCCCAGAAGATGGCTGATTTCATTGTACAGCACCGGCGCGGCCTTCTGATTTTCGGCGGTCTTGGTCTGCTGCTTCTCTTTGTAATGGGCATCATGCAGTCCTGTACTTCCATGTTCGGGAGCAGCTCTTCTGCAATGGCGGCATCCTCCTATCTGTCCGAAGACGCCGACCTTACCGGCGCCGAGGCTGCTTACTGTGAAATGGAAGCGGAGCTTCAGGAGTATCTCGACACCTACGAAACCACCCACGATTATGACGAGTATCATTTTGAGCTGGATGAAATCGGGCATGATCCCTATGTGCTGTTGTCTATTCTGTCTGCCCTGCATGAGGGTGTCTTCACACTGGCAGATGTTCAGAGTGACTTGGAGATGCTGTTCGACCAGCAATACATCCTCACCGAAACGGTAACGGAAGAAACAAGATACCGCACAGAGACACGAACCGGGACACGACTGGTAACCGACCCGGTGACCGGTGAAACCACCAACGAGGAATACGAGTACGAGGAAGAAGTTCCGTACACCTGGACGATCTGCCATGTCACACTGGAAAACTTCGACCTTTCCCATGTACCGGTCTACATCATGAGCGAAGGCCAGCTTTCCCTCTATGCCACCTATATGTCCACACTGGGCAATCGCCCCGACCTGTTTGCTTCCTCCGGTTATGTTGACAAGTACATAGAAAACCCGCCCACCGCCTGGGATATTCCTGCTGAATATCTGAGCGATGAACGGTTTTCCGCCCTAATGACCGAGGCGGAAAAGTACCTTGGCTATCCCTATGTGTGGGGCGGTTCCAGTCCGGAAACTTCCTTTGACTGCTCAGGTTTTGTTAGCTATGTCCTCACCAACAGCGGCGTCTGCAATACAGGCCGCTTGACCGCCCAGGGACTCTACAATATCTCCACACCGGTGGCGACTCCGCAGCCGGGCGACCTTGTCTTCTTTATCGGCACCTACGATACACCGAATGTCTCCCACGTGGGCATCTACGCCGGGGACGGGATGATGCTGCACTGCGGGGATCCTATTTCTTACACCAACCTGAACGCCAGCTATTGGCAAGAACACTTTTATGCCTACGGCAGACCGCCGTATCGCTAAATTGAGAAAGGAGCACTGTGTACATGGCAACTGTTGAGAAGATCCGCCGCGATATCGAAAAGGTCAAGGAGAAAATTGCCACCCAGCAGAAACGGCTTCGGGAGCTGGAAGATGAACTCACCGAAACCGAAAATCTGGAAATTGCCCGCATGGTCAAGGCGGTAAAGATGGACAGCAAGGAACTGACCGTCTTCCTCAAGGCCTACGCCAGCGGTTTGATCAAGCTCCCGGAAGGCATGATGGAGTCCGAGGCGGCAGCCGATCCCAACGACGATGAGATGGAGAACGCGGAAGATGAGAATGACTGAGATGTATGCCCGTCTTTGTGCGGCACTGGCAGCCGTACTCCTGTTTGCCGCCGCTTTTTCCGTTCCGGCATTTGCCACAGGCGGAGAGAACGAACCCTATTACACCGCTACGCCTGCTCCCGAAACGCCGGAGACTACACCTGTGCCGGAACTCACAGAGGAGCCGGTCACCGGCGGCATGGAACCGGAGGGGCAACCGTTGACACCGGAAGGCAACGCAACATTGGTGGATGACTATTACGGGGATAAGCAACTCATCACCGTTACCACCAAGGCAGGCAACTACTTTTATATTTTGATTGACCGGGCCAACGATGATAAAGAAACCGCTGTACACTTCCTCAATCAGGTGGATGAACAAGACTTGATGGCACTCATGGAGGACGGAGGAACACCGGAGACTCCCGTTGTGTGTACTTGCACGGAGAAATGTGAACCCGGAGCCGTCAACACGGCCTGTAAAGTATGTAGCCTTGACATGAATGGTTGTGCTGGAGTGGAGCCGGAGCCCGAACCGGAACCGGAGGAAGAGACATCCAACGGTAGTGCTGCCGTACTGATGCTCATTGTTCTTCTGGTCGCTTTGGCCGGTGCCGGTGCTTTCGCTTATATCAAGTTCATCCGTCCCAACCAGGCCCCCGAGGCCAGCAGTGATCCCGATGACTACGCCTTTGAGGATGAGGAAGATTACATCAACGAAGATGAGACACCCCAGCCGGAGGAAAGTGAGGAAGCACAGTGAAACTGGTGATCTGTGAGAAACCGAGCGTAGCCAAGAGTATCGCGTCGGTCCTGGGCGTCACATCCAGGGCTGACGGTTATTTTGAGGGCAACGGCTGGCTGATCTCCTGGTGCATCGGCCATTTGGTGGGGCTGGCAGACGCAGCCGCCTACGATGAGCGATACAAAAAGTGGCGGTATGAAGACCTTCCCATCTTGCCCAGACCTTTCCGCTATGTGGTGTCTAAGGAAAAGGCCGCCCAGTTCCATGTCCTGCAATCGCTGATGGAACGACCCGATGTGACGGAAGTGGTCAACGCCTGTGATGCAGGACGCGAGGGCGAACTGATCTTCCGGCTAGTCTATGAAGTGGCCGGATGCGCCAAACCTTTTTCCCGACTCTGGATTTCTTCCATGGAGGACGCAGCAATCCGGGAAGGCTTTACCGACCTGCAGCCCGGCACGGACTATGATGCTCTTTACCAGTCGGCACTCTGCCGCCAAAAAGCCGACTGGCTGATTGGCATCAATGCAAGCCGTCTGTTTTCCGTCCTCTATCACCGCACTTTGAATGTGGGCCGGGTGCAGACACCCACCCTGGCGATGTTGGCTGAGCGGAACAGTAAAATTATGCTTTTCCGCAAGGAAAAATATCATCATGTGCGGCTGAATCTGGACAGCGCCGAGGCTGTCAGCGAGCGTATTGCCTCACTGGAGGAAGCGCAGGCCATCCGTGACGCCTGCGATGGGCAGCGGGCCGTATGTGTATCCCTGGTGCGCGAGAAAAAGACCGAGAAACCGCCCAAGCTGTACGACCTGACCACCTTGCAGAGGGAAGCAAACCGGATGTTCGGTTACACGGCCAAGCAAACACTGGACTATGCCCAGTCCCTCTACGAGAAGAAACTGCTGACCTATCCCCGGACGGATAGCCGGTATCTGACCGGCGACATGTCCGAGACCGCCTCGATGGTTCTCCATCTGGCGGCGCGTGTACCGCCCTTCGATACCTGTGCGGAGTTTTTCCCCGATGTTGCTGTACTGGTAAACGATAAGGCGGTATCCGACCACCATGCTTTGATTCCCACACTAGAGCTGGAAAAGGCGGATATTTCCGCTCTTCCTGTGGGTGAGCGAAAACTTCTGCTGCTGGTTTGCTGCAAGCTGTTGTGTGCGGCAGCGGAGCCTTTCGTGTATGAAGCGGTCACAGCAACTTTTGAGTGTGGTGGACGCACCTTCACGGTAAAGGGAAAGCAGGTGCTTTCCCAGGGCTGGCGATCCATCCAGGAGGTGTTCCAATCTTCCCTGAAGGAAAAAACGGAGGATGAAGATGCCGAAGGCGATCTTCCTGCTTTGACTGAGGGGCAGCTTTTTGAGTCGGTTACAGCATCGGTCACTGAACACTTCACTTCCCCGCCCAAGCCCTACACTGAGGACACGCTACTGTCAGCCATGGAGAACGCGGGCAAGGAAGATATTCCGGAGGAAGCAGAACGCAAGGGTCTGGGCACACCGGCGACTCGTGCGTCCATCATTGAGAAGCTAGTATCCGGCGGGTTTGTGGAGCGCAAGGGCAAGAACCTGATTCCTACAAAGGCAGGCGTCAATCTGGTTACCGTGCTGCCGGAGTTGCTGACATCTCCCAAGTTGACAGCGAATTGGGAGCAACAGTTGAACGAGGTTGCAAAGGGCCAGACTTCGCCGGATGATTTCATGACGGGGATCGAAGCGATGGCAACAGAGCTGGTGCGGAACCACTCCCACATTTCCGAGGATGGACAAAAGCTGTTCCAACCGGAGCGCAAAATAATTGGGATTTGCCCCCGCTGCGGCAATCCGGTCTATGAGGGCAAAAAGAACTATGCCTGTTCCGACCGGGCCTGCCAGTTTGTCATGTGGAAGAACGACCGTTTTTTCGAGCAGCGCGGCAAATCCTTTACCGCTAAAATTGCTGCCGCTTTGCTGAAAGATGGCAAGGTAAAGGTCAAAGGGTTGCGTTCCCTGCGAACCGGTAAAAGCTATGACGGGACAATTGTCCTGGCCGACACCGGCGGGAAGTATGTGACTTACCGCATCGAAAAGTAAATTCAGTCCGGTTTTCTTTTCATATGTCTATCTTGGAAAGGAGATGGCATGAGCAACTCTAACACTGACTTTATTCGGCACACGATGCCCTCTGGCAGCGACGCAAGCGAACTGGACGCGGCGGCGAAGGCACTGGCAAGGCTGTCCCCGACGGAACGCGATCTGCTGGCCGCAGTCCAGGAGTCACCGCATCGACTGACCACCTTGGAACAGTTCCGTGAGTTTCCCGCCAACACAGGATATTTTGTTCTGGAGCCCAACATCAGTAAGGTGGAAGATGTGGGCTGGCGGTATCTGGCGCAGCATTTGGATGTTCTTTTGCCGCCGAAGCTGTTGGATGCTATTAATCCTGTCCCTTTCGGTGAGTTTGCCATGCAGGAAGAACAGGGCTGCTTTACAAGGCACGGCTATCTTGCCCTTTCCGGCAACGAGTGGGTACATGAACGTCCCAGAGAAATACAGGCTGAGAAAAAGCTTTCTATCAAGGAGCAGCTGGCGCAGAGCCGGAAAGCGTCTTCACGTTCGAACAAGGTACAACCCCATCAGAAAAAGCCTGCACCGGAACTGTAAGGAGGCGTTACCATGCCCTACTATGATTACAACAAAGATTATCCCTTTGCCGCGTTCATTACCAATCTGGGCAAGTACAACGAGGGCGCCCTTGTGGGAGAATGGGTGAAGTTTCCCACCACCTCGGAAGAAATGCAGAAGGTCTTTAAGCGCATCGGAATCGGCGAAAAGGATGACTTCGGGCAGCCCTATGAGGAATGGTTCATCACGGACTATGACTGCTATGTGAACGGCCTCTATGACCTGCTGGGCGAGTACGCCAATCTGGATGAACTGAACTATCTGGCCACCAAGCTGGATGACATGAGCCAGGATGAGTATGAGCGGTTCCAGGCGGCCCTGGAAATTGGCGAACATACCGGCAGCATCGAAGAGTTGATCAACCTGACGATGAATCTGGACTGCTATGACTTTTACCCTGACGTTCACGACCACGACGACCTGGGCCGGTATTACGTCGAGGAACTGGATGCCCTACAGGTTCCGGAACATCTGCGCAACTACATCGACTACGAGGCCTATGGCCGGGACATTGCTCTGGAGGAAGGCGGCGAGTTTACCGATCTCGGTTATGTGCGGGACACCGGTGACAGCTTTGATATCTATTATGACGGAGAACGTGGCAGCATCCCGGACGAGTGCCGGGTCATCACCTTTCAGGATGATATCCCCGAGGAAGAAATTGAGGCGTGGGCTGCGGATATCGCCTACGATGCAGACGCACTCTTCCGGCAGCGTGATCCGCAGTATGCCACTGAACATCCGGATGTACAAGCAGCACGGGAAGAAATCTCTGAGAATCTGATGGCCGGCCGTATCTCCGCGTTGTCTGATAAACTGGCCGCATTTGGTCAGACGCCGGAGGATCTTCTGCCTTCGGAGATTGAGAAGTTCAAGGATGCCACCGGCTATGATGAATGTCTGGATGTAGATCCTGCGACGATCCGGGAAGCCATTGAAAATCCCGACCAATCCCATGTGGATGAAATGCTGGATTTTGCAAAGCAGGCCAGCCGGGAGTATGAAGCGGAGCTGTACGGACAGCAAGCGGCGCCCACCCCGGATGACCGGGATACTGGTGAAACGGTGCGAACTCCCAGGGGCACATTCCATGTGACGGATATGAGCCGGGAACAGATGGAGGCGGCGGGATACGGTTTCCACCACGAATCCGAGGATGGGAAGTATCTCATCATGGCCAATGGAAGCCGCGCCTTTGCCATCCCCAGTGGGAACGCCCACGAACATACCACGCCGGAGAAATTAACCGTCCTGGTAGTGGAGCCCATGAAAGAGCCCTATGTAAAGCAGATTGACCCTGGCCTCCATGCGCTGCAAGCGGAGGTGGGCGGTGATATTGCCGCCTCTTATCCCTTTAACGATCCGGTAGGATTGGTACTGAACGATGAAGGCAAACTTATTGGCTTGGAGCTGAATCGTTCTCTTCGTGACGAGCATGGAGAGATTTACGACATTGTGGCTGGCACCTTCTTGGTGATGGGTCTGGGAGAAGAGAATTTCACATCGCTGTCTCCAGAAATGATTCAGAAGTACACTGAGCAGTTCAAGAAACCGGAATTGTTTGCCAACATCAACGGCCAGCTTGTATCTATCCCCGTGGAGCCGGAGAATCCGCTTCGCACCGCTGAGATGACGCTGGAAGATGACTATGGGATGATTGACGAGGTCATCAACAATGGACGCCGTGGTGAGGAAGTGGAGAAAGCCAAAGATGCCGCGCACAAAAACAAGCCGGAGAAAAAGCAGTCCATCAAGGAGCGGCTGGAAGATGCAAAACGAGAGTGTGCAGAACGAAAAGTACCGGATAAGCCCGCCCGGCAGAAGAAGCCTCCGGAGGTGGGCGACTTATGAGCCGGAGCAAGAAATGGAGGCTGGAATGGTCGCTCTTTTTGAGTGAAAAAGGCCGCCGCAAGTATAATAAAGTCTGCAAGAAATGCGCACGTAGCTGTAAGCAGAGTTTTCGAGTGGGGCTTTTGGTTTGCCCCTACTACTTTCCCGGCGGTTCCCCAAAATGCAGGAAGTAACCTTTAAAAAGACAAAGAAATATACTGCGCCGGATTTCCGTGTAAAAGGCAGCTTGATTTTTCATGTGTGATATCTAGGTATTCCTATATAGGTAAAAGGACTGGTTTTCAGATTTAAGCAAAAAGAGAGCGCCATCATCGGCAGTTATGCGGTGGCGGCGCTCCCTTTTTATTGTAAAAATAAGGACGTTTGATATAATTAGCTTATTAGCATATTATCAAATTGAATTCGTAAGCTCTATACACAAGATGCTAAGAAAGCGTAAATTCAAGAAGGACATAACGCAGCATCCTTAAAAAATCCAACCTTCTGAAGAGATCGGAAATTTTATAAAAAACACATAAGCTGGATATATAAGGAGAGAA
>CASEPH010000352.1 GCA_949289625.1 uncultured Clostridia bacterium | reverse complement strand
ATCTGCTCCTCCGTGGCGGCGGGCTTGATCTCGTCAGAGGGGTCCAGCACCTTTGCCAGCGCCTTGGAGAACTTGGGGTAGCGGTCAAACAGCTCCGGGTTGTTGGCCTTGAATTCCTTTTGTTTTTCCCGCTGTACTTTTTTCTGCTCCTTGCAGAACGTGTCCAGCTCGGCCAGATACCGCTCCTGGTAGAGATTGCTGGCCTCAAATGCGATCCCGCTCTTTTCCAGAATGGCGATGGCTCCTTTTTGGCTTCCAAATACCGGAACCCACTGAAAGCCGTGTCGGCAGGGCTTCAGCTTCAGAAATTCACCACGACTGAGCAGGGTTTCCAACTCCGGCTCGTGCTCGTCCCACCAGTTCTGCCAGGTTTCAGGTGTTTCCCGTCCCTCAGCCAAGTCCAGGAGTTTTTCAGTCACCGATTCTTTGTTCATAGGTGTCCACGCTCTTTCTCCGCCATCACTTCCACATTACTCGGTAGCACAAAGTTCATTCATTTTTGGAATCAGTAATTTATCCATCCACTGACAAACAATCTCAAAGGTATTGTTGATTTTTTCTTCATTTCCTATATCAAGATATATTTCATTGTCTCTTAAACTGTAAAACAGTGGTTGTGTGTTGATGTCTGGTTTGGCGTAACCATAAGGGTCGTATGGACGAGTGTTGATTATATAGCAAACCTCTATACTTATGCTATCCTTTGTGTTCCCGCCGAATGAGGAAAACACAATCATATAGGTGAAATTTTTACTGTGCCTTGTAAGCGTTTTGTCGGATTTTTTATACTTGAAGCCTAAATGTTCGTACTTTCCTTGCAACTTGGTTCCAAGCATTTGCATTGCTTCGTTAAAGTTCATTGTGCCCCCTCCATTTTCTCATTGTAAAAATAAATATAGTTGATTTCTCCGTTTCAGAGGGCGCAGGAATAGATGCTCATAGCCCCATAATCGGTGTGCAGGACAAGTCCACTCTTGGTAAAGGCAAAATTCACCTGCCGTACTACAAAGGGATCATCAATGGTGGCCAGCAGCTGGCCGCTGTCGGTATCCCATAATTCAATGGGGGAGCTTCCACGCTCCTGCTGAACGGCCATCAGATTGCCGTTTGTCCGTACCATGCAGGTGTCTGAAAAACTCAGTCCCTGCCGGACAGGGAAGGGGAATGGATTGTCCATCTCCTCTCCGGTCTGGGTCAGATAGAATTTGCCGCCCACCGAGAAGCACTGGTCATCCGGGGAGAAGAAGGGATGCCAGCCCTCATTTTGGATCACCACTTTTTGGGCAGACTTCAGGTCCACCAGCACATACTCACCTTCGGTGACGCGGTAGGCCGCTTTGCCCTGCCGGGGAGAGAGCATCCCGAAGCAGTAATAGGCAAAATTCGGGTCTTTTGACTTCTTGCATTTTACCGTTTCCCGCCACACCTCTGTGTTGCTGCCAAAGTCACAGGCGACGATCTCCTCGCCTGTGTACCACAGGGCCAGGTCACCGCTGGCATCCAGCATGGCCTTCATGCTGTTTTTCTTGTTGACAAAGGGCGTGACCTCATGGGTGCGGAGTGAGAACTGCTCCAAAAGATAGCTGTTGTTCAGAAGAAGGGTGTCATTGGGGCAGAGAACCTGCTCATAGGTCATTCTCTTTGCGCCCAGGGAAACTGTTTCGAGGATCTCCCCGCTACCATCGAAGTGATAGAGGGTTTCGTCCTCAAAATCTCCGACCACCCTCGTCAGGAAGAAGTCGTCCCGTGTGAGGGCGGCAGCCAGGGGCATAAAGCCGTTGCTGTCCTTTCCAACAAATCGGTGGCACCGCGCCTGCCCAACAGCGGCAACCGGATTCTGATAGACAAATCCTTTCCGCATCTGGCCCATCATGACACTGGCGACCTTGCTCTTGACCTGGAAGGCGGAGTCGCACAGGATCTCTTTAACCTTCCCGCCATTCAAGCAGGTTCGGATGGTATGTCCATCAATTTCAATCCGCCACTGCTTATTTGTGGCGGGGTTGAGGAAGGTTTTAACAATCATGGCTTTGGCCGTTCCTCCTTTCGGATCAGGATGCTTTTTCCCTCGGAGTTGATGTCATAAAGGTCATCCAAATGGATATGGAATCCATCCTCACGAACGGTTTCCGCCATACCCAGCGCTGCTTTCGCCAATAGAAGCAGCCCCGCCCGGTTTCCCGTTAGCTCCAATTCATTTCCATTGGCATGAATGGTAAAGGAGAGGTGGGCTTCCGGCTCCACTGGAAGGATGGGCAGTTGTTCATCATTCAGTTGAATGGTCAGTGTTTTGGTTTGCATCGCTATGACCCCCTGCATCAATCCCACCAGAGATACCAGACAGTGGACTGCCGCAGGACATCAGCCAAAGCGCCTACAGTGGCGTCTTCCGGTCCCTGGTCGATGACATCGGGACAGAAGCCATACAGTTCTACCGCCGCATCCATGGCGTTCTGCTTGGG
>CASEPH010000351.1 GCA_949289625.1 uncultured Clostridia bacterium | reverse complement strand
TGATCTGCCGCAGCTGCGGTGCGGTACTGTACCAGCGGGTGGCTGAGCCACACCGGTTCTCCCCTGTAAAGTAGCGCGCAAAGATAAGACATAGGAGGTGAAGCAAAATGGCAAAGAGACGACCATCCGGGGACGGCATGGTGCGTAAGAGGGAAGATGGCCGCTGGGAGGGCCGCATCGTTATTGGACATAAGGAAAATGGCGACTCCATCTTTCGATACATCTATGCCGACACCCAGAAGGAACTGACCACTAAGCTCCGGCAGAACATAAACGCCTATCAGGGCGTGGACCTGACCGAGGAGAGCAGCATGACCCTGTCCCAATGGCTGGACAAGTGGTTGGAGGAATATATCAATGGAACCATTCGGGAGAGTACACTGGAGGGATACCGAAGAGATTTGAATAACCATGTCAAACCGCACTTGGGAGAAAAGCCGCTGAGGAAGGTCACTGGGGCAGATTTGCGTTCCCTCTATCAAAAACTTCTGGAACGAGGACGAATGAAAGGCGGAAATCATGTGGCCGGGCTGAGCCCGACCACCGTCCACAGCATCCACAACATCATCCACCATGCGTTGAGAACTGCCGCTGAAAACGGGCTGCTCCCTGCCAATCCTGCCGATGGGGTTACACCGCCCAAAATTGTTAGGGGCGCAAAGAGCATTCTTAACCAGGAGCAACTGGACACATTCAAAGCGGCGGTTAAACAAGACTGGATCTGGCGGGACTTCTTCCTCACGGAACTGACTACCGGACTGCGGCGGGGCGAACTGTGCGGCCTCAAGTGGTCAGACTTCGATGAGGAGGACGGAACCTTAAACGTATGCCGCACGATCCGCGCCAGGAAGGGCGGTGGGGTGGAAGAAGGAATCACAAAGACCTATGCGGGAACCCGGACCATCCTGCTCCCGTCCAGCACAGCCCAACTTCTGCGAGAGCGAAAACAATCCGCTCTGACAGAGTGGATTTTTCCCAATCCTCTCTGTCCAGAGCAACCGGTCAGTCCGGGCAGCGCCTACCGGCGGCTGAAAGGCCTATTAGAGGAGGCTGGACTGCCTGACCTTCGGTTTCACGATCTGCGCCACACGTTCGCCACCCACGCCCTGGCCAGCGGGGTGGATGCCAAGACTCTGTCCGGTATCCTGGGCCACACGAAGGCCAGCTTCACCTTGGACACCTATACCCATGTGACCGGAGATATGCACCGTAATGCCGCCGAGATCGTAGGGGGCTTCATGACAGAGCTGTTGGGAGAGGAGATGGAACCGTGGCGAAACAACGAAAATGGGGAGATGGCAGTCTCCACCTGAGAAAGGACGGCCGCTGGGAGGGACGGTATGTGGTGGGCCATGACGAGAAGGGCCGACCGAAAACCAAAAATGTGCTGGCAAAGACCAAAGGAGAGTGTGCGGCAAAGCTAAAAGCGCTGAAAGAGAGCCTCAAAGGCTTAGAGCTGGAGCGCCCCAGGGGAGAAGTAACCTTCGGAATATGGATGGATCGTTGGTATCAGACGTACTGCAAACCGGCCGTCAAGCCCAAGACCCAGGCAGACTACGAGAACCGGATCTATCAGCACATTATCCCGGAGCTGGGACACATCCCTCTTTCTCAGCTTACCCAAAGCGACCTCCAGCAGTTTTACCACCGTCTGAAGCAGGGCGGGCGACTCCTGCGGGTAGAGCAGTACGGCCCTGGCCTGTCGGACCGTATGGTGAAAAGCTGTCATGTGGCCTGCCGCATGGCGCTGGACAAGGCGGTGGCGGATGGGTTGATTCTGAAAAACCCAGCTGCAAACTGCAAAGCGCCAGCCACCCATCCCAGAGAAATGTCTGTACTGACCGGA
>CASEPH010000350.1 GCA_949289625.1 uncultured Clostridia bacterium | reverse complement strand
AGAGCGTTCCTTTTGTGTAATTACTCAGACCACCGTATTGAGTTTGACGTAGGCAGTGATACTGGCGGACAATCAACCGGGCACGATCTTTGATAAGGCCTGTGTTTATCAGGCACAGCTTGGTCAACGCAGCCCCATCGCCGTTGGCAATCTGCTCCAACAGTTCCTCGTTGCTCATGAGCCGTCACCATCTTTCTCCTTGGGGGGACGGCCTCTGGGCTTGGCCTGACGAGCCACTCTACAAAGAGGATAAAGATGCTGGGAGGATATGGAGTTCTCAAAATCCTCATTGGAGATGCCAGGGTTGCTCAGTGCGTCAAATAGCCAATCACGCACGGCATCCTTCAGCCGTCGCATCTCTTCCTCCGTAATGGCTCCTCGCTGATAGTCTTTTCGGATGCGGTTAAAAGCGGTGATCTTGGCCTTGATTTTCGGCACATCCCGGGCCAGTTCCTTCTGAATCTCATAACTGCCATACTGCCTGCAAGTGAAGCGCTCGTCCAACGGGCAGCGTCCCTCACAGTAGAGGACATGGACACCGCTGCGAACCAGGAAATATTTCTTACAGACAAGGCAGCGGCGAATATTATGTCCGGCATTCAGGGCGGTCATGTAGTCCGCCTTCAGCAGCATCTGTAAACTGTCCGTTGTGTGCTCCTGGGCGATGGCGAAGGTTCCGTCCGGGAATTCTCTGGGCAGATAGCTTACCACGCAGGGATCATACTTCTGGTAGACGGGGCGGTCCGGACCGATGGGGTTCGCGATCAGCTTCTCCACCAGGCGCTCGTCATTGTAAAGCTGATACATAGCGCCCCGGCTATTGTAAGCGATTTCCGCCGGAAATTTACGCCGTCTCAGGCGGCGCAATCCTTTGCGGTGTCTGGCTTTCCAACCTTTCGTCCAGCTGGGCGAAGCGGAATTTGATGATGATCTCTTTGTCCTCGGTGAGCTCCACCCGCTCGATGAGGCTCACCAGCAATTCCCGGCTCTCCCCGGCCGTTTCGATGAACCGCTGTACCAGTTCCCTGGCTCTGTCCTCGCTGCGGACAGGGCTTTTTTGCCGCAGTTCCAGCTCCTGCCGTTTCTCTTCCAGCTGCTCCCGCTCCAGCTTGATCCGGCCGAAGATGCGCTGGAAGTCCGCCTCTGGCAGCAGCCCGCTGAGCCGGTCGGTGTACATCCGGTCCAGGTTGGCGGTGAGGCTGTCAATCTTAGACTGGAAGGCCTGGAGTTCTGTCTCCAGGCTGCTCTGCTTTCTGGCATTCTCCACAGCTTCTTGCGCCACGGGCAGCAGTTCACCGGGGTTTAAGTAGGCCTGACAGACTTCACGCACTTTGGCGATCACCGCGTCGGTCACCGTCTTCTCCTTGATGGAGTGGCAGGTGCAGACGCCCACTTTGGTAAAACGCTGATAGGTGCGGCAGACGAAGTACAGGACATCCTCTCCCCTGGCGTTTTTCCGGTTGAGGACTGCCAGAGGGTAGCCGCACTCGTGGCAGAAGATCAGGCCCTTGAGGAGGAAGTCGTAGGTTCGGCTCCGGGTGTACTTCCGGCTGTTGATCAGCATCCGCACCTTCTGAAAGGTCTCCAAGTCCACCAGCGGCTCGTGGGTACCCTCCACCACCACCCAGTTGGCCGGGTCTTGCTTCAGGCACTTCTTAGACTTGTAACTGATCTTCACGCTGCGCCCCTGCACCATGTTGCCGATGTAGGTCTCGTTTTGGAGCATGTCGGAGATCCGCTCGCTGCTCCACAGGCCGGTATAGGGACCGGGCCTTGCCACCGGGAGACCCGCGTAGGTTGCCGGGGTAGGTACTCCCTCCTGGTTGAGGAGGGTAGCGATATTCCGGCAACTCATGCCTGAGAGGGCCAGGGAGAAGATCCGCCGCACGACGGGCGCCACTTCCTCATCAACGACAATCTTATTTTTCTCCGTGGGGTGCATCTTGTAGCCGTAAACCGGCTTTCCGCCGATAAACTGTCCCTTCCGCTGCTTATCCCGCTTGACCGATTTGATCTTCTTGGAGATATCCTTGGCGTACATGTCGTTCATGATGGCCCGGAAGGGCGTGATGTCGTTGGCGGTGGAGTCCACGCCGGTGTCGATGCCGTCCAGCAAAGAGATGTACCGCACCCGGTGCTCCGGGAAATATCGCTCCATGTAGTGGCCGGTCATGATATAATCCCGGCCCAGACGGGAGAGATCCTTGGTGATGACCATGTTGACCTTCTTGGCCTCGATGTCGGCAATCATCCGCTGGAAGGCCGGCCGGTCGAAGCTGGTGCCGCTCCACCCGTCGTCCACGTAGGTGTCATAGACGCTCAGCCGATGCTGCTGCACAAACTCCCGCAGCAGGGATTCCTGGTTCTGGACGCTCTGCGATGGCCCCTCGCTCTCATCCTCCTTTGATAGTCTGATGTATAACCCCGCATGGTAATCCATGGGATTGCTTATCTCTAAGTACATGCTATACCTCCTGAGATAAGCGGCCATTCATCGCCACAAGCATACTACACTTCTCGACAAATAGCTAGCTCAGACAGCTCCTTTTTCAGGAAAGTATAGAAAGAACTCTGTACCAATTTTTCTAACGTCTGGCCTGTACCTGAATACTCACAATGGACGATCATCGTTGTCTTACCCATAAAAACACCTCCTGGAAGAGTCTATGAGGGATCCTGCCCCGTTTTGCAGCCTCAACATAGAACGGCCCGCGCAATCAAGGCGCGGGCCGAAGGTACCCTAGGTATTTCGCTCGATATTGCAGCTAATTGGAGGGGATTTTCTGTTCTACAACGAGGCCTCCCTTAAAAGTGATCTGCAAGTGCTGTTTGTCCAACACTTTAATGGTGTCTACCACATAGCGGACGACAGCATCGTTGTATTCCGTCAGGCAATATGGAAAATGAAATCTGTCCTGGGAAAAATCTCTTCCATATCGGTCTAGCCGGAATGTGGAGATATAGTTGGCACACTTGTTTCGCTCTCTTAAGATCTCTATAAGCAGTTCGCTTTCTCCGTTCCAGTCTTCATTGGCTGCATACTCTGCAATAAGGTCAACGATTTCTGTATCAAGCATACTTTGCCGCTCCAGGAGATTGGAATACAATTCCGGCCACGATTTAGCAGGGACAGGAAAAGCGGAAAGATGAAAAGGGATTTTTTCAAACGGAGCAAGCAGGTATTCCGGGCGTACTAACTGTTGATTGATTGCATTTACCAGAGCTTGATGAATTGCCGCCTCGTCTAACGTTGGAGAATGCTTGCAATATTTCTTACCATGATCAAGACGGCTTCTACAACGCCAGACAATGCGTGTTCCCTTATTCCCTTTCCATGTGCAACGCCGATACAGCGTGTTGCATTCTCCGCATACTAAAAGCTCAGAAAGCGCATATTTTCCGGAATAGGCGGGTTTCGGGCGTGCGCTGTCCGCATCCGAATTTCCAGTTGCTACACTGCGCCTGGAGATCTCTTTTTGAACCAAATCAAATAATTCGTGAGATATAATGGCTGGATGACAGTTTTTCACAAGATACTGCGGAAGCTCACCCCTGTTTTTCTTTTGTTTCTTGGTAATAGGATCTGTTGTGTAGGTTTTCTGCAGCAGAGCGTCTCCCGTATATCGTTCATTTTGCAGAATACCCCGAATATAAGTCGTTGTCCATTTTGCCTGCCCGGCTCTTGGCAAAATTCCTCTGCTCTCCAAAGAGTCTGCAATCGATCGTAGGCTCTTGCCGGAAAGGTAGTCCGCGTAGATCTGCTTTACAGTCTCAGCTTCCTCCGGAATGATTTCGGGTGTTCCATCCTTCCCCTTTCTGTAGCCCAGCCAGTACTGATAATAGTACCTCACCTTTCCCTCACGAAAAGCGTTTCTGACACCCCATTTGACTCGGCTGCTGGTAGCTTCGCTCTCTGCTTGCGAGTTCGCCCCCATCACAGCAAGAAGGAACTCGTTCTGCATATTTAAGGTGTTGATTCCCTCAGCTTCAAAAATAACTGGAATCCTCAGCTCTTGCAGCAGCCTGACGTATTGGAGGCAATCTACCGTATTTCTACTCAACCGTGAAATGGATTTGGTAAGGATCAAGTCTATTTTTCCTTTCTTGCAGCACCTTATCATTCGCTGAAACGCAGGACGTTTTTCTGCGGAAGTTCCGCTAATCCCTTCATCAGCGAAAATACCAGCAAGACACCAATCAGGATTTGACGCAATTTTATCTGTATAATACGCTTTCTGCGCTTGATAACTGTTTTGCTGAGACTCCTGATTAGTAGATACGCGGCAGTATGCAGCAACACGCAGTTGACGCTTTACTGGTTGATCTGTCTCCACGGGCTTTGCAGGAATTTCGATCACTTCATTTTTACGCTTGTTCATCTCTGCCCGCCTTTCTTTTTCTATCGTGCAGGAAGGACTGGACAAGTGTATACTGGTATTCAGGGTGAAGCCACGCGCGGAATACACAGGCAATCTCAGGATGAGCATATGTTCCGCCATTTTTCCCCTGCTTTGAGCGAAGCCCGATCGCCCTCGTAGCTTCTATCCACTTTTTAGCAGTCAGTGTTAATGTAGGACTTTTTAATTCCTCCTCTAACGCCTTATAGCCTGCTGCATCAAAGTTTTCATTATTCTGCGTTTCCCAATAGTGTAGGAAAGAGATCGTTGTACGATCCCGCAGCCAGCTTTGAATCACATAGCCCGGCTGGTCTTGATTGACAGACCGAGCTTCATCCGTAAGAGAGAGATA
>CASEPH010000349.1 GCA_949289625.1 uncultured Clostridia bacterium | reverse complement strand
GCGATTTTGCCCGGGAGATCGGCCGCCTGTGCCCAAGGGCGGAGGTCCGTGAGCCCTTGGGGGTTCTGGAGGATCTGGGTGTTCTGGGAGATGACGGCGAGGCCCTGTGGGAGTTCCTTCGGGAGTGGTTGGGAAGAAACGAACTGCCGGTCCAGCCCGCGGCATATGTGGGCTAAACCGCATTGTACAGGCGGGTAAGGTGCGATATATCGGCATATCAAACTGCTTTGCCTATCAGCTGGCCAAGGCCAATGCTCTGGCGGAGAAGGAGGGCTTTGCCAAGTTTATTTCCGTTCAGGGGCATTACAATCTGATTTTCCGGGAGGAGGAGAGGGAGATGGCAAAGCTCTGCGCTGAGGACAACATCGCCATGACGCCCTACAGCGCCCTGGCCGGCGGGAGGCTCTCCAAGCATCCGGGCGAAACCTCCAAGCGCCTTCAGGAGGACAGCTATGCAAAATTCAAGTACGACGCCACCGCCCAGCAGGACGGGGTCATCATTGACCGGGTGGCAGAGCTGGCAGAGAAGCGGGGCGTTTCCATGACGGAGGTTTCCCTGGCGTGGCTGCTCGCCAAGGTGACGTCCCCGGTGGTGGGGCCACCAAGCTGCACCACATCGAGGGAGCGGCAAAGGCGGTGGAGCTTGCCTTGACGCAGGAGGAGATCGCCTATCTGGAAGAACCCTATGTTCCCCACAGGCTGGTGGGTGTGATGGCGCAGAACACCCCGGCTGCCGCGAAAGAGCAGCATGTCTGGGGCACTGGCAATCAGAAGATCATCAACAACTAATTTCTTGATAAATAATCGTCTGCCTCCTCGATTTTGACTTTACTTTTGTGCTAATTTCACGTATAATATTAGCGTGAAAGGAAGGTGGAGGACGTGAGCCAATTTCAACAGCTGGACCAGCTGATGGAGCGTCAGGACGGGATGCTGCGCACCAGGCAGGTTCTCGCGGCCGGGATCTCAAAACCTGTTTTTTATCAATTCGTACAGTCTCGTGGGCTGGAACAGGCGGCGCATGGGATCTATCTTTCCAAAGACGCCTGGGTGGACGCCATGTATCTGCTGCATCTTCGCTGTTCGCAGGCAGTTTTTTCCCATGAAACGGCGCTGTTTTTCCACGACCTGACCGACCGGGAGCCGCTGGCCTATTCCATTACGGTCAAGACGGGCTACAACCCGACCCGGCTCAAGGATGAGGGCGTCCAGGTCTTTACCATCAAGGCGGAGCTGCACGAGGTTGGCCTGACAACCGCGCAGACCCCCTTCGGTCACGATGTGCCGGTCTATGATATGGAACGGACGATCTGCGATGTGCTGCGCAGCCGGAGCCACATCGAGATGCAGACATTCCAGGACGCTCTGAAAGCGTATGCTCGCCGGAAAGACAAGGACCTGCGGACGCTGGTGCGCTATGCCAAGCTGTTCCGGGTCGAGAAGATTTTACGCCAGTATTTAGAGGTACTCTTATGATAAAGACAGCCAGGGAGCTGAAAGATTTGATCCGCAATCTGTCAAAGAAAAATGCTGCGGATGCACAGATTTTGATGCGCAACTATATGATGGAGCGTTTTCTGGAACGTATTTCTCTCTCATCCTACCGGGACAAGTTCATCCTCAAGGGCGGGATGCTGGTAGCCGCGATGATCGGCCTGGACGCCCGCTCCACGATGGACCTGGACGTAACGGTCAAGGGAGCCAACGTCAGCATTGAGGATGTGGAGAATATGATGGCGGAGATCATCGCCGTTCCTATTGACGACGGCGTTATCTTCCAGATGAAAAGCATTTCGGAAATCATGGATGAAGCGGAATATCCCGGCATCCGGGTCACGATGGCAACGCTCTTTGACGGGGTGCGCACTCCGCTGAAAATCGACATTTCCACCGGCGATGCCATCACCCCTAAAGAGGTGCGGTACAGCTTCAAGCTCATGCTGGAGGACCGCTCCATCGACGTTTGGGCTTATAACCTGGAGACTGTGCTGGCCGAAAAGCTGGAAACCATCATCACCCGGACCACGACCAACACCCGC
>CASEPH010000348.1 GCA_949289625.1 uncultured Clostridia bacterium | reverse complement strand
AAAAAATGAGTGTTCTTACAGCGTTTCAAATGCTATAAGAACACTCGTCATGGTGCGCGAGGCGGGACTTGAACCCGCACGTGCGTAATGCACACTAGAACCTGAATCTAGCGAGTCTGCCAATTCCACCACTCGCGCATATATCACAAATTCTTGGATTAGAATACCGCACTCCAGCGGAAAAGTCAACTGTTTTTTTCGTGAAGGCCCATATTTTTTGTAAGATCATATTCCCGGCAAATGCTCCGGGCAGGAAGTGACCTGCCCGGAGCAACACCATTTTAGTCCCGCTGATAAAGTCAGCTCACATACTTGGCCGATTCCACACCGGCGATATAGCCCTCGTTGAAGGCCTGGGTCAGAGCCGTAAAGACGCCTTCGATATACCCCACGCCCACGTCTCCCGGGATCATAATGCCCCGAGTAGTATCGCCGGCGGCAAAGAGCCCGGGAATGGGTTTACCGTCCTTCAGCACCGCAGCGTTCTCGTCGATGGTCATGCCGCCGACGGCGTTTTCATGGAACAGCTTAAGTTTAATGGCATAGAAGGGCCCCTGCCGAATGGGCTTCCGGGGCTCCGGCGCACCGAACATGGGAGGCATTTCCCCATCCCCCGGCTTCTCGTCCTCATCCATTTCCATAGGAGGCGGACCAACAGGTGCCGTGTTTGGCTTTTTGGTATCCTCGTTATAAGCAGAAATTTTGGACAAGAAATCCTGACGGTCAAAGCCAAGCCGATCTGCCAGTTCCTCCAGGGTAGGAGCGCTGACAATGGCCCCGGCGGTCTCCTCCTCCGCTAGCACTTCCCGCCAGCCCTCCATGAACTTCTTCAAATTCATGCCCGGAGACTGCTCCGGCTGCTTTTTGGCGTTTTCAATGGCGCTTTCAGCAATGACGTCATCCACCACCTTCCAGCAGAACCACTTGGGATCCTCCGTCAGAGGGCTGACCTCGCTCATCCCCAGGGTGGCCGGGAACAGATTCCCCTGGGATCCGAACTGGAGGCCGCTGCTGCCCAGAGCAATGTTCAGGCTGACACAGGGATAGGGGTGCCGCATGGGCCCGAACAGATTGACCCGGCGGTTGACATAATCAATATCCGCGCCCAGCTCTTCGCACATGGTGATACCATCGCCGGTGCAGCCTGCCGCCGTGAAGATGTGGACCGGTTCTTTTCCAGCATCCTGATAGAACATGGGCTGGAACCGATCCATCAGTTCCCGGTTCCGGCTGAAGGCACCAGAAGCTACCACCACGGCCTTGCAGTGGATCTCCACTTCGCCACCCTCATCCTGCGCCAGCACGCCGATGACAGCGCCGGTTTCATCCGTCAGAAGATGCTTGGCAGGAGTCTTATAGAGAATCTCGCCGCCCTTTTCCAGCAGAGAATCCCGCAGATGGGTGGTCATGTACCAGCCCCCTTCTCCGGGGCCGATCATCTTGTCGATGCGGGTACCGGCCCGCTCCCATTCAAAGGTGCCTTCAAATCTGGCCCCCATAAAGCTCTTGGCAAATTTGTAGTCCTTCCCCAGGTCGTGCTCGTCAATGAGCCAGTCCGCAAATTCCGCGTTGGCCTCAAACATCCGCCGCAGCAGCTTGGGGTCTACCTTTCCCTCCGTCTTTTCCAGGAACCGATGGTATTCCTTCTCCCGTTTGTCCTGCATCCCAGCCTCCTGGTGCCACTTGCTCCAGTGGACCCGGAATCCGGCGGCATACCAGGCGCTGCCGCCCACCTCGTGCATTTTCTCCAGCACGATGACCTGTTTGCCCAGATCTGCGTTTTTGGCTGCTGCCACCATGCCTGCGGCGCCTGCGCCGATCACGCACACATCACAGGTCTTGACAATCTTCTCATGGGGTGCCGCCTTGGGGGCGGGCTTTTCCGGATCAGCAATACAGCCGTTGTGACACACCTTGACGCATTTCCCGCAGGAGATGCATTTTTCCGGGTCGATCCAATACTTGCTGTTACGGAACGTAATGGCATGAACGGGACATTCCACCCGGCACTGATGGCAGGCGGAACAGAGCGCCTGCGTAATCTGATATGGCATAATATACCCTCCTTTTCAATGCCTATATTATAGCTGCTCTTATTCAAAAGGCATAGTATCAGAAATAGAACGTTAGGCATCAAAATAAAAACTCTCCCCCTTCGTTTTGAATTTGCTTTCGTCTTCCATGTTGCTATTTGGGGAAAACTGTAGTAAAATATATTTATATTTCGAAATAAAGAAAACGACACAGAGAGGATGTCATGGAATCATGGGGAACGATAAAACGCTGATTCAAGACTTGACCGAAGGCAGCGTCAGCCGACTACTGCTGCTGTTTTCATTTCCGCTGCTTTGCTCGAATCTGCTCCAAACGGTCTACAACATGGTGGATATGGTGGTCATCGGGCAGTTCGTGGGCAGCGTGGGGCTGTCCGCCGTGTCCATCGGCGGCGACGTGCTCCACTGCCTGACCTTCCTGGTCATGGGCTTTTCCAACGCGGGTCAGGTGCTGCTGTCCCAGTACATTGGGGCCGGCAACCGGGAACGAATCAAGGGCACCATCGGAACCATGTTCACCCTGATCCTGGCCAGCGCCATTGTGCTGAGCGTGGTTTGTTGGCTGTGCCTGGACCTGTTTTTGGACGCCCTGAACACCCCGGCGGAATGTCTGGTCTACGCCCGGCAGTACAGTCTCACCTGCATCATGGGCCTGGTGTTCATCTATGGCTACAACCTGGTCAGCGCCATTCTCCGGGGCATGGGGGATTCCAAGCATCCCTTTATGTTCATCGCCGTGGCCACCGTGGTGAATCTGGTGCTGGATCTGGTCTTTGTGGCCGTATTCCATCTGGGCCCCTTTGGTGCCGCTCTGGCTACTGTCATTGGGCAGGGCGTCAGCTTTATCTGGGCCATCATCTACCTCTACCGCCGGAAGGAATCCTTCGGCTTTGACTTCAAACTGGAGAGCTTTAAGCCCGACCGGGAGGTCCTGCCTAAGCTCATCAAACTGGGCTTTCCCATGTGCCTCCAGTCCGCAGCCATTCAGATCTCCATGATGTTTGTCAATTCCTATATCAATGCCTACGGTGTGGTAGCCTCTGCCGTCACCGGTGTAGGCAACAAGCTGGCCTCCATCACCTCCGTGGTCACCAACGCCCTGTCCACCGCCGGCAGCTCCATGGTGGGTCAAAACATCGGTGCGGAAAAATACCACCGGGTGCCCAAGATCATCGGCGTCTCCATGGTGCTGGATCTGGCCTTCGCCGCCATTTTGTCCTTCCTGACCATCTTCTTCCCCAAGGCCATCTTCGGCCTGTTCAACTCCGATCCGGAGGTCCTGTCCATGGCCATGACCTACATTCCCGTGGCAGTACTGCTCTATGTGGGCTTTGCCATGCGCTCCCCCTTCTTTGCCCTCATCAACGGCAGCGGCAACGCCAGGCTGAACCTGATCGTGGGTCTGCTGGACGGAGTGATCTGCCGCATCGGTCTGGCCATGCTGATGGGTCTGGCACTGGACATGGGCATCATGGGCTTCTGGCTGGGCAACGCCTTTGCAGGTTATATGCCCTTCCTCATCGGCGGCTTTTATTTCATCTCCGGCAAATGGAAGCGGCGGCTGGTTCGGTAAGTCACCGACACATATAGACCAATGGACCTTGGAACCATATTCGTTCCAAGGTCCATATTGTTTCATGTTTCGTGTTTCCTATTTTCCATGCTCCGCCGGTGCCCCGAAGCCTACGATCCGAAACCGGATCTCCCGGCCGGTTTTGGTCTTTCTCCGGCTCACCAGCACCGCCGCCGCCAATCCCAGGAAGAACCCGACCACACCCGGCAAGCTGCCTGAAATCCCAAGCGCCTCTGCCCCGAAGTAACCGCCGAAAAACAGCAGCACCGGCAATGCGTACACCAGGAAGATGGCGGAAAACACGGTTTTTGTAGCCGCCTCGATAATCACTCGGTCCCCAGGGGCAGCACCCATGGGATTATCCGCCGTGACCACCACCCGTTCCTTAGCCGCCATGCTGCCGCAGCCTCCGGCACACTGGCTGCAATCCCCATGACAGGCCGTGGGCCGGTCATAGGCTACCGTGGCCCTGGTTCCCTGGACGGATACCACCGTCACCGTCTGTCTCATGACTCCGGCTCCTGGGCTTCCTCTGTTTCCTCCGACGTCTGGGCTGCGGTAGTGACCTCCACCGCCGTCTCCTCCTCCCGTTCGGAGAGGGTGACCAGCACGCTGTAGCTACCCAAAGCCCCCACATCGGCCACGCCGTCCACATAAATATCCGCCACCACGGAGAACTGTCCTGTGCCGTTGAGGCCGGACAGATCCGCCACGGCCCGAATACTGCTGGCAGTGAGCTCATCAATGACCTCTGACGGGCCCCGGATCTGGACCTGGAGAGACAGGGTCCCTACCTTAGCCTGAAGATCCTCCGGCTCATTGGCCACGGTGATATTGGTCACCTCGAAGGTCTTGGTCTTGAGATTTTTCAGTTCCACCGACACGGTGGCCTTGGTGCCGGTCATATTGGTCAGGCCGTCGGCGATGACGATTTCAAATTCCTTTTTGAAGGTGGTCTGGATGCTGGACAGATCCACCGTGCCCAGGCTGATGGAGTTCAGGCCCGAAAGCACCTCGGGGTCTCCCTTGATGGTCACAGTGCTGGGGGAAATATCCACCACGGCGTGATCTGCTGTAGCACCGCCGCCCTCGATGAGATCCACCCGCAGAGGCACTTCCTTCACCAGATACACCGACATCAGCACCCCGATCTTATCTACCACCGTATTATTCACCGAGCATTTGAGCTCTGTGGCATCCACTTCATTGCCGTCCTCGTCCATGAGGGTAAAGGTCAGATTGTCGGACACGGTCTTGCTGACATTGGTCCGTTCCAGAACCACCTGGGCATAGGACACCGAATCCACCAGATCCTTGGGGCCGCTGATCTCAATGGAGTCATATTCCAGCTCAATGGCCTCCTGGACATAGCCCTCTGCCACATCGCCTTCAAAAACAGCCCGGACCTCTACTTCCTTGGTGGCCAGCTTATCCACAGTTATCCCAATATAATAGCTGGACCGGCTCTCCACCTTGATGTCGTTGCTGCTAACGGTATCAGGGAATTCGATGTCATAAGGCAGCCGCCAGTCTCCAGCACCGGTGACCTGGCTCAGGTCCACCGTCACCACAATATTGGAGTTGCTGAGCTTTAACAGATCCTGCCGCTGGCCGTAGATCTTCAGGTCCACCGTGGCGTCCCGCCCTGCGCTGAGCACCAGATTCCGGTCGGAGAACAGACCGTCCTCATTGGTAAAGGTCACAGGAATGTGGTAGATCCACTGGCTGTCC
>CASEPH010000347.1 GCA_949289625.1 uncultured Clostridia bacterium | reverse complement strand
CCGCAACTCTGCCGTCGGATACGGAAGTACCCAGATCAGGGCGCTATTGTCGTCCCGCACACGGCGCTGCAGCCGCTTGACAGTGGAGGAAACGATCTGGTCAAAGTCCCCATTGCGGCCGACCAAGAACTCCACATATTCCTTTTCCAAAAGCAATGTGTGGATCAACGACTCCACACGCTCTTCTACTTCCCAAAATTTCGGAACAATTCGATGTCCAAAGAAACTGACGGTAAATAGATCCATGTCGTTCTCGTTGGCATTTTCTGACCAACAGCTCCCTTAAGTAAATGTTTCACCTCTTATTATATATAAACATTTACTTGAAGTAAATAATCCTCTAATTAGTTTCAATTATATTTTACCTGTTCTGTTGGTAGCATAATGTCGGGAGGTGAAGTGATGCAGACAGAGTTTCCGGAACGATATATCACTCTGGGTTTAAAAATCGCCTATTACAGAAAAAAGGCGGGATTGACGCAGGAGGTTCTTGCTGAACGGATCGGAAAAAGTGTTAATTTTGTCGGCCAGGTAGAAGGAACAGGAACAATTCGGGGTGTATCCTTGGAGACCCTGTTCAAAATTGCCCAAGTATTGAAGATTCAGCCCTCCAAACTGTTGGAGGACGACTGATTAGCATTGTAAAAAGAAAGCGAGTGCTGCCACCGGGGATATATCCGGTGACAGCACTCCTCATTTATAACGGTTTAGGCGTTCCTTCTCTCAGAGCTTCCACCGGCCGGACTCTTTACGGCCGGATACGAACGCTCGATACAAGCCCTCCTGAGCCATGAGCTGGCTGTGGGTGCCCCGCTGAACGATCTGTCCGCCGTCCAGCACCAGGATCTGATCCGCATTGCGGACCGTCTTCAGCCGGTGAGCGATCATCAGGATAGTCTTATCCCGGGTCAGAGCTTCGATGGCCTTTTGCAGTCGGTCCTCATTCTCCGGGTCTACATTGGCGGTGGCTTCATCCAGAATCACGATGGGAGCATCCTTCAGGATCGCCCGGGCAATGGAGATGCGCTGCTTCTCGCCGCCGGAAAGACTGGAGCCACCTTCGCCGATGACGGTGTCATAACCTTGGGGCAGGGTGAGAATGAAGTCGTGGCAACAGGCTTTCTTCGCCGCGGCCACCACTTCCTCGTGGGTGGCATTGGGGCGTCCAAACTTGATGTTGTTTTCCACCGTGTCGGCAAAGAGATAGACCTTCTGGAATACCATGGAGATCTGATCCATCAGGCCCTCCAGGGTATAGTCCTTCACATTCTGACCGCCCACAAGGACGGCGCCGCTCTCCACATCCCAGAACCGGGCGATGAGATTACACAGTGTGGTTTTCCCGGAGCCGCTGGGGCCCACGATGGCGGTGGTGGTTCTGTCCGGGATGGTGAAGGATACATCCCGCAGGATGGGCCGCTGGTCATAAGAGAACGAAACATGGTCGAAGGTAATGCCGTGATCCCTGGGCGTGCCGACCCGACCGGTCTCTGCCAGCTGAGGCATGGCATCCGTCTCATCAGCATGGGCCATGCAGCTGCTGACGATACGCAGCAGGGACATACCGCTACCCGCCGAGGAGATCTGAGCAAAGACCAGGAAGGACATGATGACCACCATCAGAGCATTGGCCAGAATCATCGTCCCGGAGAGATAGAACCATACCGCCGAGAGCATCATGGCCACGCTTCCCAGCTGTAGTATGATCCCCTGCGCCATGATATAGGGGGTGAACATTTTTTCGATGTTCAGATTGCTGCGGCAGTTGTATTCCAGTGCCTCCTGCAAGGTGCGGTCACCCCGTCCGGTGAGGTTGAAGGACTTCACCACGCTCATGCCCTGCACATACTCCA
>CASEPH010000346.1 GCA_949289625.1 uncultured Clostridia bacterium | reverse complement strand
CCGGGCGTACTCCCGCTCCAACTCCTCCAGCGGGGTGTATCTGTGAATGTTGTCATCGACATAGGCGTGGCCGTGGAACATGAGCAGACCGCAGAGCCGGCCCATCAATTCACACGCCTCCTGATCCTGGCGCAGCGTCTTAATCGTACCGATAGGCAATCTGGTGCGGTCTGTCGCGTCGAAGCTACCCTCCAGGAGCAGGTCGAGGTAGAGTCCTTCGCAGCCAAATTGCAGGCTGGGGAGGATATTGAAACGGTAGTCGATGAGATATTGGTCCCGATCTGGCGACTCCGGTTCCTCCTTATTGGGCAGACAGTAATCCAGAATCGGGTCTATAGTAGTCAGGTCGCCCGCTGCACGGGCCCTGTCCAGGATGGCATTGAACAGTTCGCTTTTCCGGTCCCGCTTGGGGTGGGTATAGGGAAACTCCGGCTGTTCCCGCTCCAGCCACTGTCGCACTTGGAGACGGTCGCTGTCCCGGAACAGACTGACGAACAGGCTGGCACGCTGCTCAGGCGTCAGATCGTCCTGCTGCTGATACCAGCGGGCCCGGTCTAAAACCGTTCGGCTATAGGTGCTGGCGTCAAAGTCTACTCCGCCAAAGGGCCTAGCCCTTATGAGCATAGAATAGATCTCGCTGAGCAAATCCTTCCAGGTGCCAGCCAGCGGCAAAATCAGGCGATATTTCATGGCCCTCCGGCAATACTGACAGTGCCCCGTCAGATAGAAACTCCACTCCTTGCCCGGATGGTCGAGGGACGGATACTCCAGCTCCCATCGTTCAGGTACAAAATAGCCGTGAAAGTCGCCGCCATATTGGACCGTTCCGTCCGTCCACTGCTGGCATCCGCAACCTCTTTCCTCATGCGGCATGGGGCAAGCCCTCCTTATTTTTGTATTTGCCAAAGTTCAGTTCATGGATGATACGGGCGATCTCCGCGTCGTTGTCCCATGTGGTGAACATCACCGCGCGGTCGGGGCCGGCGCCCACATGGACAGCCACCTCGCCGCCGTAGATCTGCATAAGTACCTCTGGGCGTTTCGCACAGACGATTGCCAAATTCCCAAGCTGTTTCATTTTCTTTGACCTCCTGTGATTTAATAGACGGCTCTCCACCCGGGCTGCTGTTTCAGCTTTTCCAGCTTTGCCGCTTTGATATCCACTTCCGCCACTTCACTGTCTTCGGTGAAATCGGAACTATCCAGATCGTACACCTCCGGGTAGATATTCGTATTTGCGTAGATCGCTTGGACGAGGCCCTGGCTGACCTCCACGGCCATTTCCACCTGGAGATCGTGCTCATCAATGCGCCAGATCTCGATATCTGTGTCATCGCGAACCAGAGCCTCGCCGTCATGGCAGTACGCTTTGTACTCCTCCGTCTGGCGCGTCTCGTCGAATCCCCACCTTTTGACGGTATCCTCATAGTCCTGTCGCATCATATCCTGCGCGGCGGCCCGGTCAATAAACGGCTTTGCGCTGGAGCCCCAGGCGGAATCGGTGTCCTGTTCATGAATCAAAATGTAAAGTTTCATTCGCAGCCTCCCATGATGTTTTCCTGTACTGTATTTCAGTTTCACAAGTAATTCTGTAGTATGACGGCAGGTGTGCCCATAGAGGGCGTGCACCTGCCGGCCATTGTTATGCTGCCCTTTCTTCCATAAGATTGCGTATGGTCTGAGCGATAGCGGCCTGCCTCGCCGTGTTCTTCAGAACCTTCGCATCCCATTTCGTCAGGAACTTCTGTGCATCTGCTGGAAGGTCCCAGTTTTTGTATCCTCGTGCCTGCACAATTCTATTGTCGATCACCTCTATTGTCCCTACTGGCTTGTCTAATTTCTGCGTGCGGCGCAGGAAAAGAATGATGCACTCTTTCATAGCGACTCGCTTGACATATCCACCGACGCAGTGATGTAGCCGGTGGCCCTCTTCGGTGATCTCCTTTGATGTTTTAGGCGCCTTGATCGTCCACCCATCCCTCTCAAATCGGTACAGCTTTTCCAGCAGAGGGTAAGCCTGCTGGATTTGCCGCTCATATATTGCGGCCTTTTCCGGATCTGAAAGGTTTTCGATGTTATCATGTGCGTCTTTTAGATCTCGGGGGAAAAGTACAAAGTTGTTCTTCAAGTCGTACTCCAGTCCCTCACACATGCACAGGTAATCACGGTATTGAACCAAAGTGTTGGCATAATCCGTATAACCATCTCCATAGAAACTGTGTGCGGGCCGCTTATTTTTTTCATACTGTTCTGCAATATACCGCATCAATTTATGAGGCGTGGTGTATGACAGCGGAACCAATAAATCGCGAAGCCTGGAGATTTTGTTCTTGCCGCACCAATCCAGGAGCTTTTCGTCAGGCTGCAAGCCTAAGCGGAGCATACCCTGTATGAGGCCAAGCTGCATATATGAGACATTGAGTTTTTGTAACAGCGGCAGATATTCCAGACCGACTTTCAAAATGGACTGAAACTTTTTGCCGTTGTAGTCAATATGTTCGTCTCCGAGTGTATAGGAATACGAGTCGTTGCGGTAGACCACATGGGCTGCCAAATTGTAAAGCTTTAGTTTGATCAAATACTCCACAAAAGGACGTCTCAGATATGCCGCTAAAAAGGGAATGACCTCCAGCTCGGTTCGGTCCGACAAGTAAAAGGGTGCGATCTGGCAGTATTCCCACGGCGAGCCGGCAAGCGCTCTCGGCAAATTCCGGGTATAGAGATGCGCGCAGAGATCCGCGTCAAAATTCTCCTGCCAATAACTGAATCTCGGTCGAGTACCGCGCTTCCACGGGGTCAGCAGGGTTCCATCGTATGAGTTATAAAACTTCTCTTCCTGAAAGGACTTCGCATCATCCCAGCGGACGAACATCCTGGCGCTTTCGTAGATGGAGAAGTCTGCCTGGCCATCAGAGAAATACTGGTGTGCTTTGAATACCCTGATGACGATCTCCTGTTCAGAAATTCGTTGGATCATTTGTGCGCTGGTGCGATCCCAGATGCGCTTTTGCCTACCCATAGATTTGAAATGGATGCTCGCTCCGCAAGATGGACACACGCCGGATAGATTATGCTTGGGGGCAACCACTTCGACAGTACGCCCGCAGGCGGAGCACCATCCGGGAATTGGTTTCTGGGTCCGCTGATACCGGTAGAAAATGTAGTGGGGGAGAAGCTCCGTTTGAATCCACGATTCTATGCGCCTGCCCATAGGGCGAAGAGGTTTCATCCGGTCCGCGATTTTCTGTTCGCGCCCCCGCCTCTTTGCCGCGCTTCGTGCGTCACGCAGCTCGCTTTGCTTTTGGATCAGCACTGCGAACCCACTCATATTTTGGGAGAAAGTCGAAGCATTGCAGAAGCGAATGACCCGTTCTTCATCCTGACGGCTATAGAACGCACACTTAAAAATGAAATGATAGTCGCGCTCCAAGTTGTCCAATACAGCGGTACGCCATCTGGTTTTGGCACCAGCTCCATGATCGAATGTAATAAAGTCATCCGTTGCCTGAAACATTGTAAAATGCGGGGATAGCATACCTTTTACTGCCTCAGCACGCGGGTAGAAGTCCAGGATCAGCAGTTTCCTGTGTCCAACAATGTGGATTGCCGTACAGACGATGTATTCGATCTGTTCCACATAAAAAAGCCCGTTGTTCAAATCAAGAGATCTCCGAGGATTCAAAAATGCTCGGCAAGCCTTTTTGTCGATCCCTTTCATCCGGCCATCCCTCCCAGCAATCCAATATCCCCCAGCGTCATCTGACCGAGATCATCAGATTGCTTGGGAGCAGACTTGGTTTCAGATTTTTTTGTATGATCCGTTTTTGCTTTGTTCTTAGATGCGGCCTTTGAGGAACTCCCCGAATAAGGCTTTGAGACAAATTTTTCATCTTTCTCCTTATCCTCCTCGGCATTGGGATCGTTGAAGTAGTCCTCAGCCCACTGGTAGCACAGATCATCAGGAACGTCGCAGCCATAGACGCCGTTTTCCGGCTTAAAGCCGTTGTCCTTCATCTCCTGATCCACAAATTCCTTGGCCTTGCGGTTGATATACCAGATACAATGGATCATGGTTTTCCGGGGATGCATGGCCTTTCGCGCAAAAGCGGGATCCTCCAGACATAGGGTTTGAATATGCTCGGAAATGCACTCCTTCATATTGCGTCTGGTCAAGCGCTCCGTGTCAGCTCCAATCCGCCGCGTAGAGGCCATCATTACCTCGTCGTCGCTCATAGCGGCCAGCTTATCCAGCTGCTCCTGCTCAGCGGCCTTTTTAGCCTGCTGTCGGGCCTCCCATTCCGCCTTGCGCTTGGCCTCGGATTCCTCATGGGCTCTGCGCCGTGCATCCTCGTCCGCTTTGCGCTTGGATGCTGCCTCGTCCGCCGCTTTTTTCTTCGCATCGTCTGTCTGCGGCGGCTGATGCCGCGTGGGAGCGGCAGGTGCAGAAGCCTGTGTGTCCTGAGAGCCTGCCTGCATCGGTGCAGGTACCTCGCTATCGCTGGTGAAGGGATTGTCGGAGTCGAACTGCATATCAAGGTCCATTTCTGAATAAGCGCCCATTTCAATACCTCCAATAAAAATGATGGCAAAAGGGATGCAGGCCGGCTCAATAGCCGAATCTGCATCCCTTTGTGCGTATATTTGCTCACACCGCGTAGACCAGTGTGCTGAAAGGGTCAAAGCGATAGCACACCAGCCTTGGGTATTGAGCGGTCCTTTGATAGATCTGATCCTGAATAGAGAGGGCCTTCTTCTCGTCGTAAGGCAAGGCCCAGCCCTCCCAAACCATTGCGGTAAAGTGGCTATATTCCGGGTGGTACTCCACCTCGGCGCCCAAATTGCGGCAGACAGCCAGCATTTCTTCCAGCTGTTCAGTTTTGGTCATCACTCGCCGTCCGCATTTCCCAATTTGGGGTCCCGCTTTGACAGCATGGGGGAAAACTGAACAGAGACGAAGCCATTGGTATCACAATAGAAGTACCGCCGGCCTTCCTCGCCATACAACTCCACCACATCGGAGGGCGACAGGCTGCGCCCGGCGTAACCAGCCGGGAAACTGTCGTTGCAAAGGCGGAAGATGCGCTCCAGCACCGTCTGTTCTTCTTGCTCCAAGGGGCAGCAGATCTCGCCGTCATAGACCAACTGGTAATCAGCGGCGGGAGGCTGTTGGTAACCCGCCTTGTGCAGTTGGTCAATGCCCCGAAAGGCGAATGGAATCGTCTTTGCTCCGGACAGGGCCAGCTGATAGACCCGATACCGCTGGCGGCGGCGCTGGGCCCCCATCAAATCCTCGAACTTGCAGGTGAGGTCAAGCTGCAGCAAGGCGTTATACTCGTCATGGGTAAAGCCTAAATTCTCATGCAGGTCAAGGCCACCGCCCTGCCCATCATGCCACCGGGCAACATAGTCGTCCAAATCGTCCAGAGTACATTCTCCGGACAGGTATCGTTCTTTGAAATTCACATTTTTACACTCCTTTATGCTTTTTTCTTTCTG
>CASEPH010000345.1 GCA_949289625.1 uncultured Clostridia bacterium | reverse complement strand
CTCTCGCGCATTCCACGCCAGTTCTGGAACGAATCGCTGACCAGGGCGTAGGGCGGAACGGTTACTATCGTATTGTCCCAGTTGCGGACCTTGACCGTATTCAGGGTCACTTCCTCCACCGTACCGTTGACACCGTATTTTTCCATGACTATCCAGTCCCCCGGACGCAGCATGTCGTGGGCCGAGAGCTGGATGCCCGCCACCAGGCCGAGGATTGTATCCTTGAAAATCAGCATCAGCACCGCAGCCGACGCGCCGAGTCCCGCCAGCAGGGTAGTGAAGTCCCTTTCCAGCAACACGCCTAACGTCAGGATTACGGCTACGCAGACTACGAGGACCTTCAGCATCTGGTAGACACCCTTCATGGGCTTGTCCCTGAGCAGGTCGGAATCGTTGGAGATGGCGTACAGCGAGGATATGAACTCATTGATCAGGCGGGTCCCGATGACGATAAGGTAGATATAGAGTGCCTTGGTAACGAAGGAAGTCCAGTTCTGGCCTGGATAGAGCAGCGGCAGGGCGACGAGAAAAGTCACCGGCGGTATCAGATGGAAAATGTTGTGCAGGACCTTGCCTCCGGTCAGATAGTTGTCCCACTTGAACGCAGTCCTGGCCGCAATCTTCCTTATCACCGGGATCAACAGCTTGCAGCACAGAAAGTCCACGAGATACGCCGCGACCACCAGAGCGCAGGAGATGATCACCCGCATCTGCTCACTGAGATTCAATAATGCTTCTTGTTCCATACTCAGTGGGAAACTATCTTGAGTCCTATAATGGAGAGGATGAGGGTAGTGATGAAGAACAGACGCAGAAATGTCGCAGGCTCATGTAAGAATATGATGCCGAGAATCACTGTACACACTGCGCCTATGCCGGTCCATATCGGATATGCCGTACCGATGGGAATGGTCTGCACCGCCTTGGCCAGGAGGGCCATGCTGGCAATAAGACACAGCAGGAAACCGGCTCCCCACAGCCACCACGCGGTGCCCGAAACCTCTTTCATCTTTCCCAAGCAGAAAGCGAATCCGGACTCGAAAAGTCCTGCAACGAAAAGAATAATCCAGTTCATATATCCGTGAATTTTATTTTGCGGTGCAAAAGTACACTTTATGCCGGAAACTTCTCTTATCATTTGGTAAAATCCTTAACGGTAAGTACGCGAGCGGTGTGTTTTTACAGTCTTGTGATAATCAGATAGTTGCAGAAAGATGGTGAACTTTTCGCGCTGCAGTAACCAGTCGAAAAGCACACACTATAATCATAATATCGTGTAAATCAGTGTATTACAATTTTGGGATGCTGCAGTACTTACCGTTGACAACAGTACTGGATTGCCCGCATCAGATACAGAATACAAACAAGATAGATTTTTGTTGGATGATTTTATGTATGTGATTGATAGTCTGTATTTTTAAATCTTGTTGAGATAGGTTTTTCTATTGCCTTGATAGTGAATACCGGGAGATATTCCGTAATTTTGCAAAAACGCATAATTATTATGAAGATTAAGATTTTTAATGCTCCGGGGGATTTAAAACTGTTTAGAGGCCGGCTTTTTAATTTCAGGTTAATAGGGAACATACGTTTTGGCATGTACAAAGAAATCTCGTACAATGACATTAAGTCGTTCATTCAGGATTTCAGGGCTTTCCGAAAACACAGCACGGAAAGACCGCCGCTGCCTGAAGGTTCGGACTTCGCTATTCTGGAAAGGCTTTGCGAGCAGTACTATGTCTATGAGAGTACGGACAGGCTTAGGGACGGAATTGTACGGGAGGTGGAGGGGATAATCGACAGACTGCGGCATGACGGGAAGGCTCTGCAGGCTTTGGAAGACTGGCTGAATGCCTCACGGGACGGGATAGTAGCAAAAGTCAGGGAGAAGCATCCGGAACTTACTGAACAGGACATCCGGCTGTTTTGCTACCTCTCGGCCGGCTTTACCCCTACAATGATATCAGTCCTGCTGGGCAAAGACAAAAGCGTGGTGTACAACCGGACTTCACGCCTTAAAGCCAAGTTGAAGGAATGATTTACTGGAAATCGGAGAAATCCGCCGTGGAGTAGGTAGCCTGTGTACCGGCGGCGAGTTTATCGGAAAGATCGGTCAGTGATTGCCTTCGCCGGTCGTTTTCAGGCAGAGAGGACGCCATGCTGTCAATTACGCCACGCAACCTTATAAGCAGGTCATAATCAAAACCCTTGGTCTGCAAGTCTTTAATTATGACTTCAGTGTCAGCGGAGGCCAGTGAATCTATGTCGAGGTCCAGTTCGTCCTTAAGTTCTCCGCATATCTGCTGGATGGCAGAGCCGGTGTCTCCGCCGGACCGCAATCCGAGCAGGGTGCTAAGCATCCGTCCGAGTAAAATGCCGATCTGCTCAATCTGCCGTTTAATATAGTCCCGTTGCTCCATGTTTACAGCAGTTTTTCGTAGGCCATGCGCTCGCCGGCATCGTAGCGGATGCGTGCCAAAAGTTCGTCAAAGTAATTGCCTCCGCCGGCGCGCTTCAGAAGATCGTCGTTCATGGCAAAGCCTTTGACAAGGTACTCGCGCAGTAATTGCGTGGCCCAGATGCGGAACTGCACGCCACGGTGGGAATTGACCCTGTAGCCGACACTGATGATTACATCGAGGTTGTAGTATGCTATGTTTCGTTCTACTTTCCTGTTTCCCTCGTTTTGAACTGTTGCAAAAAATGCAACAGTTGAATCCGGATTCAGTTCCCCAGATTCAAAGACATTGCGGATATGCCTTGAAATGGT
>CASEPH010000344.1 GCA_949289625.1 uncultured Clostridia bacterium | reverse complement strand
CAGATGGCTGTGCTCAATGCCATGCCCAATGTGCTGATGCTGCCCCACATGGCCTATTTTACCGATCAGGCCATTTCGGATATGGTAGAAAATTCTTTGGCTGTGGTTTGGGATTTTATGAAAAACAGGGGACAATAGCTTTAGGAATACCACTATATTCTTGACAATTTCGGCAATTTTGGTATACTTACCTTATGCTTTTTAGATGTGATTGAAAAAGCCCACAATGCTAAGGAAAGAAGGCTGTTGAAATGGCGGAGGAACTCAAGCCCAATGAGGGCAAAAAGGGAACGCTGGAGGTTGATGGCGTCAGCTATCAGCGGCTGCCGATTAAAACACACCTTGTGACAGACAAGGATAATATTGTAGATGTGGCGCAGCAGTATGGTGCGCCTGTGCTGGAGAATCAGGACGATGTCCTGTTTATTTCTGAAAAATGCGTGGCCTGTACCCAGGGCCGAGCGATCCCACTGGACCAGATCAAGCCTAGAAAGCTGGCTTATACCCTGAGCCACTATGTGACTAAGACGCCCCACGGCATTGGCCTTGGAATGCCCGAGACCATGGAGTGTGCCCTGGTGGAATGCGGCACCCTGCGGATCCTGTTTGCCGCGTTTATTTCGGTGATCGGCAAAAAGATTTTCCGGAAAAAAGGCTGGTTCTATAAGGTTGCAGGCTATAAGGCCCGTTCCATTGACGGTCCCTGCCACAACACCATTCCGCCATATAACCACTACGTGGTGCTTGGCCCCCTGAATCCGGACAAGGTGGCCCGAGAGATTGCAGAGCGGATTGGCCATCCTGTTATTATTGTGGATATCAATGATCTGGAAGGCCAGATTCTGGGCGCATCCGACAATACTATTGACAAGAAGCTCTATGCCCGGATTTTGAAGGATAACCCCCTGGGACAGGACGATCAGCAGACTCCCATGGGCGTGATTCGTATTCTGAAATAACAAATATAAGAAGGTTGCTTTGCGGGACGTTTTTTAATGTCCCGCAATTTTTGTGCAAAATAACGAGTCTGACTGGTTATACTTGAAACGGTGTGAAAAACGTGTATAATAGTGTTGAAATTGTGAAGGATTTGTGCGCATGCTATGATTCTTTTCAAAGGATGGCTGCATAACCACCTTCTAATATTTGGGCACAGATGGAATGAAGGACGTGCCTTAAAGGAGAACACAGAATATGAAAAAGCTTCGGGTAATGATCGACCGGATCAAGGATGCCAGCTTTGCCAGAATGAAAACCCATATTCGGGAGATTCATAGGGAGAGCGGGCGTAGCTCCCTGAGTATTTTCTTGGATATGATCTGGTGTACGCTGCGTTATGGCGTGGGATATTTGGAATATCATGTGTTTGGCTTTGCCTATATTCGCGGCAAAAAGCTGCGTAAGACCTTTATGACCATGAATGATAATCTGTCCTTGGTCCGTCGGGTCAACCAGGCGAAGTATCGCTGTATTTTTAAAAATAAGCTGAAATTCTGGGAACGCTTTTCCGGATACACAGGCCGGGCGTATTTGAATTTGGAAGAGGCGGATGCAGAGGCACTAGAGCAGTTTGTCACGGAGCATCAGACGGTTTTTGCCAAGCCGGCAGACGATTTCGGCGGCCATGGCATTAAGAAGATCTGTGCGTGTGATGTGAAGGATTATTCCGCGCTCTATGAAGAACTGAAAACCACTGGAAGCGTTCTAGTGGAGGAGCAGATCGTGCAGCACGCGGAGATGGACCGACTCAATCCCTCCTGTATCAACACACTGCGGATGGTGACGCTGGTAAAGGACGGGAAGCCCCATCTCATGTACACTTTGGTCCGGGTTGGCGACGGTACTCGGGTGGTGGACAATATCTCCAGCGGCGGTATGTATGCCCCAGTATGGGAGGATGGAAAGATTGCTAAGCCTGCATTCTGTGATTCCACGGGACAGTACTATGATAAGCATCCCCTTACCGGTACGGATTTTGTAGGCTTTGCCATCCCTGATTATGATAAGGCTGTGGAGCTGGTGCTCCAGGCGGCTTTGGTGGTGGAGCAGATCAAGTATGTGGGCTGGGATGTGGCGTTGTCTGATCACGGCCCCGTGCTGGTGGAAGGTAATGTAATTCCCGGGTACGATATGTGCCAGAATTATCACCATCTCCGGGACGACAAGCAGGGAATTTTGGACAAGTTCCTGCAGTACTATCCTAGAGAAAATAAGCGGGAAAAATCCTATGAGACACCGGCGCGTCAGATACCGAATCATGGATGATTTTAAAAGATTACACAGTGATGAAAAAGCAGGGCTTTTGGCCCTGCTTTTTCATCAGAATTATGGAAAGTATACTTGATATTTTGCGAACATATGTTATGATAAAGATATGGAAAGTAGACTTTCCATTTAAGGCGGGGAGGATCCATATGAAGAATCGCTTGGAAGAACTGAGAAAACAGCGGGGAATCCGACAGGAGGAACTGGCCAATGCGCTGGAGGTCTCGCGGCAGACCATTGGCTCCCTGGAAAATGGCCGATATAATCCATCTATTCAGCTGGCATTTAAGATCGCTCGATATTTTAAGATGAGCATTGAAGAAATATTTATCTATGAGGAGGAATGAACATGAAAAAAGTAAGCTCAGTTTTGATGACCGTTGCAGGCATGATCCTGCTTCTAGGTGGGCTGTTGCTTTATGGTCTCGGTGTACATGCGCTGATTTCCGTACAAAGGCCTGGCCTTTTGGTGATAGGAACCAGCCTGATTGGAACGCTGCTGATTATTTCTGGGTCCTGCGAGCTTTTTGTCAAAAAAACGAAAGAGATGGTCATTGAGGAGCAGGACGAGAGAAACATATGGATTGGCAATGCAGCAATGGCAAGCGGCTTCAAAGTGATGAACGTGGTGCTTGCGATTGCCATATGTGGTTTGACTTTTACAGAATACCTGACCGGAGTCCCATGCTACACGATGATTGCTGTATTTGTCGTTGGGCAGATTGCGTTTATTATGCGGCTTTGGAAGCTGAATAAAACAATGTAACGAGGCGTAGTAATTGGCCGAACCTTATTTGCAGGCTTCAAGGGAGGACAAAATGAAATTCTCGAAATTAAAGTATATTGCAGGATTCGTGGGCCTGTTTATGTTGATATTGGGAATATATCTTGCCAAATCAAACGTGGAACCCCAGGGGGTTATGCGGCCGCTGCCGTTTATCCTCATCGGCATAGGCTGCGGAATGTTTGGCCAGGGCATGGGAACTGTGATTTCGGACCGGACACTTCGCAATGCACCGGAAATTCAAAGAAAAGTGAATATTGAAAAGAATGACGAACGAAATATTGCCATAGCAAATCGAGCAAAGGGAAAGGCCTTTGATACAATGACCTATGTGTTTGGTGCATTGATGGTGGCTTTTGCGCTGATGGGTGTTGAATTGACAGCAGTGCTGCTTCTTGTGTTTTCCTATGTTTTGGTTCAGGGGGCAGCGCTATACTACCGGTTTCGGCTGGAACGGGAAATGTAAGATGCGGATACTCTCAGGTGACTATTCATCAAATCGAAGCGGGCTCGCTTTGGAGAGGAGAAGCAGCGAGGGAAGTGCGGTCTGATTTTTACAAAAAAACCGGAGCAAGCGTTACAAAGCTTGCTCCGACGATGAGACATCAAAACAGTATAGATGACGCGGTTTCCAGGCTTGCACCTAAAACCAAATCGCAACCCAGCAAAGCGGTTGTGATTTGGAAAAGGAGGAGCAAGGGAGCGGGTGGATGATGTCTTTTTTGCTATGGGCATAAAAAGACGTCGGAGCAAAGCGGACTTTGCTCCAACGTGGTGCCGGTGGTGGGACTCGAACCCACACACCCTTGCGGATAACAGATTTTGAGTCTGTCTCGTCTACCGATTCCGACACACCGGCATAGAACCCTACAGGGTCAAACACACTGCAATCAAACAATAGCAGGGATGTTGACTATTATAATCCAACCTGAACGAAAATGCAACCCCTAAGCAGAAGTTTTAGGTAATTTTTCTGATTTATACGAACTTTCCCGCAAATGAATCCAGGAAATTTAGTAAACTGCTTTGAAATTTGTAGTGGAATTTTGTAAATTATATGCTATAATAAATGAGTATGGAATGGTTCCATACTTTACTGCACAATATTCCCACGGGAATAAATATTTATTAGGAGGAAATCCCCATGCCTACACCTGTTGTTGTTGCATATGGCAGAACCCCTTGCTGCCGTGCACGGAAGGGCGGCCTCGCTGACATGCATCCCATCGACTACGCCGCTCAGGCCCTCAAGGGCGTTATTGCCAAGGTTCCCTACATCCAGGAGCATCCTGAAGAGATCGGCGATGTCATCACCGGCTGCGCTATGGCTATCAATGAGCTGAACCTCAATGCCAGCCGTCTGATCGTCAACCGTGCTGAGCTGCCCGATGATGTGCCCGCTCAGACCATCAACCGTTTCTGCTCCTCCGGCCTGCAGGCCATCTCCACTGTTGCCAACGCTATCACTGCCGGCGAGTACAAGATCGGCATCGGCGGCGGCGTCGAGTGCATGACCAAGTGCTTTGGCCCCTTTGATTACAAGACCTACGGCAACCCCTGGATCCTTGAGAACTATCCCGGCGGCTATATGACCATGGGCCAGACCGCTGAGAACGTGGCCAACGACTATGGCTTTACCCGTGAAGTGATGGACGAGATGGCTCTGACCTCTCATACTCGTGCTGCTAAGGCCCGTAAGGATGGCAAGCTGGCTCCCTCCATCATTCCCGTTGTGAAGCCCGACGGCACCACTGTTACCTATGATGACGGCATCCTGGCTGATATGGACGGCAACCTGAAGACCTCCATGGAGAAGATGGCTGGCCTGAAGACCTGCTTCATTCCTGAGGATCAGGGCGGTAAGGTCACTGCTGCTACTTCTTCTCAGACCACTGACGCTGCTGCATATGTCATCCTGATGGATGAGGATTATGCCAAGGAGCTGGGCATTAAGCCCATTGCCAAGCTCATCGAGTTCCAGGTTGCTGGCTGCGATGCTACCCGTATGGGCATGGGCCCTGTCTATGCCATTCCCAAGGCTCTGGCTCACGCTGGCTTCAAGTCTGTTAAGGACATGGACGTCATCGAGCTCAACGAGGCCTTTGCTTCCCAGGCTTTGGCCTGCGTGAAGAACGTGGTTAACAACCCCATGCTGGACGGCTTCCAGGAGATGTGGGATGAGGCCAAGGTCAACCCCTATGGCGGTGCTATGGCTCTGGGTCATCCCATGGGCGCTACCGGCGCTTTCCTGACCTGCAAGGTTCTCGATTACCTCCAGGATCCCGCTACTGCCGGCAAGTATGGTATGGTTACCATGTGCATCGGCGGCGGTATGGGTGCCTGCGGCATCTACGAGATGTGCAAGTAATGTAGTTTCAAAAACGGGTGCTGCTCTTGCAGCACCTGTTTTTTTGTAAAGGGGTGAAGTTGGATGTTTCTCTGGTGGTATTTGCAGCTTTTGACGGAGCCGATCTTGATCTACGGTACCGGTAACGGCGCAGAAAAGCTGCTGGGACTGTGTCAGAAATATGGCGTCAAAATTACAGGCTTCTTTTCCAGCGACGACAGGCCGTATCACGGGCTGTTTTGCGATTATCCCGTGTTGTCCCATCGAGAAATCCTCCGGCGGTATCCGGATGCAGTGATTCTGCTGGCCTTTGGGACCCAGCGGGAGGATGTCCTCAATAGAATTTTGTCGCTGTCCCGGGAACATTTGGTTCTTGTGCCGGACTTGCCTCTGCTGGGTGGAACGTTGCTCACACCGGAGTATCTGCAAAACAACACAAAACGCATTGCCGAGGCGCGGGAGCTACTGGGAGATGCACAGTCCAGGAAGGTTTTTGATACCATGCTGCGGGCCAAGCTGACTGGGGAGATTCAGGCGCACTTTCAGGCAGATACCCTCCGGCATGAGGATATGCAGCTGCTTCGACTTGGGAAAGAGGAACGGTATCTGGATCTGGGCGCATACGATGGCGACACCATTTATGACTTCCTGGTTCAAACGGCAGGGGAATATACCTCCATTGACGCGGTGGAGCCGGATGAACACAACTACCGGAAGCTGGCAGAGAAGACGGCTCAGCTGCCTCGGGTTACGCTCCACAGCTTTGCCAGTTGGGATCATGCCGCCACGCTGACGTTTACCGGAAAAGGCGGACGCAGCTGTGGAAAAAAACCGGATCTGCCGGGAAAGTATTCGCACCTTCATACGGTGGATGCACTGCCGGTGGATGTCCTTGATAAACCCTTTACCTATGTCAAGATGGATGTGGAAGGGGCAGAAGCGGAAACGCTGCTGGGCATGCAAAAAACACTTAATACGTTCCATCCCAAACTGTGTATCAGTGTCTATCACAAACCGGAGGACATGATTACGCTGCCCCTGCTACTGGAGCAGTTGTGTCCTGGGTACAGAATGTATCTGCGACGCAACCGCAGTCTGCCGGCCTGGGAAATCCTGCTTTACGCTGTTTACCCGGAAGGCGAATGAATGGAGAAAACCCTGGAGGAAAACCAAACGGTTTCCCTCCAGGGCATTTTTGCATTGTTGCTTAAGCGGACTGCACAGTGACAGTAAGCTCGTCTCCCGTCACGTCCACTTTCATGACGCTGCCGGGGGCCACTTCGCCCACCAAAATCTGTTTGGCGATCAGGGTTTCCACGGTATGCTGGACATAACGGCGCAGAGGACGGGCGCCATAGAGCGGATCGTAGGAGGCGTCGATAATGAAACTCTTGGCCGCCGGGGTTACATCGCAGCGCAGCTGCTGGTTGGCCAGCCGACGGTTCAGATCTGCGATCTGCAGGTCGATGATACCAGTGATGTTTTCTCTGGTCAGAGGCTTGTAGAATACAATCTCATCCAGCCGGTTCAGGAACTCAGGACGGAAGCTCTTTTTCAGCAGCAGATTCACCTGGGATTTTGCTTCCTCGGTGATGGAGCCGTCAGGGCCAATACCATCCAGAAGATACTGGGACCCCAGATTGGAGGTCAGGATGATGATGGTGTTCTTGAAATCCACAGTGCGACCCTGGGAATCCGTGATACGTCCGTCATCCAACACCTGCAGCAGAACGTTAAACACGTCAGGATGGGCCTTTTCCACCTCGTCGAACAATACCACAGAGTAGGGGCGACGTCGGACAGCTTCGGTGAGCTGGCCGCCTTCTTCGTAGCCCACATATCCGGGAGGTGCTCCGATGAGTCGGGATACGCTGTACTTCTCCATATATTCGGACATGTCGATCCGAACCAAGTTCTTCTCATCGTCGAACAGGCATTCCGCCAGGGCTTTGGCCAGCTCTGTTTTACCCACGCCGGTGGGACCCAGGAACATAAAGCTGCCGATGGGCCGATCCGGGTCCTGAATGCCGGCCCGGGAACGCATAATGGCCTCAGAGACGGATCGAACCGCTTCGTCCTGGCCGATGACCCGCTTGTGCAGGGTATCTTCCAGATGGAGTAGCTTTTCCTTTTCACCCTCCACTAGCTTGGCCACCGGGATACCGGTCCACCGTTCGATGATTCGGGCGATCTCGTCCTCCGTGACCTTGTCCCGCAGAAGCTGATTGGACTTTTCACCCTGGGCTGCCTGCTCCGCCTCTGCCAAAGCCTTTTTCGCCTCTGGCAGTTTTCCGTATTTCAGCTCGGCAGCGTGCTCCAGATCATAGTTCTGCTCTGCTTCTTCAATTTGACGGCCCAGCTTTTCGATTTCTTCCCGAAGCTTCTGGACCCGGCCAATATCGTTTTTCTCATTTTCCCACTGGGCCTGCATAGTTTTGAAAGTATCTCGCTCCTCAGCCAGCTCCTTCTGGAGCTCTGCCAGACGACCTTCGGAGAGGGTATCGCTTTCTTTCTTCAAAGCGGCTTCTTCGATCTCCATCTGAATAATCTTCCGGCGTACCCGATCCAGTTCTGTGGGCATGGAGTCCATCTCAGTACGGATCATGGCACAGGCCTCATCGATCAAGTCGATGGCTTTGTCCGGCAGGAAGCGGTCGGTGATATACCGATTGGAGAGGGTAGCGGCAGCCACGATAGCCGGATCTGTGATCTTGACGCCATGGAACACCTCGTAACGCTCCTTCAGGCCGCGGAGAATAGCGACGGTGTCCTCCACCGTGGGTTCGTTTACCATGACCGTCTGGAACCGCCGTTCCAAAGCAGCGTCTTTTTCAATATACTGCCGGTATTCATCCAGGGTGGTGGCACCAATGCAGTGCAGTTCGCCACGGGCCAGCATGGGCTTAAGCAGGTTTCCGGCGTCCATGCTGCCTTCCGTCTTTCCGGCTCCGACGATGGTGTGGAGCTCATCGATGAACAGAATGATCTGTCCCTCGCTGTTCTTTACCTCGTTGAGGACAGCCTTCAACCGCTCCTCAAATTCGCCGCGGTATTTGGCGCCGGCTACCAATGCACCCATATCCAGAGAAAACACGGTCTTGTCCTGGAGGTTCTTGGGCACGTCTCCCCGGACAATCCGCTGAGCAAGGCCCTCTACAATAGCGGTTTTGCCCACGCCAGGCTCACCGATGAGAACGGGATTGTTCTTACTCTTCCGGGATAGAATCCGAATTACATTTCGGATTTCCTCGTCCCGGCCAATGACTGGATCCATTTTTTTGTCCTTGGCTTGTTTCACCAAATCGGTGCCGTATTTATTGAGGGCATCGTAAGTGCCTTCTGGATTGTCTGTGGTGACTCGGGCACTGCCTCGGATGGACTGGAGGGTCTTGAGGCAGGCTTCGCTGTCGATGCGGTAGGTTTCAAACAGCTTTTTCATGCGGCTGTTGGCCTTAGCGATGAGACCCAGCAGAATGTGCTCCACTGAGACGAAGTCGTCCTTCATGCTCTCGGCGATGTGTTCCGCCTCTGTAAGGGCAGCGTCCACGTCCCGGTTGATATAGACCTTGTCCATCTCCCGGCCGGACCCTGTTACTGCCGGAAGCTGTGCCACCAGCTCCTGGGTTGCGGCAATCACCGAGGGTACCGTAATGCCCATCTTGGTCAGCAGTTGGGGGACAAGACCTCCATCCTGCTGCAATAGCGCCAGCAGCACGTGGCATTGCTCAATCTGCTGATTATCGTGTTCGGATGCAATATTTTGGGCCAACTGAATGGCTTCCATGGATTTTTGCGTCAATTTCTGTACATTCATAATGCAGCTTCCTTTCTGGGATACCTTGACTTTAGCACTCGGTCAAGGAGAGTGCTAATTCTTCTTATGCTCATAGTACCGCTTAATTCCCGGTTTGTCAATAGGAATTTGTAAATCATTTATGAACTTCATTTACTGATTGTTAAGCGCAGAATTGGAACCAAAACCAAAGAGGGGGACCCGTTGATTCACAAAGAAAAACCTGCCCTCTACAAGAGAGGACAGGTTATGTTGTACTATAGTATCAGGGGTTATACTTTGATTCTCACAGCGGTACCATAGGCAGTGACCTCTGCGGCGCCCTGCATCACAGAGGAAGAGGTGTATCGGATGTTGAGGATCGCGTCGGCCCCCAGGGCCACGGCTTCGTCTACCATCCGTTTGGTGGCGATCTTTCTGGCCTCGTCCAGCATTTGGGTATAGCCGGTGATTTCGCCGCCCACCAAAGTTTTCATGCCTGCCATAAAGTCCTTGCCCAGATGCTTGGACTGGACCACAGAGCCTTTGACCAGGCCAAGGGCTTCTATTTCTTTGCCGGGAATGTAATGAATATTCAAGAGCTGCATCTAGGATACTCCTTCCTTTTAATATTTGTCTATGTTTTCTTCGTTCCCCTGCTTGAGTTCCTTCCATCTGCTCCGAAGGGCCAGCAGCACACCGACGCAGACAACGGCAGGAAAGAAGGCCAGAAACAGCCAGATGGGCAGGGGAATGGGGTCTACTGTTTGGGCCCATATCAGGATTCCAATAATCCCGACCATCATAAGAATCATGACCAGAGCGGAAATCACCGATGGGGCCACCTTTTTGCTGACATCTTGATTTCGGTGATCCATAAAACGGGCTCCTTTCTGTTTGAGTTGTTCCATTTCTTCCAAATACGGATTAGGGTCCAGACTGCTCAGCGCCAGGTTCAGCGTCTCCATCTGCTGACAGAGGGAGACGCATAGCTCCAGGTTTCGAATCTCTCGCTGAAGAAAAATCCCCTGTCTGGTCATTGCGTCTCCAACAGTTAACGCACCATCTTGCATCCGACGAATCTCTTCCAGGGGGACGCCCAGCTGACGCAGGAGCCGGATCTGCCGCAGCAGTAATACCTCTGTGTCCGAATAATCCCGGTAGCCGTTGGTACTCAGACGCCTTGGATGTAATAGACCCTCTTGCTCATAGAACCGGATATTTTTCTTCGTAATACCGGTCAGAGGTTCCACCTCTTGAATCCGCATGCACATCCTCCTTTCGTGGGTTATTATATACCTTCCAGCGGGGGGAAGGTCAAGAGGTTCTTGCAAAAAATATGGAAAAACAAAAAAGGGGAGCCCTTGCCAATGGTTTGACCCTGTGGTATGATAATAGAAATCTAAAAGTAAGGGTATGAAAGCTATGGAATTTTCAAAACGTATGGATCGGTTTGGGGAGTCTGTGTTTACCGTGTTAAAAAATCGTCGGACTGCGGTAGAAGCGCGAGGCCAGACGGTGATTGATTTGTCTATTGGTGCTCCAAACATTCCTCCGGCGCCTCATATTATGAAAGTGCTCAGTGAAGAGACCCAGAAGCCGGAAAACTATATCTACGCCATTGTGGATCGGCCGGAACTGCTGGAGGCAGTGGCCCAGTGGTATCAAAGACGCTATGGGGTGGAGTTGGATCCGGAGACGGAGATTACCAGCGTGCTGGGGTCTCAGGAGGGCCTGAGCCATATCGGCCTTTCCATCCTCAATGAAGGGGACGTGGTGCTTTTGCCGGAGCCCTGCTACCCAGTATTTGCCGATGGCGCAGCTTTGGGCGGCGGAGAACTGCACTATATGCCCCTGCTGGAGGAAAACAACTACATCATTGATTTGAACGCCATTCCCGAGGATCTGGCCCGCCGGGCCAAGCTGATGGTGGTGTCCTATCCCAATAACCCTACCTGCGCTCTGGCTCCGGATAGCTTTTATGACGACCTTATCGCCTTTGCAAAGAAATACGATATTATCGTGATTCACGACAACGCCTATTCTGAGCTGGTCTATGACGGTGCTGTCTGCGGCAGCTTTTTGCGCCATCCCGGTGCAAAAGAAGTTGGGGTGGAGTTTAACTCTTTGTCCAAGACCTACGGTATGGCGGGTGCCCGGATTGGCTTCTGCGTGGGAAATCGGGAGGTGGTGGGCAACCTTCGTACCCTGAAATCCAACCTGGACTTCGGTGTATTTCTCCCGGTGCAGAAGGCCGCCATCGCTGCCATCACAGGAGACCAGAGCTGCGTGGAGGAGGTTCGGAAAGCCTATACCCGGCGGAGAGATTTCCTGGTGGATGAGCTGGGGAAGATCGGATGGAAGATCAAAAAGCCGGCGGGCACCATGTTTGTCTGGGCTAAAATCCCGGAGAGCTGGTCTTCCAGCGAAGAGTTCTGTATCGCGCTGCTGGAACGGGCCGGGGTCCTGGTAACGCCGGGCAGTGCCTTCGGCAAGCTGGGAGAGGGCTACGTCCGGTTTGCGTTGGTAAGGACGGAAGAAGAAATGCGGCAGGCCGTGGATCGGATCGCTGCCAGCGGCGTATTGCCAGCGGCGTATTGGAGGGATAAAGATTGAAAATTGGAATCATTGGCACCGGCAATATGGGCGGCGCTCTGATGGACGCGTTCTGTCAGGATAGCAGAAATACCATGTGGGCCTACAATCAGAGCCGTGGAAAGCTGGAAGCAGTGTGTGCCCGGACGGGCGCTGTACCGGTAGATTCAGCGGCGGAGGCTGTAAAGGGCTGTGATCTCATTCTGCTGGCGGTGAAGCCCATTGTGATGCCCCAGGTGCTGGAGGAAATCGCACCGGTTTTGCGTTCAAATCAAATTGTCGTGTCCATTGCCGTCGGCTTGACGCTGGAATTTTACGCTCAAAAGCTGGGAACGGATCGGAAGATCGTCCGGGCAATGCCCAATACTCCAGCGGCAGTTCGTGCCGGTATGACGGCGTTTACCTTTGGACCTGGGATTACAGGGACGGAGCAGCAGCAGGTCCTGGAGCTGTTCTCCCTGGCTGGCGGTACAGCGGTGGTGCCGGAACGGCTGATGAATGCTGTCTCGGCCCTGACCGGGTCCAGTCCTGCCTATGTGTATATGTTTATCGAAGCCATGGCCGATGGGGGCTGCTATGCCGGGATTCCCAGAGATCAGGCCTATCAGCTGGCGGCCCAAGCAGTGCTGGGGGCGGCAAAAATGGTGTTGGAGACCGGAAAGCATCCGGGGGTTCTCAAGGACGAGGTTTGTTCTCCCGGAGGAACCACCATTCGAGCTGTGGCGGAACTGGAAAAACGAGGGATGCGCAGCGCAGTGATCGAGGCCATGCGGGCCTGTGTGGATGCGGCTGGCACGCCTCAGAAATAAAAAGTATTGCCGGAGATCGCGGTTCGCGATCTCCGGCTTTCTAATTCTTACAGCTTTTGTTTTAAAATGGCTTTGGCACAGTCTGCCGCGTCTTCCGGCAAGTCTATGTCAGAGTATTTGGCCTGATTGTAGTAATCCATAAACTCCCGGAAATCCGCTTCACCGGCGTATTCCCGGTCATAGATCTCGTTGGGGGTCTTGGACAAGGCGCCGGGATCCCGCTGCTTCACCTTTTTCAAAAGCTGCTGAAAGGCAAAACGTATCTTCATACGGGGGTCGGGGAAGTCCTCCAATCGCTGAGGCCGTTCCCGTAGCTTTTTCAGGGCCTTTTTCATATTGGCTCTGGTGTCAGACAGCATTTTCTTCATGTCGAAAAGGCTTTCCGCCTCATCCTCGTAATCCTCCTCCTGAACCGGTGCGAATTTATCCCGCAGATTCCGCAGGAACGCGGGAAGCTGCGCGCCGGATGCGCGGAGCTTTTTGATGGTTACATAGACTAGGTACATCAAAAAAACCAGTACGCAGAGGAAGGCGAAGATCTCCACGGCGGCAGTGATCCAGCCTGCCTCTCCCTTGGGTTCCACATTCATGATGTTATCCTCAGCGGAGACCTCTGTGGTGGTTTCTTCTTCCGGTTGGGTGGAGATGGTTCGACGGTCAAAAAGGCTAGTAAAGAAGGCAAAAGCTGCGATCAGCCACCGGAGCACGATGGCAAAGCCCTGGGAGAACAAATGGAAAATAGGATAGATGTTGGAGATAAAGGCAGCGACCAGAATAAAGCCCGTCACCAGCAGGAAGTTACCCATCTGCATGCCGGCAGGATAGACCACCCGTTTGTCACCGCTGGTGCGGTGGAGACTTCGGCGCAGGCTTTTGGCACTGAAAGCGAACAGGGTCAGCAGAAAAAAGCAGACGGCAATTAGACTGGTAAATTTGCCAACCCGTTCTTCCCAGTGGAAGCCTTCACAGCAAAGCAGAATGACCAGATGAATGATGATGCCGCCCACAGACATGGGTGCGTAGACGGTATAGGCAGCCTTTCTGGCAAAGAAATAAAAGAATACAGATAGCAACGAGGTGAGAATGGTCATGG
>CASEPH010000343.1 GCA_949289625.1 uncultured Clostridia bacterium | reverse complement strand
CGGTGTTCATAGACGGCACAAAGCTGGAAAGCCGAGCAGGGCGGTATAGCTTTGTGTGGCGGAAAAACGTGGAGAAACAGCTCGCCCGAGTAAAGGAGAAGCTAAAATCCATGACCGGACTGAGCACCTGTGCGGCTGTGCGCTCCATGCTGGAGGAGGGGGCTTTTGCTTTGCTGAAAAACGACTTTGGATTCCGCGAAGGCATATACGCCCGGCAACGGGCGGGAGCCCGGTTTTGTGGTCAGCCTGTATATGGAGATCGCTCAGCGGATTACAGACAGTGCATATCTCCTGGAGGGCATTGTCCGCACCTTGGAGGTGGACCGGGAGCGGGCGCTGGAGGTGACGCGCAAGGGCTTTTCCACAATGATGGAACTGGCCGATGAGATGGTGCGCAGCCAAGGCGTATCTTTTTCTGCCGCCAAGAAGATCGTGGGCAAACTGGTGCTTATTGCGCATGAGGAGCAGAGCCCCTGTGAAGCGATTGACGCTCATCTAGTGCATCGAGCGGCCCGGGAAGCGCTGGATATGGAAATTGACATGCCAGAGGATCTGATCAAGGCCGCTCTGGACCCGGTGCAGAACGTCCAGAGACGCAGCATTATCGGCGGTCCCAGCCCTGAACGGGTATGTGAGATGATCCAGATGGGTCAGCAGTGTTTGGAGGTACTTAACTCCCAGTGGCACCAGCGCCGGGATAAACTCACGCAGGCCTCTGCCAACCTGGAGCAGCTGGTGGACGACCTGATTGGGGAGGCGTAGAGTATGACGCTGAGCCAACGCTTTGCGCAATTTATCCAAGACCCCGTTCCCCTGGGAGAAAAGGAGCGAAGGCTTTGCATACGATCCATTTTGGACACCATAGGGGCTATGCTGCTGGGCAGTAAGACCCCGGTGGTTCAGCGGACCCTGACGATTACAGAGGGGAGCGGCCGGGCCACTGTGGCCGGAATCGGCCGGAACTTCTCCATGCGGGATGCGGCCTTCCTCAACGGAATCAGCGGACATGAGCTGGAGCTGGATGATACGGCAAGCTCCAATCTGGGGCACCCGACGGTGGCTGTGCTGCCCACGCTGCTGGCCATAGGCGAGGAAACGGGCGCCAGCGGCGCCCAGCTCATCCAGGCCTTTGCCGTGGCCACGGAAGTGGAATGCAAGCTGGGGCGCATCTGTGCCCACGCGCTGCATGAACGGGGTTGACATGCCAGTATTACCGGCGTGATAGGGGCTGCCGCAGGGGGCGCTTATTTGCTGAAAGTGGATCAGAAGAAGACGGAACACTGCCTGGGGCTGGCTGGCTTCCGGCCCCCGGTGCGGGCTGGGGGAGATCCGCATTCCGGCAAATGAACCAGGCTCCTCCATTATGCCTGGTAAGGTCAACCCCACCCAGTGTGAGGCGGTGACCATGGTGGCTGTCCAAATTATGGCGAATGATGTGGCGGTAGGAATTGCCGCTTCTCAGGGGAATTTTGAGCTTAATGTGTTTATGCCTGTTTGTATCTACAATTTCCTGCAGCCTGTGCGGCTGCTTACTGACTGCATCCATTCCTTTAACAAAAACTGTGTCGCCGGGATAACAGCAGATCGGGAGCGGTGCATGAAGAATCTGCACCAGTCCCTAATGCTGGTGACGGTTCTCAATCCCTATATTGGCTATGAAAATGCGGCCAAAACCGCACAGAAGGCCTATGCAGAACAAATGTCTCTGAAGGAGGCCTGCGTCAGCCTCGGGTTTCTCAGCGCGGAGCGGTTCGAGCAGATATTTCATCCGGAGGGAATGATATAACAATTTCTTATTTTGGAAAGAAAGGGTGCGTGAACTATGGACGTCAATCAGGAATCCCTCAAGCTACACTATGAGATGCAGGGCAAAATCGAGGTTGTGTCCCGAAAGCCCATTCAGACAAGGGAAGACCTCTCACTGGTATATACGCCGGGTGTAGCAGAACCTTGCCGCGCGATTGCTGCGGACTATGAGAAATCCTTTGCCCTTACCCGGCGCAGCAATTTGGTGGCCGTCATTACTGACGGATCCGCCGTGCTTGGGCTGGGCAATATTGGCCCCGCCGCCGGAATGCCGGTTATGGAGGGGAAATGCGTCCTCTTCAAAGAATTTGCCGGAGTGGATGCGTTTCCTATTTGTGTAGATACCCAGGATACAGACAAGTTGGTGGAAACCATTTATCTTATTTCCAAGAGTTTTGGCGGAATCAATCTGGAGGATATTTCCGCTCCCCGCTGTTTTGAGGTGGAGCGGAGACTGAAGGAACGGTGCGATATTCCTGTATTCCATGATGACCAGCATGGTACGGCAATTGTGGTAGCCGCTGCGATGCGCAATGCGATGAAAGTTACCGGTAAGCAGATGGGACAGATGAAAATTGTAATCAATGGTGCGGGAGCTGCCGGTATAGCTATCGGCAAGCTGCTTATCTCCATGGGATTTGGAAACATTGTACTGTGTGATATTAACGGTATCCTTTGCGAAGGAGATGAGTCTCTGAATGCGGAGCAGCAGGAAATTGCCCGCATTTCCAACTGCGGTCATGAACGGGGCAGTCTGGCGGATGCAATGAAAGGCGCCGATGCATTTGTAGGAGTGTCCAGGCCCAATCTTGTCAGTCCTGAAATGGTAGCCTCTATGAACCGGGGAATTGTTTTTGCCATGGCCAACCCTACACCGGAAATTATGCCTGATGAGGCCAAAAAAGCCGGTGCCGCCGTGGTAGGTACCGGTCGATCCGATTTTCCAAATCAGATTAACAACGTGCTGGTATTTCCCGGAATATTTAAAGGCGCGCTGGCAGTGCGGGCCAGGGAGATCACTTCCGAAATGCAGATTCGGGCCGTAGAGGCACTGGCAGCTCAGGTAAAGGAGCAGGAACTAAATCCGGAGAATATTTTGCCGTCAGCGTTGGAAAAAAGCATAGCAGATGCGGTAGCGCAGGCAGTGGCAGATGAAGCCAGAAAGCAGGGAATTGCCCGAATCTGAATCTGGGCGGATTCCTTCCGCGGCACTGCTCCCTTTCCTCCCTCAACATCCCTGAGAGACTGGTCTTGTTGCACGCCCTGCAGAAAAAAACAGGCAACCCAAAGGTTAAGCGCAAATGCTTATTTCGCTGGCCGGACGTGGAACACATCCCCGTCCACGGTAAAGCGTGTCTCCAGTTGGGCGAAGGCCTACCATACACCCGTGTCGGATTCTGCAGGTAGGAGGGCGGGGGGCAGGACAGTACCCCTGTCAAGGCGCCCGCTCGTCCTTTGACACCGTGTCCAGCAGTTCCGGGGGCAAGTCCGCCTCCAACAACTTGCCGCCCAGGTTGCTATCAAGTTTCTCCGGTAAGAAATTTGGGGTAAAATCGAGTAAACAACAGATTCCCCGGCTTTCCAGTGGAAAACCGGGGAATCTGTTGTTTCTGGGCGAGCTGGTATGTCAGAGCCTGCGTATACTAAGCAAATAAAGTGTTTGTTTTTTGAAAAATGCATTTGAAGCTGAAAAGAAGATATGCTAATAAGGCTTTGCTCATTTTGGGGCGATGCACAAAATAATAGCAAACGAGCTTGCTGAAATTAAGCAACCATGTTTGTAAACAGAAGGAAGAACCACAGGTGTTGGGGCCAAAGAACGTTCAGGCTTTACTCTGCTTATCTGGGAAGCAGGTCTGTGAAGCACCTAATATCAGAAACCCTAGTGGTGGCACTCGACGTTGCCTTTTACCCTTCCAAGGCTATCTTCCCCAGTCGGGATCATTGCCATCGTGGTGTCGGGCACCCACTTTAGGGAGACCATCCTGGATATGGCGGAGGAGGTCCTGGCCTTTTGCCAATGAAATATAAAGATGCCTACTATCATTTATTGAATGGGTATCAATGTGATGCAGTACTATGCCAAAACCCTGTTAGAATCTGGCTAGTTGGTCATGACCATGCAAAAAGGTCAAACAGCAGGAATCAGGAATATTATACGGTGCAGGAAAGACAAGAAATAAAGCGTACTTTGCTATATTTGTTTTAATCGGTTCAATTTTGAAGTATGCTGTGGTAATTGGACCTTGTGCCACGACAAGATACATCAGAGAACTCATCTAATTTTTTGATTTTTTATGCCGGGTACGGCATGGTGTATAATATGTACATCGATGAAGATGGTATCGTTCATTGGTGCTTCGATGATGAAGTGAACCCTCGTATGACTCAGCAGATTCAGAATTTTATTGTTGAGAACGGATACTCTGCAGCAGCGTTGTATGACTATGCAGTCAGTGAAGGAATATCTGCGGATATGTATATGGACACGTTAGTTGCTATGGATCCCAATAACGGTGCATCTGATATCGAGGAGTCCGAGGCTCTGAATGCTCAGCAACACTTGCAAGATATCGAGACTTGGTATAATAATTTGTTTGCTATGCTGGACGAGTCATATGCAAACAGAGATAGCCACGATCAGGTTGTTTTTCGTGAGCAATGGGACGGTTCTATAGTAGCCGAGCAACAGACTACGTATGATACTATGGGAATAGTATATGTCGAGCCATGTGAGTATTATACACTTGACACCGATCATTGGTACTGGACACAGTACACCAATGAGCAAGGCGATGAATTTATCTATTGGGTATACTTAATGCCTGATGCGGACGGATATCTTCATGCGTTCTATAATACTATCAATGGCAGACCGATGGTCAGTTGGGATCGCCAGATCTGCTGTGCAGTTCGCTTGGACAACCCAACAAATGATTGGATGGGTATGGACTATGCAGATGACCTCGATGCTGATTGGCCGACGGTTTACATGGATGAGTATGTGATAGAACTACCGAATCCGTCGATAACTTCAATTAGTGGTATTGAAGGTGTTTCCTTCGATCGATATGATTATACAACCATGCCGACCAGCAGCTTCACCAGATGGGATGATTCCGACATCAACACTACAACTACCGAACTCTACGAGTATACCGTAAATGAGATCATTCCGAATCTCTAACATGGATCAGGATCCCCGGGGTGAAAACTCCGGGGATTTCTTTTTCAATCAAAATCAGAACAACCGAATAAAGGAGGGATAAAAATAGGATTTTGGAAATATATAATTGGGCTGGCATCACTGGCCCTCGTTGGTGTAGTCCTTGTAGCAACTATTGTTGTATCTGCTGAGATAGAACCCGATGTTATAGAGGTGGATCGTGTGGATTTTTTCGTGGAAAAAGATGGTGGTTTCTGGAATCGTTGTCTCGGTACCAGAAGATAAATTCAGTCAATATCTTAAAACGTGTATGGTACACTTCTGTTTTCACAAAGATTTTAACGATATATTATAACAATGAAGCCCACCGGAGCAAAGCGTTCCGGTGGGCTATCTTTTTGTGTATCGGCGGTCAATCCGCCGGAAAGGAAGGAAACCGTGAATCTTACAACAACCGTCAACCAGAAACAGCTTCTGGACATCCTGCTGAACGTGGGCTTGGTACGGCCAATATTCATCTGGGGCCAAGTAGGTATCGGGAAATCCAGTATCGTGGGGCAGTTTGCAGAGCAAGTGGGCCTACCCTGTGTGTCCCTGCTGGGCAGCCAGTTGGCCCCGGAGGACATCATCGGCGTGCCACAGATCGCAGACGGGCGGAGCGTGTTCTGCCCGCCCAGGATGATTGCCCGGGACGAGCCCTACTGCCTGTTCCTGGACGAGCTCAACGCCTGCTCTCAGGAGGTACAGAAGGCTTTCTACTCCCTGATCCTGGAGCGCCGGGTGGGGGAGTACCATCTCCCCGAGGGCTCCATCGTGGTGGGAGCGGGCAACCGGGCCCAGGACAACGCCATTACCCGGCCCATGTCCTCCGCCCTGCTCAACCGTATGTTCCATGTGGAGCTGCGGGCGGATGCCCGGCTCTGGCTGGAGTGGGCGGCCCAGAACGGCGTCCACCCTTGGATCTACGACTACATC
>CASEPH010000342.1 GCA_949289625.1 uncultured Clostridia bacterium | reverse complement strand
GCCCTCTGTTCCAGTAGCAGAACCGTAACGGACCAGGTTGTAGATACTGTCTGCGTTGTTTCGTTGCTCCTCCGTAACTGTTTCTCCTAATGCCGTTTGAATGTTGGACCATATTGTGGCGATGTCTGTGATGGGAATTGCGACGGTGTAGGTTTCCTCCTCCGGTTCTCCTGCACTTTCGTCTTCGCTATCAGTTGAATCGAGCGGGCGGGTACGTTCCTCATAAGTGACAAAGCAATCAACAAATTGTTGGTGCGCTCGGCTGCTCGGTGACTCCGCGCCGAAATACAGAGCATAAAAAAATGCCTTGACACGTATAGCGTCAAGACTTTCTCCGTCCTCTGTCATGCTATTGATTTCTGTAATTCGCTCATCCAACAATGCAAAGCTTGCCTGCATGTCTTCGATGTAGGCTCTGTATTCTGCAGGGATATCTGCTGGTAATGTGCCACCATAGAAACACAGGTCAAGGATGCTGCTGTTGTGATCAGCGGAACCGCCCAGGATAGAACAGAATGCAGCAATGAGGAGAATGATTGGGGATAGAATCGCTACCAGAACCCAGCCTGCAGCCTTGCGTGTCTTCTCGTTTGAGAGGACACCAATTGCGGCTTTTGCAATGGCAGCAGCAGGAATTGCCATCAGCGACCACCTGCCGATCCAAAGAGCTGCTCCTTATGGGAAGGAGCATGGACCGCCAGCAAATGTCTGTCTGTCCCGCATTTGTAGAGGCAGACTCCTCTCTGGGGGTAACGAATCAGTTCGTACTCCGCTTCCTCCAACTGGAGGTTTTCCATGTAGAACTTTTTATCAATGGCACCTGCATTAAAAATAAATTGATGGGTAGGGATTGCAAAAAGGGGGCGAGTCAACTCCCGGACGCCCGGCTGGTCAAAGTCTTCCAGGTTTTGACTGGCGAGAAATAGGGACGACTCTTTCTTTCTTACTCGTTTCAGGCAGTTTCGAATGTAGGTGACAGCTACCGGATTGGTGAGCCACAAGTACAGCTCATCAATCGCTGCCACCGTATTTCCGGCGCTGAGGAGCTGATCAGACATATATGAGAGCACACTAAACAGCAAGGTGTCCCGAAGGTTTTGCGCGACGCTGTCCAAGCCTTTGACACAGAACACAAGGAAACGCGCAGACGAGATATTCGTATGTCCGTTAAAGAATCGTGCATCCGCACCTTTGCACATAGAGTGGAGGCCCAGCAGCAGATCCCGAAGCATTTCGGGAGGATAGAGTTTCAGAGCTTCCTCGTCTTCATAGTTCTGGTAGGCATCCTCAATGGTGTCATAGAGGTCTGATAAGATAGGATAATCGGTAGGAAGCATACGTGAGAAGTCCGTCTTATCATTGATGCCCCATTTGCGGTAGAGCCGTTCTATCATCAGCTCCAAAGTGTCGATGTGGGGGACATCGAAGTCCTTATAGACACGGAAGATGTCACGAAGGAATGAGATGTGCTGGGCCAAGAGAGTACCGTGGAAGGCAGGAGGCGCGTCTGGATCATCAGGCTCACTACCATCATCCCACCGGCGCGGTTCCAATAAATTGATGCGATGTCTGCCATCCATGAAGTCCAGAAAGCAACCTCCCAGATTTCTGCAGAGATCCTCCATTTCATGCTCCGAGTCCAGAGAGATGGCACACTTACCTGCCTCCAAGACATTGCACAGTAGGAGCCGGAGCAGATATGTTTTTCCTTGACCGCTGTTGCCAAGTATCAATGCGCTGGCATTGGTTTTGTCATCGGCTCGTCGGTCCAGATCCACGATAACATTGGAGCCATATTTGTCCCGGCCCACGTAAAAGCCCATCGGATCTGTCTTCCCCGAATAGCTGATTGGGTACAGATTGGCCACGCTGGATGCAGGCAGCACACGTTCAGCAAAGGAGCCAAACGCATTTTGACCAGCAGGATTGGAGGAGAGAAATCCGTCTCTCTGACGTAAGAGTAGAGGATCTGTTCCCAATTTGGAGCGGATGAGAATTGCGTTGACCTCATCGCGCAGGGAACGGAGCTCTTCCATGGTCGGAGCGGTGAGCTCCAAAAAACAGGAACAATGGATAAGGGGCTCGGTTTGCCGCCGCGTTGTTTTGATCAGGGTTTCGACATCCTGGATTTTTTCCTCTGCAGTCACGCTTTGCTTGATGTTGCTGAAATTACTGCGCTCCATCCGGTTCTTGTTGGTGGCTGCATGAATAATAGCATCCTCCTCAGCTGTGGTAACTCGCCTGGCGGAAAGGCGCAGGGTGACACCAGCCATTTCGCCAAGTCTACGGAGTAGAGCCAGTTCCTCTGTTGTGGGGGGATAACTTCGAAGTGCAACAACACTGCGATATGTACCACCCAGAATGAAATGGTCTGTATTGAACTTAACTGCAGCCGGTGCGATCAGATCCAGGAACTCCTTGGGCCTGGATACTACGGGTTGTTTCGAGGGTGTGTTTTTCTTCTTCTGTTTTTTCTTCTTAGCCATTTTCGATCACCGCCTTTTCTCCATCCACATCTTGAAAGAAGTCTGTGGTTATATCGTGCTGGTAATAAACGGCCAGCAAGCGTTTTACATCTTGCTCATCGGCCAGGCGGACGTGCAGCCCATGATCACAGATACCTTTCTCCAATTGGCGCAAGGTGCCTTCGCTCATGTCCGACTTCAGATCCCGCCGCAGAATCAAAACAAATTCTCGTGCAGAAGCGGAAGATGACAGGATTTCATCCAGATGACGCATATCCTCAATCAGCAATTTCCGAATGGCAGGGGTCGTTTCCTCTTCCAGTCTCTTCTGATAGAATTCCTTGTTTCGTTGGAAGGACTCCCTGGAATCGACAACCAAGAGCTCCACAGCGGGCTCTGCCCGCAGGAGGTTGGCAAGCGCCGTTACTCTGGCACGGATACCCTCGGATGATAGAACGGAAAGGTTATCGGGTCGGATGAGGAAAAAGACCAGCTCCGAATTGGAAGTCGTAATTCCATGTGATGCAATACCCTGCATACCCATGAGCTGTCGAGTGGACTGGTGTTGCCGAAGAGCCAATTTTTCTTTGCGAGTCATGGGTCAAGCCTCCATTCGTAGTATTGCTGCTGCAGGATTAGGAAACACGCGGCCCTTCGTAAAAAGTCCAGGATGCTGGAGCCGTCCACTCGAATAGTTAGGAAGGAGAATAGGACGGTAATCACGAGTGGTATCATCCCGGCCCCCTGACTCAAAGCCAGGACAGAGAGGAGAAAACCGACGCCGATAATACCAATATCCCGCAGTTCCCAAAGCCAAAGCATTGGTTTTGCTTTCAGGTTTTCAGGATAGATAAACACATCTTCACCTCCTAGATGTCATTTCGATTCGAAGAAAACAATACCCTGCCAATTACCGGCAGGGCATTGTTGAGCATTTATTCTGCCTCATCTGCAAGGGCTCGTTGGATGCAGTCCAAGAAGAATGCGTTCTGCTTGATGTGATTCTTTTCCAGATACGCCTTGAACTGTTCGAACAGATCTGCCGGGACCTGGAATGCCACGGTTCTCTTGTTGTCAGCCATATTGGGAGTTCCTCCTTTTTCGTATTCGTAGAATTGAGTGATCAGCCAGGTCATGTACTGGCCGAGGGTCTTGCCGGAAGCTTCCTGATTTTCACGAACCTGTGCATGCAGAGCGGATGGGATTGGAGCGCAAAGATTCTTGATGTCTTCCGCCATATCCTGACCTCCTTCTTGTGTAATTGCAAAGCAAGCATATATAAGTTCAGCGTAGAAAGCTATTCACGAAACCTAACAAAGAAGATGCGGTAAATGCAAGCATAATGGAAGAAGTTTTATCTGGTTGTTGCCGCCTGCACGAGCGAGCGGGTGGTGTTGACAGCTGCTTGAGCTGTATAGACTGCCGACATGATATTGGCTCTGGTAGTGGTGTCCAGACCAAATGTCCCTGCGATCCTGGGCACCTCGCCAGCAGAAAGCATCAGACCTAATCCCAGCAGAGCATGCTCGCTGAATACCATCAGCCCTGCCACCAATATGGTGGCCTGCAGGAAAGCGGTAAGGCATAAGCCAATCACTTGCTTCATCCACTGGGTGAATCCATCGGTGTATCCTCTAGGGATTGAAAACATATAGAGGCTTCCAACCGCGATCTGGATGAGAAGAATGCCGCCCCTTTTTAGATTTGCGAAAAATACCTTGATCACAGCATAAGCCATCAAAATTATGCAGAAGATCAGCATGAGTGGGTTGGTGCCAATTCCCCAGTGGCCAGCAGCCGCGATCTCCGTTAAGGAAGTAGACTCCATGTTTTCCAAAATTGCCGCGCCAAGATCTCCAATGCCTGAACCGGCTCCGGTGATACCTTGTGCAAAGGTCCCTTGCAGCGCAACGGATAACGAATACAGGCGAACTGGAACAACGGTAAACAGGTTCACTGCCAGAAAACCCTTAATGGCATTTAATGCAGCCTGTTGGATATTGCCACGGCCAGAAATATATTCTATTCCGCACTCAAAACCAGAAACGACCAGACTGACGCCATACAGAGCCCAACCGAGTTGGGAGAAGAATAGGACAACAGCTTGCACCCATTCCAATTCAAAAAGTTCCGCACCCATATTGCCCATCTGGGCAAAAAATGCGCCGAGAAAGCCAACGACCTGACTGTAAAACCAATCCATAAGAGCATCCATAATGGGATTGGCTACAAAATCCCAAATAAACATTAGGCACTATCACCTCCTCCCACAAAAGGTAACCGCACCCTCTTCCCAATCAGGAGAGGGTGCGGCTATCAGTTCTTAGATGCCGACGATGCCCCAGATGTAATTGGGGGCCAACAGCACGAAGATAAGGCATACAAAGAGGATTGCCGGACCAGTCCATTCGAATTGTCCCCTTGTGCGGTAATCGAAGTACGACATTCCCAGCTTCACAAAGAATGCAATGGCAAGGATCATGCTCAGGGCAGGAAAAACCACATTGTCCACGACTGTTTTGATTTGCGTTGCGGCATCGTCCCAGGTCTGTTCCACTGCACCAGCCACATCACCGCCAGCTGCAAATGCGGGGACGGCGAGTAAAATCGCCATAAGGGAAATCACACAAAAGGCACGTAAGTATTTTTTCAACTTCATGTTAATCACCCTTTCTTATAAATATCGAGCTGGAACCGGTGTACCTTTCCTCCGAGCTGAAACCAGTTGAAAGGCCGTTGAACCTTTTGTTCTCCTCTGCTCATAGATAGTTCCTCCTCAAAATGGGAGGGCCGCCCAATTGGGCGACCCTCCTGGATGTAATGGAATTGGATCAATATCCCGTTCTGGGAAGGGGCTCGGAAGGCTTATAAACCTTGGTTACCCAACGGCTGGTTGCCATGATCCACTGTCCGTCATAGACACCGCCCACATCTGCCTGGTTAACGAACTGGGTGCCACCAGTGAGCCAAGAGACTACATTGCAATAGACTCTCGGTGCCTCCACCTGTCGGAAATTGGCGGGCACCACGCCGAAGGACACCATAAACTGGGTCACATACTCGTTGGAAGCCAAACCAAGTGCTGCAGGCGAGGCATCCAGCGTATAGTTCTGCATGGTGCTCAGGTTGTCGTACATGGTGCGCCATGTACCGCCGCTCAG
>CASEPH010000341.1 GCA_949289625.1 uncultured Clostridia bacterium | reverse complement strand
CAGCTCGTTGTTATGGCAAGTCACCGCCTCCCCGTGGATATTGCAGGAACAGGCCTTCTCGCAGGGTGAAGGGCAGACCCGGCCGGTAAATTCGGGGAAATTGTTGGTGATTCGCAACCGGTAATAAGCCTGCTCCCAGTTTCCCTCGTAGATCAAATCGTTCCACTCGGGAATCAGATTGTGGAGCGGACAGCCGGATACGGCATTCCCAAACATCATGCCCGCCTGGCAGAAGGGCACGCCGCAGTCCATACAACGGGCTGCCTGCCGCTGCTGCTCCTCTTTGGAAATCAGCGGCTTAAATTCATTCCAGTTCTGGATTCTCTCCGCAGGGGGAACCACCTGGCACTCCTGTCGCGCGTAGTCTAAAAAACCTGTAGGCTTTCCCATCTGTGTTTCCCTCCTCAGTTGCTCTTGGTGGCCGCATAGAAGGCTTCGATCTGGGCTTCCTCGTTGTTAAAGCCCTTTTCCTCCATGCGTACGATCATGTTTTGCATCTTCTTGTAGTCGTTGGGGATGACCTTCTTAAACTTGGGCAGATAATCGGAGAAATGCTCCAAAATCTTCTTGCCCTTGACGCTGCCGGTGGCCTCCACATGGGCCTCAATCATGCCCTTGAGTTCCATGACGTCGGCCTTGCTGGTGACCGCCTCCAGGGCCACAATGCCTTTGTTGGCCCGGAGATAGAGGTCGCTTTCCTCGTCCAGGACATAGGCGATTCCGCCGGACATACCCGCCGCAAAGTTCTTGCCGGTGGTACCCAGTACCGCCACCCGGCCGCCGGTCATGTATTCGCAGCCGTGATCGCCCACACCTTCCACCACGGCATAGGCGCCGGAATTCCGGACCGCAAACCGCTCGCCGGCCACGCCTGCAATATAGGCCTTGCCGGAGGTGGCGCCGTAGAGGGCCACGTTGCCTACAATCACGTTTTCATCGGCCTGGAAGGTACTTTTCTTTGGGGGATAGAGGATCAACTTGCCGCCGGAGAGCCCCTTACCGAAATAGTCGTTGCTGTCGCCCTCCAACCGCAGAGTAAGTCCCTTCGGAATAAACGCACCGAAGCTCTGTCCACCGCCGCCGGTACAGTTGACCACAAAGGTATCCTCCGGCAGTTCCTCCCCAAAATGCTTGGTGATTTCGCTGCCCAGGATGGTGCCCAGAGCCCGGTCCGTGCTGGAGACCTTCAGGTTAACCTGCTTCTTCTCGCCGGTCTTGAGATTCTTCTTAAACTCCTTCAGTAGCACCTTCATATCCAGGGTCTTATCCAGCTGGAAGTCGTAGGCGTCGGCGGGATTGTACATGGCGTCCTTCCGATCCTCCACATAGGGATTGTCGAGAATCTGATGGAGATCCAGCAGGCTGGCGCGGCTGCCCTCCAAATCCTTCCGCACATCCAGAAAGTCGCTGCGGCCCACCAGTTCCGCCACGGTGCGGATGCCCAGCCGGGCCATGATCTCCCGCAGCTCCTGAGCCACGAACTTCATAAAGTTGACGATATACTCCGGCTTGCCGCAGAACCGCTTCCGCAGTTCCGGATTTTGGGTGGCAATACCTACGGGACAGGTGTCCTTATTGCACACCCGCATCATAATGCAGCCCATGGCGATGAGGGCCGTGGTGCCGAAACCGAACTCATCGGCGCCCAGCATACAGGCGATGGCTACATCCCGGCCGGTCATGATCTTGCCATCGGCCTCTACGATGACACGGCTTCTCAGGCCGTTCATAATCAGGGTCTGATGGGTCTCCGCCAGTCCCAATTCCCAAGGCAGGCCTGCATTCTGAATGGAGGTCTTGGGGGCTGCGCCAGATCCGCCGTCAAAGCCGGAGATCAGAATCAACTGGGCGCCGGCCTTGGCAACACCTGCCGCTACCGTACCCACGCCAGCCTCAGAGACCAGCTTTACGGAAATACGGGCATCCCGGTTAGCATTTTTCAGGTCATAGATCAACTGTGCCAGATCTTCGATGGAATAGATGTCATGGTGGGGCGGAGGGGAAATCAGCGTCACACCGGGGGTGGAATATCTGGTCTTAGCCACCCAGGGGTATACCTTGGCCCCCGGCAGATGGCCGCCTTCGCCGGGCTTTGCCCCCTGGGCCATCTTGATCTGGATCTCCTTGGCGTTGACCAGATACTTCGAGTCCACGCCAAACCGTGCAGAAGCTACCTGCTTTACCGCGGAGCAGCGGTTGAGGCCGTCGGGACCGATACGGTACCGTTCTGCCAACTCACCGCCCTCACCGGTATTGGATTTGCCTCCGATGGAATTCATGGCGATGGCCATGCACTCGTGGGCCTCCTGGCTAAGAGAACCAAAGCTCATGGCGCCGGTCTGGAAGCGTTTCACAATGGATTCCACGCTTTCCACTTCTTCAATGGGAATGCCTCCGTCCTCCGGGAACCGGATCTCCATGGCGCCCCGGAGATTCACAATCTGACCCGGATCATTGACCAAGGCCGCGTATTCCTTGTACTTTTCATAGTTCCCCGTCTGGGTGGATAGCTGCAGCAGATGCACCGCCATGGGACTGTAGAGATGTCGCTCCTTCCCGGCCCGATACTTATGGAGGCCTGCGGATTCCACCGCCTCGTCGGTATAGAGTTCCAAGGGATCGAAGGCCCGGTCATGGAGGGCGTTGACATCTTCCTGAATTTCCTTCAGACCGATACCGCCCACCCGGCTTACGGTGCCGGTAAAGTATTTCTCAATTACATCGCTGTTGATGCCGATAGCCTCAAAAATCTGGCTGCCCTGGTAGGACTGGATGGTGGAAACACCCATTTTGGAGGCAATTTTTACAATGCCGGAGAGCACCGCCTTGGTATAGTCCTTCTCCGCTGCATAGTAGTCCTTATCCATCAAGCCGTCCTCGATCATGCCCTGGATGCTCTCCAGCGCCAGATAGGGGTTAATGGCGGACGCGCCATAGCCCAGCAGCGTGGCAAAATGATGGACCTCCCGAGGCTCCGCTGTCTCTAGGATCAGGCCTAGGGCCGTCCGCTTCTTGGTGCGGACGCAGTGTTTTGCCGCGGCGGAAACCGCTAGCAGGGACGGAATGGCCACATGGTTCTCATCCACGCCTCGGTCGGACAGGATCAGAATATTGGCCCCCTCCCGGTAGGCCCGGTCCACAGAATTGCACAGCTGTTCCAGGGCTTTTTCCAGGCTGGTATTCTTATAGTACAGGATGGAAATGGTATGGACCTTGAAGCCAGGCCGATCCAGCTTCCGAATCTTCAGCATATCCAGGCTGGTAAGAATGGGATTGTTGATCCGCAGGACCCGGCAGTTCTCTTCCTTTTCCTCCAGCAGGTTGCCGTCGGTGCCCACATAGACGTTGGTGGCGGTGACGATTTCCTCCCGGATGGCGTCGATGGGTGGATTGGTGACCTGGGCAAAGTGCTGCTTGAAATAGTTGAACAGGGGCTGGTGCATCTTGGACAGGCAGGCCAGCGGTGCATCGATGCCCATGGCAGCAGCCTGCTCTGACCCGGTCATGGCCATGGGAGCGATGGAGAGCTTCAGATCCTCATAGGTATAGCCGAAGGCCTTCATCATTCTGGCCCGTTCAAACTTGGAATATTTGGGTACAGACTGGTTGGGAATGGGCAGGTCAGCCAGGCAAATCAGCTGATTGTCCAGCCACTGGCCATAGGTGGCCTGGCCGGCGTAGTAGTCTTTCAGTTCGTCGTCACCAATGACCCGGCCCTGCTTGGTGTCCACCAGCAGCATTTTGCCGGGAGTCAGCCGGGACTTTTTCACGATCTTTTCCTCGGGAATATCCAGCACGCCCACCTCGGAGGCCAAAATCAGCCGGCCGTCGTTGGTGATGTAGTACCGGGAGGGCCGGAGGCCGTTTCGGTCCAGCACCGCACCCATCTGATCGCCGTCAGAGAACAGGATGGAGGCAGGACCGTCCCAGGGCTCCATCATGGTGGCATAGTACTGATAAAAATCCTTCCGCTTCTGGCTCATGGCCCGGTTGTTCACCCAGGGCTCGGGAATGGTCAACATGACGGCCTTGGGCAGATCCATGCCGCTCATCACCAGGAATTCCAGTGTATTATCCAGCATGGCCGAGTCAGACCCGGACACATTGACCACCGGGAAGACCTTCCCCAGATCATCCTCGGAGAACGCGGAGGTCTCCATGGTCTCCTCCCGGGCCAGCATCCGGTCCGCATTGCCCTGGATGGTGTTGATCTCGCCGTTATGTACAATAAAGCGATTGGGATGGGCCCGCTGCCAGCTGGGATTGGTATTGGTGGAGAACCGGGAATGGACCATGGCAATGGCGGATTTCACCCGTTCATCCTGAAGATCCAGGTAAAACTTCCGCAGCTGCTTCACCAGGAACATGCCCTTATAGACAATGGTCCGGCTGGACATGGACACCACATAGGTGTCCTCATGGCTCTGCTCGAACT
>CASEPH010000340.1 GCA_949289625.1 uncultured Clostridia bacterium | reverse complement strand
AAAAACTTTTCCAGGCAGCGCCGCACAGCCTGCAGTGCGCCGCCATAGGCCCGCTTGAAAGCCACAAGGTTTTCCATACGGGTATTTGCCTCCAGATCATAGTGATTCATGGACATGAGCTTCAGCAGACAACGACGTTCCTCCAGCGTGTGGGCCAGTTCTCCGGCAAAGGACTCGGCGGAAATGCACGCAAAGCGATGCAGCAAACTCTCCAGATCTTCGGTCCAGGCCTCATATTCCCGCTGCATCAAAGCCAGGAATATCTCCTCTTTGGTCTGAAAGTAGTTATAAATAGAGGTGCGGGTGAAAGAGGTCCTTGCTCCAATATCCCCCAGGGTAATATCCCGGAAGCTCGTGGTCTCGTACAGCGCAGCACAGGCGCTGATGATTTCATCCTTCCTCGCCCGGGTCAGGGCTTGTGATCCTTTGGGCATTGGCCTCTGCTCGCTTTCCATGCAAAATAGACTCTCCCACGGCTCAGTTCGGAAGAGCATCAAGCCCACATCGGACGAGGCGGTCAATGGCCCGGGCCGACCCGCAGCGATATGGCTTTCTCTGATTTGCGCTACAGTACACTTCTGGCCCACTGCGCTGCGTTGGCGGGGCTCACCAGGTGTCCCTTTCCCCATGCGCCAGCAGGGCAGTGGCTACGCAGACTTTTCTCCGCCGCGGCGATGCCGCTGCCCCCGGAAGTTGCAAAGGGAATCAGGGTCTTTCCGGAAAAATCATAGCTGTCCAGAAAGGTGTCCACAATACGCGGCTCCACGCCCCACCAAATGGGGAATCCCAGGAGAATGGTGTCATACTGCCCTATATCCGCCGCAGTGCCGCTGATGGCAGGCCGGCAGGCCGGGTCGTTCATCTCCAGTGTGCTGCGGCTATTCTTATCCATCCAGTTCAAATCTCCGGAGGTATAAGGCTTCTCTGGACAAATTTCGTATACATCTGCCGCCAGGGCCTGGCCAATGGCCTCCGCCGTCCGGGCGGTGACGCCGCTGGCAGAAAAATAGGCAACCAATATCTTACCCATTGACGCGCACTCCTTTCGGCTGCTTACAGCTCAATGAGCTCATATCCCCGGGTGCCGTATCCCAAGTCAGCAGCAGCCTCAATGGTGTGGATACCGTTGTGGCTGTTGACCCGCTCCATAAAGTGTTCTTTGCCTGGGTCGTCAGAGGCCACCACCAGGTCGATGCAGGCCTGATCAATGGCCACCGGATCCAAAGAGGCCAGAATACCGATATCCCTCATGCAGGGGTCCTCCGCCACAGCGCAGCAGTCACAATCCACGGATAAATTCTTCATCACGTTGATAAAAGCGATCTTATCCTTGAAATGCTCCACCACACTCATGGCTGCATCAGCCATGGCTTCGGGGAATTCCACGTTGCTGGCGTGCTGTTTCCAGGTGTCGAAGCGGTCGCCGGTTTTTCCTCCGGAGTGGATAAGGGCTTTTCCAGCCCGGCTGGCACAGCCGATGGAGAGCTGCTTCAAAGCCCCGCCATAGCCGCCCATGGGGTGCCCCTTGAAGTGAGCCAGCACCAGCATGGAGTCGTAATTCAGGATGTCTTTGCCCACATGGTTTTCCTTAAGAACTTTGCCGTTGGGGATAGACCAGACTACATCCGGTCCTTCGGCGTCCATCAAGTCCACAGGGAAGTACTTTGTCCAATCATGCTCTTCCAGAAGCTTCCGATGAGATTCCGTATTGTCCCGCACACCGACCATGGCATCGCCATAGGCGGTGTTGCACTCTACGATGGTGCCGTGGACAGTGTCTACCATGGGCTTCCAAAAGTCTGCA
>CASEPH010000339.1 GCA_949289625.1 uncultured Clostridia bacterium | reverse complement strand
CGTTTGACCGTATAACCGTATAAAAGAGATGAGCACGGCCCGTTTGTATAGGCTGTGCTCATCTTTGTTCTTTCTCAAAGTAGTAGTGCTCTTTTCCTTCTGCAAATTAGCCGATTTCTCTACGCCATTTTTACGCCATTTTTACGCCATTTCCGCGTGGGACTGCATAGAGAAATATGAAGTTATAATTTGGTTGGTTTTGCGTAAAACCGCGCTATATCAGGCTTTATCGGCGTTTATGGAGAGGTATGGAGATATAGAATCCAGCGTGTGAACGCCGATTCCTAATTTCATATATGGTACATCTCCTTGTTATCCATGCTTTTAATGGTTCCTATTGTATCATGACAATGCTGTTTTCTCAATCATAAACAGCTGGTCAAAGAATCGTTTTTATGAAAAACACCAGGGCATCTAGGACCATCACGCCCAGACAGATGCCGAATACCAGGGTGCGCACATTGGGCCGCAGACTGCCCACCAGCCGTTCAAAAAGGGGCTGGACAAGATACAAGAATACCACGCCTCCCAATCCGAATCGGATGGAAGGAGAAAGGGCGATACGTCCCTGAAATTGAATGGTATAATCCCGGGCGTAGGTCTGCCAGGGCCAGGAACCCATCATCAGCTCGCACAGGTAGGAAGCAATCAGCTCAATGAGCGTGGCAGTCAGCCCACAGCCAAAAAAGATCACTGGCAGCAGCAGAAGTCGCCACTTCCAGGGCTTTCCCCGCAGAAGCGGATACAGCAAAAACAGAAAGACCAGGGCGCCTACGCCATAGACAGGCAGATAGGGGCCAAAGAGCACCCCTCGATTGGAGAAGCCCCAACGGTAGACCACGACCTCCAAAAAGACCTCGTAGCACCATCCGATCACGCAGTACAGGAAGAAATAGAGAAAATAGCGCTGAAATGCATCCGATTTTTTCATTTGTCCGGTCACGACAATACCTCCCTTGCTGTTGTATCCGTCTTGCAGACGGATTTGTCCTCTTTTTCCGGCCTAATGATACCATAGGCCTGGAGAAAAGGCAAAGGGAATCTTGGAAGATCAGAGTACGTGACGGAATATGGCCTCGGCAACACCGTCCTGATCCTGAGTGGGGAGGACAATGTCGGCCATCTCCTTCAAAGAAGCCTCGCCGTTGCCCATGGCAAAACGCGCTCCGGAGACAGAAAACATACTCAGATCGTTTTCGCCGTCACCGATGCAGGCAATCTCTGCCTGGGCAATGTTTAGATGCGCTGCCAGAGCTTTGAGGGCTGTGCCCTTGGAGGCGTTTTGAGAATAAATCTCCACATAGCGGCTGCCGTAAGCAGCGGCAAGCTGGGGATAACGAGACAGCGTGGCTTCCACCGCAGGACGGGCGCTGGAGGACAAAAAGAAAAGCTGAAGTTCTTCCACATCTTGGCCCATTTGCTGCAGCGTTTCGGAAAGCTGAGAGACACGGCGGGAAGTCTGTGCATCTTTGCCATAGATGAACCGTCCCATTCTGTGCAGAAGCCGGCCTTGAACCAAATACTCCTGATTTACGTGGGCCGTCCACCCCAAACGCTGTCCCTGCAGTGCTGAAAGGAGACCGCAGGCATCTGCCAGGGGAATTTCGGCCTGATAGATGGTGGTGGAATCTGCACAGTCGGTCACTCTGGCACCGTTGGAGGAGATGACATACCGATACAGCAGACCCTGCTGTGCCAAAAGCTGATGGGGCAGACAAGTCAGGGCACGGCCAGTGGTAGGAACCACGATGATGCCAGATGCGGCGGCAGCCTGGAGCGCCTTCAGCGTTTTGGGTGTAATCTTGTTTTTGCTATTTAGACAGGTGCCGTCCATATCCACGGCAAGCAAGCGGACCATGGGAAACCTCCTCTTTTTCGGGAATTATCTGTTCCATTATATCATGTCTGGCAAGAAAGTGGGACAGATTAGGTGTCATATTGAAAAAAGGACGGACCATCTAAAAGATGATCCGTCCTTACAGCTTATTTTATCCGGCGGAACGACCACGGCGGGCCTTTTTCTTTTTCTTCCGCAGGGTGATAATAACCAGAACAGCGGCCACCACCACGACCACCGCCACGGCGGCAATAATCAGCATTGTATTACTGGAGCTGCCGGTTTTGACCTCCAGCCACAGGGAATCCATAAGCTGGTTGGTTTCCGCGGGGAGATAGAGGAAATTCTCTGTCCGGGACAGCACCTCTGCTGATGGATAGGCGATTTCACTTTCTGCAATCTCAGGATCCATATATTCCTTGGCAGCGGATTCCGGTGCGGAATAGCCCAGGTATTCCAGGTTCTCGCCGCAGATCTCCGGGTCCAGCAGGAAGTTGATATAGGCTTCGGCCTCCGCCTTGTGCTCCGAAGAGGTGGGGATCATAAAGCAGTCGATATACATATTGAAGGTCTCTTCCGGGAAGTAGAAGCCCAGATCCTCGTTTTCATCCAGCATCCACAGGTAATCTCCTGCGTAGTAGGGGGCAACCCAGGCTTCTTCTCGGATCATCTTATCAAAGATCTGATCCATGACATACTGCTGTACCAGGGGCTTTTGCTCCTTGAGATAGTCCGCGCTGGCCCGCAGCTCATCCTCGTCTGTGGTGTTGAGAGAGTAGCCCAGCAGAGCCTCGGCGATGGCAAAGGCATCCCGGTTGTTGTCAAACATGAGAATTTTGCCGGAGTACTTCTCGTTCCACAGCAGATCCCAGCTGCCGATGTCGGCTTCGTCTACATATTTTGTGTTGTAGATCACGCCTACCGTGCCCCAGGTGTAGGGGACAGAATACTCGTTGGTGGGGTCATAGGCGGTGTTCTTGTAGGCCTCGTCAATATAAGAATAATTGGGGATATTGTTAAAGTCGATTTTCTGAACCAAGCCCTCGTCAATGAGTCGGCCGGCCATATAGTCCGAAGGGATGATAATGTCATAGGTGGAACCGCCGGTCTTGAGCTTGGTGTACAGGCTCTCGTTGGTGTCGTAGGTCATATAGTTGACCTCAATGCCGGTGGCCTCGGTAAAGGCCTTGTTGATGTCGATATAGCCATCGGTGCCGTCAGAGATATACTGGCCCCAGTTGTAGACGTTGATGGTCACCGTTTCGTCGGCAGCACCGGTGTCGACACTCAAAACACCGGCGGCCATGGGAACAAACAGAAGGGCGGAAAGCAGCAAGCTAGCAGCCCGGCGAAAAAAGTGATTCATGTTATAGAAGCTCCTCTCTTTTGGGTTGTTTGTGGCTGTCTTTGCGTCGTTTGGCGTCATGGAGCTGCAGCAGGTTCATCAGGACCATCAGCAGTAGGATCGCCAGGAACAGCAGGGTAAACAGGGCGTAGATCTTCGGATGCAGCGGTTTCTTGGTGTAATTGTAGATTTCCACCGGCAGCGTCACAAAGCTGGGCCCGTAGACGAAATAGGATATGACAAAGTCGTCTAGGCTCATGGTAAAGGCCATCAGCGCACCGGAGATTATACCAGGGGTGATCTCGTGGATGACCACTCGGAAAAAGGCCTGGACTGGATTACAGCCCAGATCCAGGGCTGCCTCCTGGAGATCGGGATCCATCTGGGATAGCTTGGGCATCACAGACAGGATCACATAGGGCATATCGAAGGTGATATGGGCGATGAGCAGCGTGCCAAAGCCCATGACATGATTCCGCCGAAGCAGAACCCCTACAAAGGCAAACAGCAGCGCCAGAGAAACGCCGGTGACGATGTCGGGATTGGTCATGGGGATGTTGGTGAGCGTCATAGCCAGAGCTCGGGGACGCTGCCGCATATTGTGGATGCCCACGGCGGCCATGGTACCGAGAATGGTGGAGATAATGGCGGCAACAATGGCCACAATCACGGAATTCCGCAGCAGCGGCAGCAGGTTGTCGTCCTGGAATAGGGCAGTATATTGGCTGAGGGTGAAGCCATCCCAGGAGGCGATGTCTGTGCCCTGATTGAAAGAGGCCACGGCCAGTACGATCATGGGAAGATACAGGAATAGAAAGACCAGAACGGTAAAGACACGGGTGAATTTCTTCACAGGGTCATCATCTCCTCTCCCTCATCCTCCGCGGAGAAGTGGTTCATAATGCCCACGCAGATCAGCACCATGACCATCAAAACCAGGCTCAGTGCTGCGCCCAGATTGGGGTTGTAGGCGGTTTTGAACTGGCTTTCGATGACGTCGCCGATGAGAATGGTGCCGGTGCCGCCCAGTTTCTGAGAAATATAGAAGGTGGAGACGGCGGGAACGAACACCATGGTGATACCGGAGATGATTCCGGGAACGCTGAGGGGCAGGGTCACCCGACGGAATACCTGGGCCCCGTTGCAGCCCAGATCCTGGGCTGCCTCCTCCAGCTTTGGATCGATCTTCATGATTACGGTGTATAGCGGCATAATCATATAGGGCAGATAGTTGTAGACCATACCCAGGATTACGGCGCCATTATTTCGGACCAACGGAAGAGGACCTATGCCGATGGCGCCAAGAATCTGATTGATAATGCCGGTATCCTCCAGCAGGGCAACCCAGGCTAGAGTCCGGAGCAAAAAGCTCATGCACATAGGAAGCATCACCAGCATGGAAAGCAGCTTCTGCCATTTTTCCCCCACGGAGGCGATGCAGTAGGCTACCGGGTAGCCAATGAGCAGGCAGATGATGCTAGCCACGGCCGCCAGACCGATGGAGCGGAAAAAGATGGGGAGATAGGTGCCCATCTTGGCGATGTTTTCCAGGGTAAAGCCGCCGGTGATGGAGTCGGTGAAGGCGTAGTACACCACAATGCCCAGAGGCACCAGGGTGAAGATCAGCATCCAGAGCAGATAGGGGCCGGCCAACAGCTTACTCTTCATCGCCTTCGCCCTCCGGATCCTCCTCCATTTCATCGTATTCGGCACTGTAGGAACTGTAGTCGCCGAACTGCTCGGAGTAGGAGCTCTTTTTCATGACGTGGATGGCGTCGGGGTCCAGGCTGATGCCGATCCGATCCCCCATGTTGTGGGCGTCGGTGGTCTGAATCAGCCATTTGAAACCGCCCACATCCACGAAGGTATCGTAAAAAATACCCTTAAAAATGACATTGGTGACGACGGCGGTGAGATACCCGCCTGTGGGAGAGACAATGTCGATGTCCTCCGGCCGGATGACCACGTCCACCGGTTCATTGGGGGCAAAGCCGTGGTCCAGACATTGATAGCGGTGGCCAAAAAACTCCACCTCGTAGTCCTTTCGCATTACGCCGTCGAGAATATTGCTTTCGCCGATGAAATCGGCCACGAAAGCATTGCGGGGTTCATTGTAAATGTCCACCGGAGAGCCAATCTGCTGAATGCAGCCCTTGTCCATGACGACCACCGTGTCGCTCATGGCCAAGGCCTCCTCCTGGTCGTGGGTTACATAGATAAATGTGATCTCCAGCGCTTGCTGGATGCGTTTGAGCTCATTCTGCATATCTTTCCGAAGCCGCATGTCAAGGGCGCCCAGGGGTTCATCTAATAGGAGAACCTTGGGCTGATTCACCAGAGCTCGGGCGATAGCTACCCGCTGCTGCTGGCCACCAGAAAGGGAAGTCACTTTTCGGTTCTGGAATCCCTTTAGGCTGACGATTTCCAACATTTCGGTCACACGCCGGTCCACTTCGTCCTCGGAAAGCTTGCTGACACGAAGACCAAATGCAATATTGTCATAGACGTCCAGGTGTGGGAATAGTGCGTATCGTTGAAACACAGTGTTGATCTTGCGGCGATAGGGCGGAACATCGTTGATCCGCTCGCCATCGAAAAATACGTCTCCAGACGTAGGCTTTTGAAAGCCTCCAATGATGCGCAGGGTTGTGGTTTTTCCACATCCGCTGGGGCCAAGCAAAGTGAGAAACTCATGATCGTTGATCGTCAGATCAATGGAGTCCAGCACCGTTTCGCCGTCAAAGCTCATGGATACGTTCTGGAGACGAATGAGTTCTTTTGCCATTTATCCTCCCCCGTTTCTTTCCAAAAAATTTCCGTGCCGTCCAGCAGCCAGTGCTGCCAAATGACACGGATAAGCCTATTATATTTCATCGGTACATATTGTCAAGTGGCAAAAGCCATTGCGATTAAAATTTGTCAGAAAGACGAAAAAAAGTGCTGCCGAAAGGCAGTTTTCGGCGGCTTGCAGAAAGTCCTGGAGGCCTGCCGATTGGCATGGCCTCCAGGACTACAGATTATTGATATTGTGCCAGGAATTCCTCCAGCGTCAGGCCGGAATTATAGATCATTTCCGCGTATTCTTTCCCCACATAGCGATAGTGCCAGGGTTCCGTGTTGACGCCGGTAATGTCGGTGGAGCCGTCAGGATACCGATAGATAAATCCGTACTGCCAAGCGTTTTCCGCCAGCCATGCGTGGACAGTATCGGCGTTGCTGGCATACATGCTGATGTCCACAGCCAGCCCTAGCTCGTGTTCGCTGGTGCCGGGCCGCGCCACCCATTTTTCCGCCATAGCCTCCGCGCTGGAGTAACCGTAGCCGTAGCTTATGTATTCATTGACCTTCCGCTGGAACAAGAACTGCTGAATGGCGTTGGTACGGAAACCGGAGTCAATGTAGGCACTGATCCCGTCGTCGGACATGGCCTGCATCATAGCCATCAGATCATCATAGATCCGGGCGTCCACATCCTCGCCCCAGGGGGTGCTGCGCAGGGAGATGCTGTCTACATAGCCGTCTGGAATGGGATTCCAGCGGTTGACCAGAATCAGTCTCCAATCGCTGAGATCCACCGGGCCAGGCCCTACTTGCCGTCCGTCGGCCTCCAAAAGCTGGCCCAGCCGGGTAAAGATGGCGGCAACCTCTGCTCTGGATGCGGAGGCCTGAGGCTGGAAGGTTTCATCAGGATAACCGTTGATGAGCCCGGCAAGCTGGCAGGCGGTCACGGCCTCCCGGGCATATTCTCCAATACGGTCTGCGTCAGTAAAGGTCACAGGTTCAACAGCTTCTGGCAGCGTGTAGCCCACATACTGGGCGTACCGATAGACCAGGGTGCAGATCTGTTCCCGGCTGATGGGCGTTTCCGGCTCAAAGGTGGTCTCCGTCATGCCGTTGACCAGGCCTGTGGATTTGCCCCAGTTCACGGCGTTGATGTAGTATAGGTCCGGGTTGACATCGGTAAAGCCGCTGTCGGGATAGCTGTCAGCACCAGCGCAGTCCGCACGGTACAGTACGGTGACAAACATGGCCCGGGTCATGGTGGTGTCAGGACCGAAGGAGGTGTCGTCAATGCCGCGGAACAGGCCGTGGTCCTGCACATACGACACATATTCGGCAAACCACATATCCTCTGTGACGTCTGAGAATGCGGCAGCAGAGACGCACAGCATGGAGACAAAAAGGACAAGGCTCAGAAAAATTGCGGTAAATCGTTTGTACAGCGGCATTGCAAGGACCTCCCGTGCAAGTATTGATACTACAAGTATAGAATTGCCAGGAGAAAATGTAAAGGAACAAGATGGAAACAAATTGGATACAAACGGTACGATAAAGCCTATGCTTTTGGCGGATCAGAGGGCGGCTGAGGCGTGCCGGATTTGACATGCTTCTTTTTTCGACGGCACAGCAAAACGGTGATGACGATCACTGCGGCAATGGGAAGGAGAATCGGGAGCGCAGCCACAAAGACACGGAACAGCGCTTTTCCGGCCCGTCCCATCCAGTTGACAGTGGCGAGGAAGCCGTCTCCCACTTGCTGCCAGTAGGTTTTTTCCTCCTGAGGCTCCGGCGTCAGCACCTGGACCTCCTGGAGCGAAAGCGTCACGGAGCTATACGCCACCTGGTTGTCCCAGTTCTTGAGCTGGGAGGTGAGAGCTTCTTTCTGGTATCGAATCTCACTGAGCCGGCTTTCCAGTTCAATCATATCTTCCACATTTTCCGCCTGGGACAGGATATCCAGCAGTCGCTCCTCTTGCAGCTCATAGGCGCTGAGCTGAGATTCCGTATCGGTATATTGGGCGGTGATATTTTCAGCGTTGCTGCTGAGATAGGTCACGTTGCCAACAGCGTCCAGGCCTGAGGTCATGGCGGAATAGGATTCCTTGGGAACCCGCAGGGTGAAGGAAGCGCTGCGATGGGACACCGTACCAGAGTAGGTGTCATAGAGATTGCTGCCGTTTACGGAGGAATTCTCCACAAAGGCATCGTACTGATCCAGCAGGTCGTAAACGGCCTCCAGGCTTGCGTCAAAATCGGTGGTCTCGATTTCCGCGTAGGCAGAGTAGATGATTCGCTCCGAAAGGTCTCCTTCTGTGGCGGTGCCTTCTGTAATGCCGGAGGTGCTCTGGGCTTCGGTGGAAGCGGTTTCACCTTCTGCGGGAGCAGCTTCCGGAGCCTCGGCCGTGGCATCCTCGGTGGCCACTTCTTCGTAGGTGCCTGCATTCGCGGCTGTATCTGCTGCTTCGGATTGGGATGCTGCGCCGCAGGCAGCCAGCAGGGAAAGGACCAGCAGCAAGGGGAGCAAAATCCTGATCTTTTTCATGTTCATTCCTCCATTCCAATTTAAAAATATGGTCACTAATATTGACGCATAAATTCTGGAAAAGTTGCAGAGAAAAAGAAAAACCCGGCAGCAAAATGCTGCCGGGTAATTAAGCTAAAGACATGCAGACGATCAGGCCTTGGGAGAAACGGTCAAAGTGCCGTCGGCATTCTCTGTTACCACACCGTTGAGTGTGCAACCCTCGCCCACGGTGAGCTTGTTGATGATGCCGGGGGCGGTGACGTTCCAAACAGCGCCGTCCTTCAGGGTGACTTCCACAGTGTTGTCACCGTTGAAGAAGTTGCGGTTTTCTACATGGGCCAGATAGTAGAACTCCTTGATGGTGAAATGGGTGTTCTGTTTGCCGTTCTCGTCGATATGACGAGTCTCCGTGGCGGAGATGGCGCCGTTGAGGACAGCACCCTTGCCCAGCGTCACGAACAGAGGCTTGGCCTTCTCGCCATAGTAACCGGTACCGTTGTAGACATTGCCGTTCAACGTAACATCCGTGGCGTTGAGGAAGGTGTCAGGCTTTACAGGAGCCATCATGCCAGGACCACCAGGGCCACCAGGACCGCCGGGACCACCAGGACCACCAGGGCCACCAGGGCCGCCGGGACCACCAGGGCCGCCAGGACCGCCGGGACCACCGGGGCCGCCAGGACCACCTGCGGGCTTAGGCGGCATTTTGGAGGTGATCTGTCCGTTCTCGGAAGGCCAGCCAGGAGCCTCGTTAAATTCGGTGTTGAACATGGGGCCTGCATCGGTCATCTTAGCACCCACCAGGCTGTCGTCGTCGTCCATCATCTGCAGAATCACGCCGTTGCCGGAGTTCAGCTTCGCACCGTCCTCTACGTTACAGGTGACGCCGCCGGCCTTCAGCAGGAATACAGCGTTGTTTGCATTGACCTCGGTACCCTCAGTATACACGATCTTGCCGTCGCCATGGGCCATGACACCGAATTCGCAGTCGATCCGGGTGATCCGGCCCTTGCCGGGTGCCTCATATACCGTCTCACCGGTGATGGGGGAAACAAACTTAATGGTGCCCTTGGAGGACTTGTAGATGCCGGTGCCGCCGCGGAGGACAGCGCCATGGGTGCCGACTTTGATGTCTACGCCGGAGAACTCCTCGTAGGCGTTGCCAATGATGTAGGAACCGTAGCCGGAGCCATATTTGGTGGTATAAGGATCCTTCGTGTCGGAGAAGGGGATGTTCTCACCCAGGAGGATCATGTCGGAATCGGCCACATACAGGTGCATGTTCTGGCCTGCATCGGTGGACAGTACGCCCCACTGGTTGGCCTTGAAGCAGGTGTTGACCACATAGGCAGTGCCGCGGTCGCCCTCCAGGTTGACGCCACGGGCGTTGCCGCCGATGCCCAGCACCCAGGGAGGAGCCACCATGGTCTTCTGGTTGGCAGAGTTGACATAGCCATCGTACAGGGTGCCGCCACGAACGGTGACGTTGCAGTCCTTGAACAGGCACTCGGAACGGTCATCGCAGAACACAGCGGGCTTTGCCACGCCCACGGAGTTGATGTAGGTTTTCTCTACGGTGAGCTTGGCGTCCTTGAAGGCAGCCATCACGGAACCATAGCCGGAGAAATCGCAGACGTGCTTTCCATCGGATTTGGTATCGAAATTCAGAACAGAGTTCTTGATGGTGTATTTGCCGCCAACGGAAACCACGGCAGAGAAGTCATCAGATGTGGAGTGGATCTGAACGCCGTCCATTCCCTCTGCGGTAACGGTTCCACCCTGGATGGCAGCCTTGACAGAGTTTGCTTCATCGATACCATCTTTGGTCACCATGATGGCGGCACGGTAGGGTTCAATGCCACGTTTGTCAAAGCTGGCAGGCTGTTCCGTCATAGGAGTGGTGACGACAAATTCCGCATTGTCGGGATATTCTTTCCCGGGCACATAGGAAACCTCGACGCCGTCGACCAATACGGTGACCAGCTTGCCTTCAGGAGCTGTAAAGGTTTTCATGAAAACTCTCCTTTTTGTAAAGATTCCGGCGCAAGGCCGGAAGAAGCCAGTTTGACTTCTAACGATATTAGTATACCGGATACGAAAGAAAATGAAAAGGGCCGATTTGGTTTGTCTTGCAACCGTATGTGCGGTGTCAAAAAAACGCCTGGGCATTTTAGCCCAGGCGTAGTGTGCATATCGTCAGTCCGGGGTGACGGCAGTGATTGTTTCGCCGTCGTTATCCCGCAGGGTGGTAACAGTAAAACCGTCAAAATACAGGGTCCCGATCCTGCCAGCGTCGGGATCATCTTCGTCTACGTCTTCATAGTCCGAACGGATGGGATAGCCCAGATCCGCGATCAAATCGGAAAGAGGGTGGCCTACATACGCTGCTGCCTCGTCTGCTGTGGCGGTGGAAGCGGGAGCCGGAGGAGAGATGGCAGGACTGGCCGACGGAGATTCAGAGGGCTCCGAGGTGGGTGTCGATGTACTGGGGGTTCTGGTGGCAGTGGGAGCGGTAGAGGGGGAAGAGGTGCTAGTGGACTCCGAGGGCTGGGCAGAGGATTCGGTATCGCCTTCTACCACGGGGCCGGAGGGATTCTTGGTGCTGGAGGCGTCGGGGGTGGTTTCACCGCCGATGACCTCGCCTGTGTTAGGCTCCGATGAGGGATCCACGTCCATGCCGAAGGTCTGAATGCCTTCCGGCTCGGAAGAGGTTTCCACAGTATCGCCGCAGGCACAGAATATCGCTACGGTCAGGACCGCAAGAAGCAATATTGAAATACGATGTTTGGTCATAAGGACCGCTCCTTTCCGCGTTGATTGCAACATGGTTGGATTATAGCACAGATTTCTCGGTTTGAACAGTCCAAAAGTGAAAAAAGTGTAACAAAAAATAGCAAACAAACACGGGCGTTGTAATAAAATGAAAAAAGGCTGCGGGGGATGGAATAATTTAAATCATAGTCTGAATGGTACGGATGAAATGTGCGGTATCTGGGGCCTTAAACAGCGCAGAACCTGCCACCAGCACATTGGCGCCGGAGGCAACGCAGGTTTTCGCGGTCTCCAAATTAACGCCGCCGTCCACTTCCAACTCTACGCCGGGGGCACGGACGTCAATAATTTTTCGAAGGGCCCGGACTTTGGGCATCATATCTTCCATAAACTTCTGTCCGCCAAAGCCGGGCTCCACCGTCATTACCAGGATCATGTCCAGCAGATCCATATAGGGATCGATGGCGGTGATGGGGGTATTTGGCTTAATGGAAACCGCGGCACGGACGCCCTTTGCGCGGATGCGGCGCAGCGCCTCCTGGTTGTTTTCCACGGTGTCAGCTTCGGTATGGATGGTGAGGATGTCGGCACCGGCTTCGCAAAACCGTTCCACATAGCGAAGGGGCCGGTCAATCATCAGATGGACGTCCAGGGGCAGATCGGTAATCTTGCGGATGGCGGCCACTACGGGGATACCGATGGTGATGTTGGGGACGAACAGGCCGTCCATCACGTCGATATGGACATAGTCTGCGCCGCATTGGCCCACGTGGCGGATGTCGCGCTCCAGATTGACAAAATCTGCGGAAAGAATAGATGGTGCAACTTTTGGCATAGTGTAAGACCTCCTGATTAGCCGAATGTGGCGGTAGCCGGAACAATTTTTACGGTATAGCCCTGATCTTCCAAGGACTTGACAATGGCCTGCTTGTGGGCGTGGCCAAAGGCCTCTAGGGTGACCCGCAATTCCACTTCGGCCTGCCGGTTGATGGAGACAAACTGGTTGTGCTCCAGTTTAATGATGTTTCCTTGCTGATCGGCCACGATCTTGGCCACCCGCAGCAGCTCGCCCGGACGGTCCGGCAGCATGACGGAGAAGGTGAAGACCCGACCCCGGTGAATCAGACCATGCTGGATCAGGCTGCTCATGGTGATGACGTCCATGTTGCCGCCGCTGAGAATGGGCACCACGAATTTGCCTTTGCAATCGATATGCTGCAAAGCTGCCACGGTGAGCAGGCCGGAATTTTCCACCACCATCTTGTGCTTTTCCATCATGTCCAGGAAGGTTTCCACCAGCTCGTCGTCATGGATTGTGATGATGTCGTCCAGGTTCTCTTTAATATAGGGGAATACCTGATCGCCCACGGTTTTGACCGCCACGCCGTCGGCAATGGTATTGACAGAGGGCAGGGTCACAGGGTGGCCGGCCTGCAAAGCAGCTTTCATGGAGGCTGCGCCCTCGGGTTCCACGCCGATGACCTTCACGTTGGGGTTGAGCAGCTTGGTCAAGGTGGAGACGCCGGCAGCCAATCCGCCGCCGCCGATGGGAACTAAAATCATGTCCACATCGGGCAGGTCCTTAAAGATCTCGTAGGCGATGGTGCCTTGGCCGGTGGCTACGGTGAGATCATTGAATGGATGAATGTAGGTTAGGCCCTGTTCTTCGGCCAATCGGGCAGCGACAGCCGCGGACTCATCGAAGCAGTCTCCCTCCATGACCACGTTGGCACCGTAGTCCTTGGTGTTGTTTACCTTGACCAGGGGCGTGGTGGTGGGCATAACGATGGTGGCGGGAACTCCGGCACGCTGGGCTGCGAAGGCCACGCCCTGGGCATGATTGCCTGCCGAGGCGGTGACCAGCCCCCGGGCCCGTTCTTCCTCGGTGAGGGTGGAGACCTTGAAGCAGGCGCCCCGGACTTTATAGGCCCCGGTGAGCTGCATGTTTTCCGGTTTCAAATAGACGTGCCCCCCGCACTGCTTGGAAAAATGGGGACTGTAGATCAGACTGGTGTCGGATAGGATTCCGGCCAGCAGATCTCTGGCTTGCCGGAATTCGTGAAGTGTCATCATGTGAAAATCCCTTCTTTTTTGTTTTCTTCAGGCGTAAAAAGGCCGCAGGGAAAGCCCGGCGGTAAACAATGTGTAAAGAAATAAACTATGTATAGAAATTGTGGGCGAAAAGAATTATAATACTCAGTATAATATGATTTTGGAAGGGTGTCAACCGCTGTCAATAATTCTTGACAGGAAAAGCAGGATGCGGTAAAATGAACCCACAGAAGGTGAATTATATTGAAAAAAATTATACACAGATCTGTAATTCCTGTTTACGTTGCGGCGGGCGTATGGCTGCTCTGCTGCCTGCTGCTGCCCATGTATCTTTTGTGGCATTATCTGGTGTACGCTGCGGTGACGGTGGCTGCCTATTTTGTGGCGCGGCACTTCTTCCCGGGGACGGTAGAAGAGGTGGAATTGCCCCAGGCACCGCCGGATTCCGGTGATCCGGAGGTGGATGCCCTGATTTTGCAGGGTAGAGAGCGGCTCCAGGAATTGAAGACCCTGGGGGATGCGGTGAAGGAGCCTGGACTCCGGGCCCATGTGGATGCTTTGGAAATCTTGGGGAACAAGATATTTGTGGCCCTGGAGGAGGATACCTCCCGGCTGAACCGTACCAGAAAATTTCTCAATTACTATCTTCCTACCACTGTGACGCTGCTGCGACGCTATCGAGCCCTGGAGCGGCAGCAGGCTGCTGGGGAAAATATCACCTCCACCATGGACAAGATCGAGGAGATGTTGGGGAAGGTGGAGGCGGCGTTTCAAAAGCAACTGGACAACTTGTATGAAGCGGAGGCCATGGATATCTCGGCGGATATTCAGGTGATGCAGCGGATAATGGAATCGGAAGGGCTGCTGACGGCCGAGGAACAGAAACACGATACTATATAATATAAAGGAGTAATTACTATGGATGAGAAGATCCCTGAACTGACCCTGACCCCTGATTTGACCACAACGCCGGAGCTGAAGCTGGAAACCCAGGAGGCAGATAAGCCGGTGCCGGAGGCGGGACCGGATCTTTCCAACCTGACCCCGGCGGAGCAGCAGGCGGTGCTGGAATTTGCAGAAAAGATTGACCTGACCAATTCCGGCATGGTGCTTCAGTATGGTGCAGCTGCCCAGAAGAACATTGCCAGCTTCTCTGAGTCCACCCTGGGAGCGGTGCGCACCAAGGATATGGGAGAGCTGGGAGAGATGGTTACGTCTCTTGTGGCAGAGCTTAAGGGCTTTTCCGCTGAGGAAGAGGAGAAAAAGGGACTGTTCGGCCTGTTCAAAAAGGCGTCCAATAACATTCAGAATATGAAGATCAAGTATGATAAAGCGGAAGCTAACGTGGACAAGATTGCCGAGCAGCTGGAGAATCATCAGGTGACGCTGATGAAGGATGTGGCCTTGCTGGACCAGATGTACGAGAAGAATCTGGAGTACTTTAAACAGCTGACCATGTATATCCTGGCGGGAGAGAAGAAACTGGCGGAGGAGCGCAGCACCACCCTGGTGGAGCTCTATGAAAAGGCCAAACAGAGCGGTCTGCCCGAGGATGCCCAGGCGGCCAACGACTACGCCTCCATGTGCGAGCGGTTTGAGAAAAAGCTCTATGATCTGAAACTGACCCGTCAGATCTCCATTCAGATGGGTCCCCAGATCCGCATGATCCAGAATAATGACACCCTGATGACGGAGAAGATCCAGACCTCTTTGGTCAATACCATCCCCCTGTGGAAGAGCCAGATGGTGCTGGCTTTGGGAATTACCCATTCCAAGCAGGCCATGGAAGCCCAGCGGGCTGTGTCGGATATGACCAATAATTTGCTGAAGAAAAATGCGGATATGCTGAAAATGGCTACCATTGAGACGGCCAAGGAATCGGAGCGGGGCATCGTGGATATTGAAACGCTCCAGCATACCAATCAGAGCCTGATCTCCACCCTGGATGAGGTGGTGCAGATCCAGAACGAGGGCCGTCAGAAACGGCAGGCGGCCGAAGTGGAGCTCCGCCGCATCGAAGGGGAGCTCAAGCAGAAGCTTTTGGAAGTGAGAGGATAATCTATGAAAAAACGGGGGACAGCTTATGGCGTACTGGCTGCGGTGCTGGTACTTGGTACGCTGTTTGGAACCTTTCGGAGTCTGACGTCAGAACGCCGGTCTGCCAGCGAGGCGTTTTATGTGGGCGTAGACGGCAGCGGCTACGGGATTTCCACGAACCTGGATCTCCGGGTGGAATACGCCAGAAATCTGTGCAAGATCGCGGCTCGTTATGATGCGTCTGCTGAGACGAAACAGGTGGAGCAGGCTTGCAGTGATTTGGAGGCGGCGGAGGGCTTTTCGGGAAAATACGACGCCAACACTGCCCTGACGGATGCGGTGGAGACCCTGGATCAAAAGCTGCAAAGCCTTAGCCTGTCCCAGGAGGACGACGAGTTCCGTCAGAGCTTGACAGCGGATATCGCCTCCTATGAAATGAAGATCGATAAGCTTGCCACGGATTTCAATGCCGGTGCCCGGCAGTTCAATGACCATGTGTTGGGCGGCTTCCCGGCGGAGTTGTTTGGCGCACTGACCGGGGTAGAAGAAGTGGAGGAGTACGCATGAAAAAATGGAAGCTTTCCGGACTGTTCTTGGCGGTGCTGCTGCTGGTGTCGCTGTTTGCGGTTCCGGTCCGGGCTGCGTCGGATATCGTCTCTCCCCCGGATGTGGCCAACGGCGTGTACTATGTGGACGACGCCCAGTGCCTGTCCTCTGCCACGAAGGACTATATCAACCGGCAGAATATTGCCCTTACCAATGCCTGCGGCGGCCAGGTGGCCGTGGTGACGTTGGAGTTCCTGAATGATCTCAATACGGAGGAATATGCCTATGAGGTCATCAACCAGTGGGGCGTGGGAGACAAGGAGAAGAACAACGGTACTGTCTTTGTCCTGGTGACGGCGGAGAAAAAGTGCTGGATCACCAGCGGCAGCGGTATTGAAAACGATCTGTCTGCCGGCCGGCTGGAGCAGATTCTGGAGGAGTATTGCTATGACAGCCTGGACAGCGGCAATTATGATGCTGCCGTCTACGATACGGTGCAGGCGATTTTCTCCTGGTATGAAAGCTATTATAATGTAGATCTGCAAAACTATAATTCCACCCGGGTGGAAAACGGCACCGCAGCCTTTGGTGGCGGAAGCGCGTCGGTAGCCCATGCGGTGGGCGCAACGATCCAAAATGTTTTGAGCATGATTCTGTCGTTCATCGTGGTGGTCGTGTTTATTGTGGCGTTTTTTGGCGCCATGCGGCGGCCGAGTATGTTGTGGTGCCTGGGGCCCACCTGGTGCGGAGGACCAAGAGGACCAAGACCGCCCAGAGGGCCAGGCGGATACGGCGGCTTTGGCGGCGGTGGCTTCCACGGCGGTGGCTTCGGCGGCGGTGGCTTCGGTGGAGGCGGCTTCGGCGGCGGCGGCGGTCACGGCGGCGGAGCAGGACGCAGATAAAAATGGAGGAAAGGGCGAAAGCTCTTTCCTCCCTGTTGTAGCATCCAATCAGCGCAAAGGGGTGGAGCCGGTGCGAAGTGCAAGAATGGACAACTTCAGATGTTTTCTCATGATCCTGGTGGTTTTGGGCCATTTGCTGGAACTGCAGGAAGGGCCGATCCAGGACTATGTTTACCTGGTGATCTATTCTTTCCATATGCCCCTGTTTGTGTGGATCAGCGGATACTTTGCCAAATACGCAGATCGGCACTGCATTCGATCCCTGATGCTGCCCTACCTGGTGTTCCAGGTGCTTTACAGTGTGGCTGCTCTGTATTTCTGGAAAACGGAGGAGGAACTAAAGCTGCTGGAACCCTACTGGCTCATGTGGTTCCTGATGGCCTTGTTCCTGTGGCGGCTGTTGCTGCCGCTGCTGGATGTCAAAAACCTGAAGCAGCAGGTGTTGGCGCTGGGGGTGGTACTGGCGTTGGCACTGCTGACCGGCTGGGAGCAGGAGCTGCGCTATGTGCTCAGCTTTCAGCGGATGGTGGCGCTGTTTCCTATGTTTTTGCTGGGATATTACTGCCGTGGCTGGAATGCAGAAATTAGAGCCTGGTGGCAGGGACAGGGTAAATCCAGACGGATGCTGCTGCGAATTGCGCTGGCTTTGGCGGTGACGGTGGGATTCCTAGTGCTATACCTGTTCCGGGAGGAGATCTCCCACAAGTGGCTTTATTGGAAATATCCTTACGGGAAAAAAGGCGGCAGCGTGATCAATCGAGCAACGCTACTGGCCTTTGCGGTGGTCTGCCTGGGGGCCTTCATGGCGTGGATGCCGAATCGGAGAATTCCAGTGCTGACGTACATAGGGCAAAATACGCTGCCGGTTTATCTACTCCATGGATTTGTCATCAAAACACTGGATCATTATGGTGTGATGGAGCGGGTGGCACATCCTGGCCTGTGGACCTTGGTAATTTTGGTGGGAATGCTGCTGCTGTTTTCCAGTCCGCCTGTTGCTGGGCTGTTCCGAAGCTGTTTTGGAAGGAATAAGCTGATATCATAAAAAGGGAGGGGGTACCCTCCCTTTTGCTAGGTTAGCTCCACCGTGCGGGTCTGGTTGCTGAGCTTCTGGACCCGGAGCAGATATAATGTGTCGTCGGGCAGTGGGCCAAACCAAAACCGGCCCTGGGCGTCGGTGACGGTGTAAAACAGCAGTTGCCCGGAGTCCTGCTCCAGCAGCAGGACCAGCGCACCTTCTACCGGCGTCTGCTGGTCGGTGACAAGGCCGGAGATTATGGCGCCTGAGGAAGAGGACAGTGGAACGGTGGCATCCACATATTCCCCCGGGGAGGGCTTTATGTAAAACTCATAGCTCTGCATCCAATGCCTCCTTTTGAGAAATTCTACTCTATCCTATGCAAAATCCGGGAAAGTGCTCTTGAAGGTGCGGGATAATTGTGGTATCATAAGCGATACGAGACGAACGCGGGGCGGAAGGCGCTGCGTGAAAGGATGAAAGATTATGGCAAAAGAGAAGAAACAGGTGGAACGTATTACCGATATGGAGACGGACTTCGCCAAGTGGTATACCGACGTATGTACCAAGGCGGAGCTCATCGACTATACCAGCACCAAGGGGATGTTTATTCTCCGGCCATATGGCTACGCCATCTGGGAGAATATCCAGAAGGAGCTGGATGACCGCTTTAAGGCCACCGGACATGTGAACGTATCCATGCCCATGCTGATTCCGGAGAGCCTGCTGCAGAAGGAGAAGGATCACGTTTCCGGCTTTGCGCCGGAATGCGCGTGGGTCACCCATGGCGGCAGCGAAAAGCTGGAGGAGCGGCTCTGCGTTCGGCCTACCTCTGAGACGCTGTTCTGCGACCATTGGAGCCATATTGTCCATTCTTGGAGAGATCTGCCCCTGCTGTACAACCAGTGGTGCAGCGTGCTCCGGTGGGAAAAGACCTCTCGTCCCTTCCTGCGGCATCGGGAGTTCCTGTGGCAGGAGGGCCATACCCTGCACGCCACGGCGGAGGAGGCCATCGCCGAGACGGAGCAGCAGCTGGAGACCTATGCGGACCTGTGTGAAAACGTTTTGGCTATGCCGGTGATCCGGGGCCAGAAAACGGATAAGGAAAAGTTCGCCGGTGCGGAACGGACCTATACAATTGAATGTATGATGCATGACCGGAAGGCCCTCCAGGGTGCCACCAGCCACTTCTTCGGCGACGGGTTCCCCACGGCTTTTGATATCACCTTTACCGATAAAAATAACCAGCTGACCCATCCCTTTGAGACCTCCTGGGGCCTGTCTACCCGGATCATTGGCGGTATTATCATGACCCACGGCGATAATAATGGCCTGGTGCTGCCGCCGCGGATTGCACCGATTCAGGTGGTGGTACTGCCCATTGCTGCCCATAAGCCCGGTGTCAACGAGGCGGCGGAGGATCTGGTGGCCCGGCTGAAGGCTCTGGGCCTGCGGGTCAAGGGCGACTTTAGCGACAACAGCCCCGGCTGGAAGTTTGCCGAATACGAGATGAAGGGCGTGCCCCTGCGGATCGAGATTGGCCCCAAGGATCTGGAGCAGGGCCAGTGCGTAGCCTGCCGCCGGGATAACGGCGAAAAGACTGTGATTGCCCTGACAGAGCTGGAAGCCCAGGTGCCTGCGCTGCTGGATGCGGTCCACAACGGCCTTTATGAAAAAGCGGCGAAGAACATTGCTGACCACACCTATGCAGCCTATTCTCTGGAAGAGGCCAAGCAGCTTCAGGAGGAACACGGCGGCTTCATCAAGACCATGTGGTGCGGAAATCTCCAGTGTGAGCTGGATATGAAGGAGAAGGCCGGTATGACCTCCCGCTGCATCCCCTTCGAGCAGGAGCATCTGTCCGACGTCTGCCCCATCTGCGGCAAGAAAGCGGAAAAGATGATCTATTGGGGCGTGGCCTATTAAAAGCCGCCCGGGAAATAATAAAAAAGTTGCAAATCCCCCTTGACAACAAGGGGGATTTGTTGTATTATACTCAAGCGCGAGTTTGCGCGCACTGCGATGAAACAGGAGATTGCGGAAGAAATTCCGGTAACTTCTGCGGAGTAAGTCCGTTAATCGGGCGGCTGAGAGAACTGCTTCGCGGCGTATATCGTCGGGATGTGGTCTTGGGCCGGCTTTCTGCCGGTCTTTTCCATGGCCCGGAATGATACGCACGGCATAGCGGACAGAAATCTCTCACCGTACCCAGATGAAAGACATAACTGGATACGAAATTAAGGAGGAACCCCACAATGGCAAACAAAGATATGATCCGGATCCGCCTCAAGGCTTACGATCATCAGATCATCGATTCCAGCGCAGAGAAGATTGTCGAGACTGCCAAGCGCAATGGCGCACAGGTCTCCGGTCCCATTCCTCTGCCCACCAAGAAAGAGGTCGTCACCATCCTGCGGGCTGTGCATAAATACAAGGACAGCCGGGAGCAGTTTGAGCGCCGGACTCATAAGAGACTGATCGATATTCTCAACCCCAATCAGAAGTGCGTTGAGGCCCTCATGGCCCTGGAGCTGCCTGCTGGCGTTGAGATTGAGATAAAGCTGTAATTCCCCCAACCCACGGAATACAGCGTACCAAGTCCGTAAAAGCGGACGGGTCAAGTTGGCGTCCCAATGCGTCAACCAATAACCTTAACAGGAGGAAACACTATGAAAAAAGCAATCATCGGCAAAAAAGTGGGTATGACCCAGATCTTCGATGAGAGCGGCAAGGTCATTCCGGTTACTGTTGTAGAAGCCGGTCCCTGCACCGTCACTCAGGTGAAGACTGTGGAAAAAGACGGCTACGCCGCGGTCCAGATGGGCTATGAGGACGTGAAAGAGTCCAAGCTCACCAAGCCTGAGGCTGGCCATCTCAAGAAGGCCAATGTGGCCCTGAAGAAAGTGCTCAAGGAGTTCCGCCTTGAGGACAGCACCCTGAATGTGGGCGATGAGGTGAAGGCAGATGTCTTCGCTGCTGGCGATAAGGTCGATGTGACCGGTATCTCCAAGGGCCACGGCTATCAGGGCGTTATTAAGCGTCACGGCGCACAGCGTACCCCCATGACCCATGGCGGCGGCCCTGTGCACAGACATGCCGGTTCCATGAACTCCTGCTCCACGCCTTCCCGTATTTTCAAGGGTAAGATCGGCGCTGGACAGATGGGTGTTGAGCAGGTCACGGTCCAGAACCTGGACGTGGTCAAGGTGGATGCTGATCTGAACATGATTGTCATTCGCGGTGCCATCCCTGGTCCTAAAGGCGGCCTGGTGGTTCTGAAGAACACTGTGAAGAACAACAAGGTCAAGCTGACTGAGACTGGCATCAGCAAGAACCCGCAGAAGGCTTCCGGACGTAATCCGCAGAAGGCTTCCGCGAGAGGCTAAGGAGAGGAGCGTAAATCATGCCTAAGACAAATGTTTATGATATGACCGGCAAGCAGGTCGGCGAGATTGAACTCTCCGAGGCTGTGTTCGGCATTGAGCCCAACGCGTCTGTTGTGCACGATGTGGTGAAGAACCACCTTGCCAACTGCCGTCAGGGTACCCAGAGCGCCCTGACCCGGGCTGAGGTCCGCGGCGGCGGTATCAAGCCCTGGCGTCAGAAGGGCACCGGCCGTGCAAGACAGGGCTCCATCCGTGCTCCCCAGTGGACCCACGGCGGCGTCGTGTTTGCCCCCAAGCCCAGAGATTACAGCTACACCCTCAACAAGAAGGTGAAGCGGCTGGCTCTGAAGTCCGTGCTCTCCGCCAAGGTCGCTTCCGGCGATCTGGTGGTCATTGATGAGATCAAGGCGGACGAGATCAAGACCAAGTCCTTCAAGGGCTTCCTCACTGCGGTGGGCGCTGACAAGAAGGTGCTGGTCGTTACCCCCGAGGCGAATCGGAATGTGATTCTGAGCGCCCGCAATATCCCCGGCTGCATCACCACTTTTGCAAACCTCATCAATGTCTACGACATTGTGAACTGCAACAAGCTGGTCGTCGATAAGGCCGCTGTGGCTAAGATCGAGGAGGTATTTGCGTAATGAAAACCGCATATGACGTGATCCTTCGTCCTGTGATCACCGAGAAATCCATGGCGGACTCCGCTGAGAAGAAGTATGTCTTTGAAGTGGCTCCTTCCGCCACCAAGGTGGAGATCAAGCAGGCGATTGCCGAGATCTTCGGCGTGAAAGTCAAGAGCGTGAACACTGTCAACGTACAGGGCAAGCGCAAGCGCACCGGTGCCTACCCCATGGGCCGCACCGCTGCCAAGAAAAAGGCTTATGTTGAGCTCACCGAAGACTCCAAGACCATCGAGTTCTTCGAAGGCATGGTCTAATCCAAATCTCAAACAAGGAGAGAATAATAATGGCTATCAAAACTTTTAAGCCGACCACGCCGTCTCGCAGAAACATGACCGTTTCCGGTTTTGATGGTGTTGATAAGAAGGCGAAACCTGAGCGCAGCCTGCTGGCTCCTATGAAGAAGCATGCCGGCCGCAACAGCTACGGCAGAATCACCGTCCGTCATCGCGGCGGCGGCAACAAAAGAAAGTACAGAATCATCGACTTCAAGCGGGATCTGCTGAATGTGCCCGGCACCGTGCTCCGCCTGGAGTACGATCCCAACCGCAGCGCCTTTATTGCGCTGGTGGATTACGGCACTGAGAAGCGCTATATCATTGCGCCTGTGGGCCTGAAGGCCGGCGACACTGTGGTGTCCTCCACCACGGCTGACATTAAGCCCGGCAACTGCCTGCCTATTGCCAACATTCCTGTTGGTACTGTGATCCACAATGTGGAGCTGTATCCCGGCCGCGGCGCCCAGCTGGTCCGCTCCGCCGGAACCTCCGCCCAGCTCATGGCCAAGGACGGCGCTATGGCGCAGATCAGAATGCCCTCCGGCGAGGTGCGCTACATCCGTATGGACTGCAAGGCCACCATCGGTCAGATCGGCAACATCGACCATGAGAACATCCACCTGGGCAAGGCTGGCCGCAAGCGTCACATGGGCATCCGTCCCACTGTCCGCGGCTCCGTTATGAACCCCAATGACCACCCCCACGGCGGCGGCGAAGGCAAGAGTCCTGTTGGCCGTCCCGGACCGGTTACTCCTTGGGGTAAGCCCGCGATGGGTTACAAGACCCGCAAGACGAAGAACCCCACCGATAAGTTCATCGTCAAGCGCAGAAACAGCAAGTAAGGAGGAAATACAATGAGCAGAAGCGTTAAAAAAGGCCCTTTCGTTGCTCCTGAGCTGTATAAGCGCGTGGAGGAACTCAATAAGGCTAATGAGAAAAAGGTGCTCAAGACCTGGTCCAGAGCATCCACCATCTTCCCCTCCTTCGTCGGCCACACCATCGCTGTGCATGACGGCCGGAAGCACGTTCCTGTCTATATCACCGAGGACATGGTTGGTCACAAGCTGGGCGAATTTGTTCCCACCAGAACCTTCAGAGGTCATTCTGGCAGCAAGACCACCAATTCCAAGTAAGGAGGAAGCAATCAATGGAAGCGAAAGCACACCTGAGTTACGCCCGCATTTCTCCCCGCAAGGTCAAGGTCGTCTGTGATCTGATCCGCGGCAAGGATGTGAAGACTGCGGCCGCAATTCTTATGCAGACCCCCAAGGCTGCTTCTGAGCTTCTCCTGAAGCTTTTGAACAGCGCGGTGGCAAATGCGGAGAACAACCACGCCATGGACGTTGAGAAGCTCTATGTTTCTGCAGTATCTGCCGATCCCGGCCCCATCCTGAAGCGGGCCATGCCTCGTGCGCAGGGCAGATCCTACAGAATCAACAAGAGAACCTCTCACATCACGGTTGTGGTCAGCGAGAAGGACTAAGGCAGGAGGTAACTTATGGGACAGAAAGTTAATCCCCATGGACTGCGCGTTGGCGTAATCAAGGATTGGGACTCTAGATGGTATGCCCGCGAGGACAAAGTCGGTGATCTGGTGATCGAGGACTACAACATCCGCAAGTACCTCAAAAGCACTTTGTACTCCGCTGGCATTGCAAAGATTGAAATTGAAAGAGATAACGCTGCGAAGGTTCGCATCAACATCCATTGCTCCCGGCCCGGTGTGGTTATCGGCAAGGGCGGCAGCGAGATCGAGAAGCTCCGGCTGAAGCTGGAGGCCATGCTGAAAAAGCCTGTGAACGTGAACATCGTTGAGGTGAGAAGCCCCGACATGAACGCACAGCTGGTGGCCGAGAACATCGCCGCGCAGCTGGAGAAGCGTATCGGTTACAGACGGGCCATGAAGAAGGCTATGCAGAATGCCACCCGCCTGGGTGCCAAGGGCATCAAGGTCACCTGCGGCGGCCGTCTCGGCGGCGCTGAAATCGCCCGCAGCGAATCCTATCATGAGGGCACCATTCCCCTGCAGACCATTCGTGCGGATATTGACTACGGTTTTGCTGAGGCCAATACCACCTATGGTAAGTGCGGTGTGAAGGTTTGGATCTACAAGGGCGAGATCCTGAACTCCACCCTCCGGGAGACCAGAGTGGAGCAGCCCAGACGTGAGCGCAGAAACAACGACCGCCGCGGCGACCGCCGTGGAGGCTACAGAAACAACGGCAACAGAAATAACAGCCGGAGGGAAGGAGGCAACCGCTGATGCTTCTGCCTAAGAGAGTAAAATTCCGGAAGCAGCAGAGAGGCCGTATGAAGGGCGCTGCTTCCCGGGGCAATTATGTGGCTTACGGCGAGTATGGCATTGCCGCCTGTGAGCCCGGCTGGATCACCAGCAATCAGATCGAAGCTGCCCGTGTGGCCATGACCCGTTCTACCAAGCGTGGCGGTAAGGTCTGGATCAAGATTTTCCCTGACAAGCCCGTTTCCAAGAAAGCCATCGGTACTCGTATGGGTTCCGGTAAGGGCGGCCCCGAGTTCTGGGTCGCAGTTGTGAAACCTGGCAAGGTCATGTTTGAGATCGGCGGCGTTTCCAAGGAAGTCGCCCAGGAAGCACTTCGTCTTGCTATCCACAAGCTGCCTGTAAAGTGCAAGATTGTTGCGAAGGAAGACACCGAATCCGGAAATGGTGGTGAATCATGATGAAGGCAAATGAATTACGCGACAAGACCACCGCTGAGCTGGAGGCACAGCTGACTTCCCTGAAGAAGGACCTCTTCTTCCTGCGGATGCAGCACGCCACCAATCAGCTGGATAACCCCATGAAGATCCAGTCCGTGAAGAAGGACATTGCCCGAGTCAAAACTATTTTACGCGAAAAGGAGCTTCGGACCGAAGCCTAAGGAGGTAAACTCAAGTGAGCGAAGAAACAAGAGCTTTCCGCAAAACCAGGGTTGGCACCGTCGTCTCCAATAAGATGGATAAGACAATCGTGGTTGCGATTGAGGACAGCGTACAGCATGCCCTCTATAAGAAGACCATTAAGAGAACCTACAAGCTCAAGGCGCATGACGAGAACAATGACTGCGGCATCGGTGATACCGTCCGTGTCATGGAGACTCGCCCCCTGTCCAAGGACAAACGCTGGAGACTGGTAGAGATTATCGAAAGAGCGAAGTAAGGAGGCCGGTTCGATGATTCAGCAGGAAAGTTACCTGAAGGTTGCCGACAATACCGGCGCCAAAGAGATCAAGTGCATCCGCGTGATGGGTGGCTCCACCCGGCGCTACGGAAACATCGGTGATGTGATCGTGGCTTCCGTCCGGAAGGCTGCTCCCGGCGGCACTGTTAAGAAGGGCGAAGTCGTCAAGGCTGTCATTGTCCGTACCGTTCGCGGCGTTCGCCGTGCTGACGGCACCTATGTCCGCTTTGATGAGAACGCCGCCGTTCTGATCAAGGACGACAAAAACCCCAGAGGCACCCGTATCTTTGGGCCTGTGGCAAGAGAGCTCCGCGATAAGGATTACATGAAGATCCTGTCCCTGGCTCCGGAAGTCATTTAAGGGGGTACCAACATGAAGATCAAAAAGAATGACACCGTAGTTGTCCTGTCCGGCAAGGACAAGGGCAAGCAGGGCAAGGTCCTTTCCACCATGCCTACCGTAGGCAAGGTCCTGGTAGAGGGCGTCAATATGGCTGACTGCCATGTGAAGCCCACCCGTCAGGGACAGGAAGGCGGCATTATCCGCAAGGCGATTCCCATGCGGGCCAGCAAGGTCATGGTCGTTTGCCCCAAGTGCGGCAAGCCCACTCGCTGTGGCTATAAGATCCTGGAAGACGGCACCAAGACCCGCTTCTGCAGCGGCAAGCGCGGCTGCGGCGAGACATTTTAAGGGGAGGAATTGACTGTGCCCAGACTGAAAGAGAAATACAAGGCGGAGATCGCCCCGGCGCTGATGCAGAAGTTCCAGTACAAGAGCGTCATGGAGATCCCCAAGATCGACAAGGTTGTTGTGAACGTTGGCTCCTCCGAGGCCAAGGACAACGCCAAGGTCGTGGAAGCCATTATCAAAGACATCACCGCCATTACCGGCCAGAAGGCCGTGCCCACCAAGGCAAAGAAGTCCGTTGCGAACTTCAAGGTCCGTGAGGGTCAGACCGTCGGCGTGAAGGTCACCCTGCGTCAGGATAAGATGTGGGAGTTCCTGGACCGCCTCTTCAATGTGGCGCTGCCTCGTGTCCGCGACTTCCGCGGCATCAACCCCAACTCCTTTGACGGCAGAGGCAACTACTGCTTCGGCATCAAGGAGCAGCTCATCTTCCCGGAGATCGAGTATGACAAGGTCGACGCTATTCGCGGCATGGACGTGGTGATCTGCACCACCGCCAAGACGGACGAAGAAGCAAAAGAGCTGCTGACCATGGTTGGCGCTCCCTTCTATAACTAATGGAGGCGCAATATGGCTAAAACATCTATGATCATGAAGCAGAAGAGAGACCCCAAGTTCTCTACTCGCTACTACAACCGCTGCAAGATCTGCGGCAGACCCCATGCGTATCTGCGCAACTACGGCGTGTGCCGTATTTGCTTCAGAGAGCTTGCCTACAAGGGCCAGATTCCTGGCGTCCGGAAGGCTAGCTGGTAAATTAGGGACGCCGGAAGTCTTTCGGTGTACTCCACCCGACAGATACTCCGGCATCGCAACAGCCCTTTGGCTGTAATTCAAACAGGAGGTTATCAAATGCAAATCACTGATCCTATCGCTGATATGCTCACCCGTATCAGAAATGCCAACAATGCCCGGCATGAGACTGTGGATGTGCCCGCTTCCAAGCTGAAGCTGGCCATCGCCAAGATCCTGATGGAGGAGGGCTATATCAAGTCCTACCAGTTCATTGAGGATGGCAACCAGGGCGTTATCAAGATCACCCTGAAGTACCTGGGCAAGGAGAAGGTCATCACCGGCCTTCGCCGCGTATCCAAGCCCGGCCTGCGTATGTATGCCGGCGCGGACGATCTTCCCAAGGTGCTCCGCGGCCTGGGTATTGCAATCATTTCCACTTCCAAGGGCGTCATGACCGATAAGAATGCTCGCAAGGAGCATGTCGGCGGCGAAGTCCTGGCGTTTGTATGGTAAAGGAGGTAAAGCGGTATGTCTCGTATCGGCAGAATGCCTATCACAGTACCTGCAGGCGTTGAGGTCACCATCGGCGAAGGAAATGTAGTCACCGTCAAAGGCCCCAAGGGAGAACTGACCAAGACCCTGCATCCCAACATGAACATCACCGTTGCGGACGGCGTGATCCATGTGACCCGGCCCGACGATGAAAAGCTCAACCGTAGCCTGCATGGCCTGACCCGGACCCTGCTCCACAATATGGTGGTCGGTGTCACCGAAGGCTTCAAGAAGGAGCTGGAGGTCAACGGCGTTGGCTACAGAGTTGAGAAGAAGGGCACGCAGCTTGTGATGAAGCTGGGCTTCTCCCATGACGTGTTCGTGGACGAGGTTCCCGGTATCACCATCGAGGTGCCTGAGAAAACCAATAACAAGATCATCATTCACGGCATTGACAAGCAGCAGGTTGGTCAGTTTGCCGCAGAGGTGAGAGGGAAGAGACCCCCCGAGCCGTATAAGGGCAAGGGTATCAAATACGCTACCGAGGTCGTGCGCCGCAAGGAAGGCAAGACCGCTGGTAAGAAGTAATAGGAGGTGTGCCTAAATGATTAAGAGACCCAATACCAACGCTCAGCGTTTGAAGCGCCATAAGAGAGTGCGCGCCAAGATCTCCGGCACGCCCGAGAGACCGCGCCTGAACGTGTTCCGCAGCAATACCAACATCTATGCGCAGATCATCGACGACGTCAACGGCGTCACCCTGGTCTCCGCTTCCTCCCTGGATAAGTCCTTTGAGGGCGCTACCGGCAACAAGGAGGCCGCCCGTAAGGTTGGCCAGCTCCTGGCTGAGCGTGCCAAGGACAAGGGAATCGTGAATGTCGTGTTCGACCGCGGTGGCTATATCTACCATGGCCGCGTGCAGGAACTGGCAGAGGGCGCCCGTGAAGGCGGCCTGGAATTTTGAGTCGGGAGGAGGACAAAACAATGGCTTACAACAGAGCAGCAAAAGACGAAGCTGCGCAGGAGTATATTGAGAAAGTCGTCTCCCTGAACCGCGTTTCCAAGACCGTAAAGGGCGGCCGTATCTATAAATTCGCAGCGCTGGTGGTTGTCGGAGACGGCAAGGGCAAGGTTGGCTATGGCCTGGGCAAGGCTTCTGAGGTTTCCGAGGCGATCCTCAAGGGTATCGCTGACGCCAAGAAGAACATGGTCCAGATCACCCTGTCCGGAACTACCATTCCCCATGAGGTGATCGGCATCTACGGAGCCGGTTCCGTGCTGATGATGCCTGCTTCCACCGGTACCGGCGTGATCGCCGGCGGTGCTGTCCGTTCCGTTATGGAGGCGGCCGGCATCACCAACATTCGTGCGAAATGCATGCGCTCCAAGAACCCCCAGAACGTCGTTAAGGCTACCTTCAACGGCCTGATGGCGCTGCGCGGCCCCGAGGAGGTCGCTCGGATCAGAGGTAAGAGCGTCGAAGAAATCTTGGGTTAAGGAGGGCTGCACAATGGCAAATCTGAAAATCGAGCTTGTCAAGAGCCTCAACGGCAGACTGGACAAGCACATTGCAACAGCCAATTCTCTCGGACTGCGTAGAATCGGTCAGACGACCGTTCAGCCCGACAATGCTCAGACCCGCGGCAAGATCGCCCAAATCGGCTATCTGCTGAAGGTCACCGAGGAACAGTAAGGAGGTGCAAGTAGATGAATTTACATGAACTTGCTCCGGTTGCCGGTTCTACTCAGGTCGGCAAGCGTAAGGGCCGTGGTCATGGTACCGGCAACGGCAAGACCGCAGGCCGCGGTCATAAGGGCCAGAAGGCCCGCAGCGGCGGTAAGGTCAGAAGAGGATTTGAAGGCGGTCAGATGCCCCTGGCAAGACGTGTTCCGAAGCGTGGCTTCAACAACATCTTTGCCAAGCCTTTGACCACCGTGAACGTCTCCGTGCTGGAGCGCTTTGAGGACGGTGCAGAGATCACTGCGGAGACCCTGATCGAAAAGGGCATTCTGTCTGAGTGCAAGAACGGTCTGAAGGTTCTCGGCAGCGGTAACCTCACCAAGAAGGTGACTGTGAAGGCGGCTGCATTCTCTGAATCTGCCAAGGAAAAGATTGAACAGGCGGGTGGAAAGGCCGAGGTGATCTAAGTGGCTGAAACACTTCAGACCCTGAAAGGCGCCTGGAAGGCTCCGGAACTCCGGAAGAAGCTTCTGTTCACTCTGCTCATCCTGCTGATCTACCGGCTTGGCAACGCGGTTCCTGTTCCCTATGTAAACGTGGAAGCGTTGAGCGAATACTTCCGTACCACGCTGAACGATACCGTGCTTGGACTGTATAACGCTATGTCCGGCAGTGCGTTCTCCCAGGCTACAGTGTTCGCCCTGTCCATCAACCCTTATATTAACAGCTCCATTATTATGCAGCTGCTTTGCATCGGTATTCCCGCCCTGGAACGTCTGCAAAAGGACGGCGGCGAGGAAGGCCGGAAAAAGATTGCAAGCATTACCCGCTATGTGACAGTGGCCCTGGCCCTGCTGATGGGCTTTGCTTACTATGTCATGCTGCGGAACTACGGTATGCTGACTCAGAGCGGTTTCCTGACCGGCTTGGTCATCGTGCTGACCTTCACTGCTGGCTCTGCGTTCATCATGTGGCTGGGCGAGCAGATCACTGAGTTTGGTATCGGCAACGGTATCTCCATCATTCTGTTTGCTTCCATTATTTCCAGAATCCCCTCCATGGTCAGCTCTGCCATCACCAACGTGATCGGCGGCGCCCAGAACATCTTCGGTGTTCTGCTGATCCTGGTGCTGGCTCTGGTGCTGGTGGTGGTCATCGTTTTCGTCAACGAGGCGGAGCGTCGGATCCCCATTCAGTATGCCAAGCAGATGCGTGGTCGGAAGATGTATGGCGGGCAGAGCACGTTCCTGCCAATCAAGGTGAATATGTCCGGCGTTATGCCCATCATCTTCGCCCAGTCCATCGCTTCCCTGCCTGCAACGATCCTTACCTTTGTGCGTACGGATAACAGCGGCAGCGTCATGAAGTTCTTCCTGAACATCACCGACACCAACGGCGCTATTTATGCCATCGTGTACTTCCTGCTGATTATTGGCTTTGGCTATTTCTATGCAGCAGTGCAGTACAATCCCGTTGAGATCGCCAACAACCTTAAGAAAAATGGCGGTTTCATTCCCGGCTTCCGTGCAGGCCGGCCCACTTCTGAATTCATTCAGAAGGTCATTCACAAAATTGTGCTCTTCGGTTCCCTGTATCTGGGTATCGTCGCAATTCTGCCTATCATCATTTCCAACATCTCCGGCTACAGCAGCTTGGCCATCGGCGGTACTTCCGTCATCATCGTGGTCGGTGTTGCACTGGAGACCATGCGTGCCCTGGAGGCCCAAATGATGATGCGGAATTACAAGGGCTTTCTTGAGTAATTGAGGAGGAAACGTAGATGAACGTGATTCTTCTTGGTGCTCCCGGTGCGGGTAAGGGAACCCAGGCTGAGATTATCAGCGCAAAGCTGGGGATCCCCACCATCTCCACCGGAAACATCCTGCGTGAGGCAGTGAAAAATGGTACGGAGATCGGGCTGAAGGCCAAGTCCTTTATGGATGCCGGCAAGCTGGTTCCTGATGAGGTCATTGTGGGAATCGTCAAAGAGCGTGTTGCCCAGGACGACTGCAAGAATGGCTTTATTCTGGACGGTATGCCCCGTACCATCCCCCAGGCTGAGGCTCTGGTGGCTCAGGACGTAAAAATCAGCAAGGTTGTCTCCATCGAGATTGCCGATGAAGTAATCGAGAAGCGGATGACCGGACGCCGTGTGTGTGCCAAGTGCGGTGCCAGCTACCATGTGGAGGCCAATCCTCCTAAGGTGGAAGGTGTCTGCGACGCCTGCGGTGGCGAATTGATCGTTCGGAAGGACGACGCCCCTGAGACAGTCAGAAACAGACTGGAGGTCTTCCACAAGGAGACCGAGCCCCTGAAGGCTTTTTATGAGAAGATGGGGATTCTCACCGAGGTGGAAGGAAATCAGCCCATTGAAAATGCTACAAAGGATATCCTTGCAGCATTGGAGAACTGATTATGATCTCAATCAAGACAGAGCATGAACTGGAGATCATGCGGAAGGCCTGCAAGATCACCGCTGCTGCCCGTAAGGTGGCTGGCGAGATGATCCGGCCCGGCGTGACAACCCAGGAGATCGACAAAGCTGTTCACAACTTCATCGTATCCCAGGGAGCGAAACCTTCGTTCCTTGGGTACGGTGGGTTCCCCGGCAGCGCCTGTATTTCCATCAATGACGTGGTGATCCATGGCATCCCCGGAAAACAGGTCATTCATGAGGGCGATATTGTCAGCGTGGATGTAGGGGCATATTGGGGCGGATTCCATGGCGACTGTGCCGCCACCTTCATCTGTGGCGAGACCGATGAAGTTTCCAAAAAGCTGGTGGAGGTTACCCGGCAGAGCTTCTTTGAAGGTATAAAGTTTGCCAAACGCGGATTCCGCGTCTCAGATATTTCCCACGCCATCCAGACCTATGTGGAGGCCAATGGCTTCTCTGTGGTCCGGAGCTTTGTGGGGCACGGCGTGGGGGAAAAGCTCCACGAAGAACCTGAGGTGCCCAATTTCGGCTGTCCCGGCCGCGGACCCAGACTGATTCCCGGCATGGTCCTTGCCATTGAACCCATGGTCAACGCGGGTTCCTATGAGGTCCATGTCATGCCAGATCGCTGGACCACCAAGACGCTGGACGGCAGCCGTGCGGCGCACTATGAAAATACTGTGCTCATTACCGACGGCGAGCCGGAAATTCTCACCGTCACCGAGGGGCTAAGCAGTGCATATCTCTAAGTCGGATATTGTTGTTTCACTGGCCGGCCGTGACAAAGGACGACGGTTCTTTGTACTGGAGACAGACGGCATCTACGCTGTGATTGCCGACGGCAAGGTCAGAAAGCTGGAAAATCCCAAACGGAAGAAGCTGAAGCATCTCCGGCTGGCCGCTCGGACTGATTCTACAGTCGCTGAAAAGATCAGAGAAGGCGACATAGTACTCAACAGCGAGTTACGCAGGGATTTGGCCATTTTTGGCCTGGAATTCAACAGTCAGAACCAAGGAGGCTGAATAATCTTGGCAAAAGACGACGTAATTGAGCTTGAGGGCGTCGTGGTTGACGCACTGCCGAATGCGATGTTTTCCGTGGATATCGGAAAGGGTCACACCATTTTGGCACATATTTCCGGCAAGCTCCGGATGAACTTTATTAAGATTCTTCCGGGCGATAAAGTCACCGTTCAGATGTCACCCTATGACCTGACCCGGGGACGCATCACCTGGAGAAGCAAGTGAGAGACATGTTCTCAGTATGGAGGTTAACAGTATGAAAGTAAGACCGTCCGTAAAGCCCATGTGCGAGAAGTGCAAGGTCATTAAGCGCAAGGGCCGCGTTATGGTGATTTGTGAAAATCCCAAGCACAAGCAGAGACAGGGTTAAGAAAAGGAGGTGCAGAGTTAAATGGCACGAATTTCCGGTGTTGATCTGCCGAAGGATAAGCGGGTTGAAATTGGCCTGACCTATATCTATGGAATCGGCAGAAAGAGTGCGAAAGACATTCTTGAGAAGGCGGGTATCAATCCCGACATCCGAGTAAAGGACCTGACTGATGACCAGGAGGCCGCCCTCCGTGACGTCATCGACAAGGGCTACACCATTGAAGGTGATCTTCGTCGTGAGGTCGCTTTGAACATCAAGCGGCTCACTGAGATCGGCTGCTACCGTGGCATTCGCCACAGACGCGGTCTGCCCGTTCGCGGTCAGCGTTCCAAGACGAATGCCAGAACTCGCAAAGGTCCCAAGAAGACCATTGCCAATAAGAAGAAGTAAAGGAGGGATATGCAATGGCTGCCAACAAGAAAAAGGTAATCAAGAAGCGCCGCGAGCGCAAGAACATCGAAAAGGGTGCCGCGCATATCCGCAGCTCCTTTAACAACACCATGGTGACCATTACCGATCTCAACGGTAATGCCATCTCCTGGGCTTCCTCCGGCGGCCTGGGCTTCCGTGGTTCCAGAAAGTCTACTCCCTACGCTGCCCAGATGGTGGCGGAGACTGCTGCCAAGGCGGCTATGGAGCATGGACTCAAGACCGTGGAAGTGTATGTCAAGGGTCCCGGCCAGGGTCGTGAATCCGCCATTCGTGCGCTTCAGTCCGCTGGCCTGGAGGTCAACATGATTAAGGACGTGACTCCCATTCCTCACAATGGCTGCCGTCCTCCCAAACGTCGCCGCGTATAATCTCAAAGGAGGATATTAAGCAATGGCTAGAAATACACAGCCTGTTCTCAAGCGCTGCAGAACGCTGGGCGTTTCTCCTGCTGTCATGGGTTATAGCAGAACTTCCAACAAGAACCCCGGCGGTCAGAGAAGAGCGAAGAAGTCTGAGTATGCAACGCAGCTCACTGAGAAGCAGAAGGTCAAGTTCGTCTATGGTATTCAGGAGAAGCAGTTCCGTGCTTACTACGAGAAGGCTTCCAAGATGGCCGGCAACACCGGTGAGGAACTCCTGTGCATGATCGAACGGAGACTGGACAACGTTGTTTACCGGCTGGGCTTCGCTGCTACCCGCCGTGAGGCTCGTCAGCTTGTCAACCACGGTCACTTTACTGTGAACGGCAAGCGTGTGAACATTCCCTCCTACCTCATCAAGACTGGGGATGTGATCGCCGTGTCCGAGAAGAGCGCTTCCAACGCGTTCTTCAAGAAGCTCAAGGAGGACGACGTCTTTGCCGCCACGCCCAAGTGGCTGGACAGAGACAAGAACACCCTGCAGGGCAAGGTGATCGCCGCTCCTGCCAGAGACGATATCGACTTTGAAATTGCCGAGCATCTTATCGTCGAGTTGTACTCCAAGTAACACAAGACCCTCGATTATCTGTAAGCTGAATCACATGCGATATTTATCGCGGTTACAAGGAGGGTATTTCCTATATGGTAGAAATTGAAAAGCCTCGCATTGAATGCATTGACTCCCCAGAAGATACTTCCTATGGCAAGTATGTTGTTGAGCCCCTGGAGAGGGGATACGGCACTACCCTTGGCAACTCGCTGAGAAGGATCCTGCTTTCTTCTCTGCCTGGCACTGCTGCGACTTCCATTAAGATCGCCGGTGTCCAGCATGAGTTTTCCACTATTCCCGGTGTCAAGGAGGATGTCACGGAGATCGTCCTGAACGTCAAGCGGATTATCGCAAAGCTTCACTGCCAGGGACCCAAGACCGTCTATATTGAGGCCATGGGAGAACGCGAGGTCTGCGCCGGCGACATCAAAGCGGATGGTGAAGTGGAGATCCTCAATCCCGAACTCCACATCTGCACGTTGGGCCCTGATGCTACCTTCAATATGGAGATCACCATGAACCATGGTCGCGGCTATGTCTCTTCCGATAAGAACAAGACTGCCCAGACCGTCATCGGTGTCATCCCCATTGATTCGATCTATACGCCCGTCTACAAGGTGAACTACACGGTGGAAAACACCCGTGTGGGCAACATGACGGACTATGATAAGCTGACCCTTGAGGTCTGGACCGATAACACCATCTCCGCCCGGGATGCTGTCAGCCTTGGCGCGAAGATTCTGACGGACCATTTGGTTCTGTTCACAGACCTCAGCGAATCTGTAGCCAGCAAGTCTACCGTGGTGGAGAAGGCCGAAAGCGTCAAGGAAAAGGTGCTGGAAATGAGCATCGAAGAGATGGACCTGTCGGTCAGAAGCTTTAACTGCCTCAAGCGCGCCAATATCAACACCGTGGAAGATCTGATCAGCCGTTCCGGTGAAGATATGATCAAGGTGCGGAACCTGGGCAGAAAGTCGCTGGAAGAGGTCCAGAACAAGCTGGCCATGATGGGCCTGTCTCTGGCCAGCGACAGCTCCTCTAACAACAACTAACCTTTCGTAAAGGAGGTAATAAGAATGTTCGGAACCCGTAAACTCGGCAGAACCTCCGCTCAGCGTAAAGCCATGCTGCGTCAGCTGACCACGGATCTGCTGGAGAAAGGTCGTATCGAGACCACCGTTACCCGGGCAAAGGAAGTTCAGCCTGTGGCTGAAAAGATGATCACCCTGGGCAAGGCCAACACCCTGGCTTCCCGCCGGAGAGCGCTTGCCTTTATCACCAAGGAGGATGTGGTCACCAAGCTGTTCAAGGAGATCGCTCCTTCCTACAGCGAGCGCAATGGTGGCTACACCAGAATTACTCGTGTCGGTCCTCGTCGCGGCGATGCCGCCGAGCTGGCTGTCATTGAGCTGGTAAAGTAAACATGATAAAACCCCGCCGCTGCAGCGGCGGGGTTTGCTGTATGCCGAACCAATTCTGGCTGTAGATTAGAAATGATTGTCAAGAATAAGGGACAGTACAATGGGCCAAACTGCTCTGGGAGATGATTGCATGAAAATCACCAGTATGCAGTATGGGGAACTGGTCAAGGCCTATTCCCCCAATTCCAGTACCCTGATCGACACCTGCAACGCCTTTTGGACCGGCGGACTGATCTGTGTACTGGGGCAGCTGATCCTCAATGGATGGACCATGACGGGGCTCAGCGCGGATTTGGCGGGAACTGCCGCTTCTATGACCATGGTATTTCTTGGTGCCCTCCTGACGGGTGTCGGGATCTATGATCGGATGGCCAAACGGGCCGGCGCGGGCACCATAGTCCCCATTACCGGATTTGCCAATTCCGTGGTATCCCCAGCGATGGAGTTTCGAACGGAGGGGTTTGTCATGGGGATGAGTGCCAAAATGTTCACCATTGCCGGACCGGTCCTGGTCTATGGCCTGAGTGCCAGCGTGATCTATGGCGTGGTGTACTATGTGGGCCGGCTGCTGTGAAAAAATGGGACTGCCGCAGGTGAAATCTTTGCGGCAGTTCTTTTTTCCGGGCTTGCGGTTCAGCTTGGCCCGTGATAGAATAATCGGGACATGAGGGGGAGGTATGGCTATGGCCAAGCTGTATTTTCGCTATGGTGCTATGGGTAGCTCCAAAACTGCCAATGCACTGATGGTGGGCTATAACTATTATGAACGGGGCAAGGTTGCCCTGCTGGCAAAGCCTAAAGTAGATAATCGGGATGGAGAGGGCATTATGTCCTCCAGAATGGGACTGTGCCAGAAATGCTCTTTTGTGGAAGATCTGATGCTGATGCCGGAGGAACAGATCAAAAACTATGACTGCATTGTGGTGGACGAAGCCCAGTTTTGCACCAAAGAACAGGTGGAGTGGTTCGTACATATGGTGGATGATCTGGGAATTCCGGTGATCTGCTATGGCCTTCGGACCGATTTCAGAAGGAATCTGTTTCCAGGCAGCATGTGGCTTTTGGCCTGGGCGGATGTGATTGAGGAGATCAAGACGGTGTGCTGGTGTGGCAAGGCGGCCACCTGCAACGCCCGCTTTAATGCACAGGGGGAAATGATCACTGAAGGCGATCAGGTAGTACTGGGTGCCAATGATAGCTATACTGCCCTGTGCCGGAAACACCACCGGAGAAAGATGCTGCATCCGCCGGAGCAGACGTGATGTGTATTGCTAAAAAGAGAGCAGCTCGTCGCCTTTATTCTGACCGGAAAACGATAAAAAACGCATGGAACCGAATTTCCGATTCCATGCGTTTTGGCCTATACATCCTCTAACTGCAGACGGCCGGTGCCGTGCTCTTCAAATTCTTCCATATATTCGTCCATGCGGGCCAACAGCTCGTCGTAGTTTTGGGGAGAGATGGGGACGTAGTCCATATCCCGTCTGGCCAGTTCCTCGGCCAAAATGTCAAAGAAAACGGCGTCCTCATAATCCATGATGGCCTCATGAATGCCGCCCTCGGCAAAGGCCCGAGACGGAACGACTTCGCCGTTAAAGTGCTCCATCAGTGTCTGCATACCGTGATCCTTGCAGTAGGAGAAGATCTTGCTTTCGACCCGGTCATAGTCCGCAAAGCGATCCGTACCCCGGGCGGAATTGAGGATCCAATTGCCGATGTAGACCATATCCAACAGCCTGCGAAATTCTTTTTCTGTTAGCTCAATTCGCATCGTTCAGCCCTCCTTTGTTTCATTATATACGCTTTTCGGGGAAATTTCCACCACGGGACGGAAAGTTCCGGGAAAAATTTGCGGAAGTTCATGGGAATAAAAATAGGACTTGTTTTATAGCCTGTTTTATCATATTATATAAAGATAGTCAATAGCAAGACGCCAAGAAATGAGGTATGACAATGGCAATGAATCTCTGTGTTCTGTTTGGCGGGATATCCCCGGAGCATGAGGTGTCTCTACGCTCGGCAGAATCTATATTGAACCATTTGAATTCAGATACATACTGCATCTATCCGGTGGGCATCACCAAGGAGGGAAAATGGATCTACTTTGCCGGTAAGGACTGGTCCATGCTTCCAGCCAATACCTGGCAAACCTATCCTGGCAACTGCCCTGCGGCCATTTCTCCGGCCCGGGGACAGGGCTTGCTGCTGTGGCGGGAGACGGGGCTGGAGACAGTTCCCATCGATTGCGTGTTCCCGGTGCTCCACGGAGAAAACGGGGAGGACGGTTCCATCCAGGGCTTGATGCAGGTGGCAGGGCTTCCCTGCGTGGGAGCTGGTGTGGCGGCTTCCGCCTCCAGTATGGATAAGACCCTCACCAAGCTGCTGGTGGGAGAAACCGGAGTTCGTCAGGCCAACTGGTATCTGGCACGCCGGGAGAGCATTGAAAAGGATTTGAACCGGCTGGTGACTGATATTGAGCGGGGCGGAGAATATCCCCTGTTCGTAAAGCCCTCCGGTACAGGTTCCTCTGTGGGCGTCAGCAAGGTCCGCAGTACCGAGGAGCTGAAGGAAGCACTGCGGCTGGCGGCCAGATACGACAGTAAGGTGCTGGTGGAGGAGTTTATCGACGGCCATGAGCTGGAGGTGGCGGTGCTGGGAAACCAGGATCCGGTGGCTTCTGTTGTGGGAGAAATTCTGGCTGGCGCGGAGTTTTATGACTACGAGGCCAAGTATCATTCCCAGGAGTCGAAAACCGTGATCCCTGCGAATATTTCGGAGCGGGCGGCAGAGCAGATCCGCCAGGCGGCCATTACCGTGTATCAGGCTATGGGATGCCGAGGCCTGAGCCGAGTGGACTTTTTCCTGACCTATGAAGGGGAGCAGGTGGTGTTTAATGAGATCAATACCCTGCCGGGATTTACGTCCATTTCCATGTATCCAAAACTGTTTGAGGCCAGCGGAATGCCCTATGAAAAGCTGCTCGATGAGCTGATTCGGCTGGCCGGGGAGGAAGTCTATGGATAAGCGACCCATTGGGGTGTTTGATTCCGGCCTGGGTGGCCTGACCGCCGTACGACAGCTGATGGAGCAGCTTCCGGGGGAGGACATTATTTATTTCGGTGATACTGGCCGGGTGCCCTATGGCAGCCGTTCCCATGATACCATTTTGAAATACACCCGCCAGGACATCAATTTCCTGCTGCAATTTGACATCAAAGCCATTGTGATTGCTTGCAATACAGCGGATACAGTGGTGGGCTCCAGAGTGCAGCGGGAATATGATCTGCCCATATGCGGAGCCCTGCGGCCCACGGCCAAAAAGGCGGCGGCAATTACCCGGAACAATCGCATTGGTGTCATCGGCACTGCGGCTACGGTGAAGGCCCGGGCCTACGATGCCATTATTCGGGAGGTCAATCCCAGGGCGCAGATCAAAAGCGTGGCCTGTCCCTTGCTGGTACCTCTGGTGGAGAACAACCGGTTTATGCCCGGGGATTTGCCGGTGGAACTGATCGTGGAAGAGTATCTTCGGCCCCTGAAGGAATGGGGCTGTGATACGTTGGTGCTGGGCTGTACCCACTATCCCCTGCTTTGGGATGTGATCTCTGCCTGTATGGGCCCCGAGGTGACGCTGATCAACTCCGGCCAGGAAGCAGCCTGCCAGCTGGCGGAAACACTGCGGAGGGCGGATATGTTGTCCGGAGCTACAGAGCAGGGCACTTGCAAATACTATGTCAGCGATTCCACAGAGGGATTCTCTGAAATGGCTTCCCTGTTTTTGCAGCGGAGCGTGGATGACCTGGTGGAACAAGTTGATATTGAAAGGTACTGAATCTATGGAAGAGTCTGTTGTAATTTCTGTGGAAGGCAAGCAGAAGTTTTTGGGGGAGGAACCCCAGACTGTGCAGATTGTCACGGATGGCATCATGAAGCGGGTGGGCGACGTGGTTTACCTCAGTTATGAGGAGTCGGAAATGACTGGCATGGAAGGCACCACCACCACCTTTGCCGTGAAGGACGATCATGTGGAGCTGACCCGCACCGGTGCGGTTCAATCCCGCATGGTATTTGAGACGGGAAAGAAGAATGTTTCCCTCTACGACATGGGCTTTGGGGCCTTGACCATTGGCATTCAGGCCCGACGGCTGAAGAACAATTTGGGGCCGGAGGGTGGCAGACTGGAAATCAGTTACGGGATTGAGATCGAGGATCAGATCCAGGGCCTTAATTCCTTTACCATTGATGTGCGGAAGCCGATTAACTAAATTGAGACGCGCTGCAAACTTTGTTTTGCAGCGCGCCGTTTTGCTATGGAAAGGAGGTGCAATAGGTGGTGCAGTCATGTACTACATGAGACGGGTGAACAGGGCCGCGGCGAGGAATCCGGTCAGATCTGCGCATAGAGCAGCGGCGATGGTGTGCCGGGACCGGGAAATACCGCAGGCGCCAAAATAGACGCTGATGGTGTAGAAGGTGGTTTCTGTAGAGCCCAGCATCACCGCTGCGGTTCGGCCGATGAGAGAATCCACGCCGTATTCCCGCATGAGATCTGCCCCCACCGCCAGAGCAGCACTGCCGCTGAAGGGACGGACCAGCATTAGAGGCAGCGTTTCCGGAGGCAGGCCAATGGCATGGCAAAAAGGAGAAAGCCAGCGGGAGAGGATGTCCAGCGCACCGCTGGCTCGCAGCATATTGACTGCGCACAGGAGTACGATGAGGGAAGGGATGATGGTAAGCAGAAGCCGCAATCCATCGGCGGCACCGTCGGTCATGGCGGAATATACGTTTTCCTTGCGATGCAGGGAAATGCATGCAGTGAGCGCCAAAATGCCGGGGATCAATAGCTCAGCTGCCATGGACAAATTTCTCCAGAAGTCGGCACATTAAAAGTCCAACGGTTACAGAGCACAAGCTTGTCAGCAGGACGCAAGGTAAAATATCCAATGGCGAGGAAGCGCCCAACCCTGCCCGAAGGGCTGCTACAGTGGTGGGCAGAAGCTGGATGGATGCGGTATTCATGGCCACTAGACGGCACTGCTCATTGGTGGCGATGCCTGTACCGTCGTTCATGGCACGACAGGCCTCAATACCCATAGGGGTGGCTGCGTTTCCCAGGCCTAGAAGATTGGCTGTTACGTTGGCACAGAGGGCGGAGAAACCGTCTGGTTTGTGTCGGAATGTAGGGAAAAGATGTCCCAGTAGCGGGGAGAGCAGTTTGGACAGGTTTTCACGCAAACCACTACGGCGCATCAGTTCGCCCACGCCGCACCAGAGGCACATGGGTCCGGCCAACGCCAGTGAGAGCTCTATGGCAGTGGTGGCACCCTCCATGGCGGCACTGGATACAGCTCCGGCAGTACCAAAGAGGATACCGCAGAGAATGGATATCAGGACCATACCTGTCCATAGCCAGGATAACATAAAAATCCCTCCTAAATTTAGCGGTGCTTTTGCGGAAATCCCAAAGAAATAGTGAGAATTTTGTAAAAATATATACAAAATCCATTGACAAAATTCTAACTAATTCCTATAATACCATTAGAGCGCTAGGCTTATGGTTATGGAAAAGGAGACAAAAAACAATGAAATCTACCGGAATCGTCAGAAAAGTAGATGAGCTTGGCCGGATCGTACTGCCGATCGAGCTCCGCCGTACGCTGGAAATTGCAGAGCGTGATTCTCTGGAAATCTATGTGGAGGGATCCACAATTATTCTCAAAAAGTATGAGCCTGCTTGCATTTTCTGCGGAGATGCCAAGGATGTCATCAATTATAAGGGACGGAACATCTGCAGAAAGTGCCTGGAGGAAGTAAAGAAGTTCTAATGGGTAAAAAAGACGCAAACCAGCGTGGGGTTTGCGTCTTTTTTTAGTTCTGCGATAATGCGGCTTCGTATAGCGTGTTCCTGGGAATGCCGCTTTCCCGGCTCACCTGTTTGGCGGCGTCCTTGAGACTGGCGCCGGATGCCCGAAGCTGCTGTATGCGGTCCAGGCAGTCCTCCAGTGTGGGGGTATCGGACACTGTAGAGACAGCTCCCTCCACCACCAAAACATATTCGCCCCTGGGGTCATTTTCTGTATAAAAACTCACTGCTTCTTGGAGCGTCATACGAAGTATCTCCTCGTGGAGTTTGGTCAACTCCCGGCAGAGTGTAATGTGGCGGGTGGGACCAAAGGCATCCAAAAGATCCTGCAGCGTGGCGCGCACCTTGTGGGGTGCTTCGTAGAAAATCATGGTTCTGGGTTCTGACAGAAGAGAGTTAAGATGCTCTCTTCTGCTTTTTTTATTGACAGATAGAAAGCCTTCGAAGGTAAAACGGCCGGTGGGCAGACCAGAAACAGCCAGAGCGGTGATGGCGGCACAGGGGCCGGGAATGGCGGAAACGGGTACGCCGTTTTGCGCACACAGCCGAACCAAATCCTCACCGGGATCTGAAATGGCCGGCGTACCCGCGTCGGTAACCAGCGCGCAGCTTTGCCCGGACAGAAGACGATCCAAAATCTGCCGGCCGCTGTCCTGCTTGTTGTGTTCATGATAGCTGACCAGAGGTTTCTTAATCTCTAAATGGTTGAGCAGCTTGATGGATACCCGAGTATCCTCCGCTGCGATGAAATCTGCCATAGCCAGCGCGTCAGCGGCTCGTGGAGAAATATCTCCCAGGTTCCCAATGGGGGTGGGAACCAGGACAAGGGTTCCAGGCATAATAGGCTCCTTTCAGCTTCGACGGTAGATCCGTCGGGTTTCCTCGGACTCCAGTCCGTCGGGGGTGTAGAGATAAAGGTCTTTTTCCCAGGTAAGTCCAGGCTTTCCGCCTCGGCGGGCCTCCAGCAGCAAAAGGTTTACAGGCATACCGAAAGCGTGGTGGACCGGACGAATGCGTTTTGGTTCAAAGCCGGTGGTTCGCAGTGTGTCAAACAGATCACAAAGGCGTTCCGGGCGGAATACCAGACAAAAACTTCCTCCCCAGCGGGTGGCCCAGGCAGCGGCGGTGCATAGCTCAAAGAGGGTGCAGCCTGCTTCGCTTCGGGCATTTCGCAGTTCTCCGGCAGCGGAAAAGCCGCGTTCCAATGGGAAATAGGGGGGATTGGAGATGGTCAAATCAAAGCTGCCGCAGGGAAGCAGACTGCGATAATCCCGCAGATCTCCTTCCAGCAGCGTGATTTGCGCAGAAAGGTGGTTGCATATAAAATTCTTCTGGGCCAGGGCACAGGCGGCTTTGCTTTTTTCCAGGGCTGTTGCAGTCATTCCCGGCCGTTCAAAGAGCAGCAGAATCGGCAGAATGCCACTTCCTGTTCCCAAGTCCAAAATCCGATCCCGAGGACCCGGACGGGCAAAATCCGCTAAAAGGATAGAGTCTGTGCCCATGGGAAAAACCTCCGGAGCCTGCTCCAGCAGAGGACCGCCATCCCAAAGCGTTTGCGGCATATGGGCTGCTCCTTTCTATTCTGCGCAGGAAAAGGGACGCCGCGGTAAGCGGCGTCCGCAGTCCTGGTTTCATTACTCCTGCGTAATGGCCTCCACGGGACAGTTGTCTGCGCAGGTGCCGCACTCGATGCAGGTATCCGGATCGATCACATAGTGATCATCGCCGGGGGCAATGGCCTCAACGGGGCAATTGCTGGCGCACAGGCCGCAGGAAATGCAGTCTTCACCAATTTTGTATGCCATAATGTACACCTCCAAAATGGGTCCCCAAGGGATCCGTTTTTCCCATTGTACCATGGATTTTTTAAAATGCAAATCTTTTTCCGCAAATTTTCTTTTTCCTTGTAACATTTGAATAGAGAGGAGAAAAATGGTAATCATAGGTATGCAAGGATGGTGAGCGAAATGGCAAAACGACGGTTTTCGCCCCGCGGAGAGGCAGCGATTAAGTGGGCGGAGCTGACGGCGGCACAGCTAGGGCACAGCTATGTGGGCAGCGAGCATCTGCTGCTGGGGGTGGTGCGGATCGAGGATCCCTGGGTGATGCAGGCCCTAGAGGAGAATCGGGTGGACGAAGACCTGCTGCTACAGGCGCTGGAGCAACAAAGCGGCAGCGGGACGGCCGGGTATTTTCCACTGCAGGGATTGACGGCCCAGGCGAGAATCGCAATTTTGGCGGCAGCGGGAGAGGCTTTGGAGCTGGGACAAACGCAAATGGAACCCCTGCACCTGCTGCTTGGTATTTTGCGGGTGCCGGGAAGCGCAGGTGGTATGTTGCTGGAATCCTTGGGCGTGGACGAGAACCAACTTTTTACCCGGGCGTTGGAGTTGGCCCGGAGAACGAAACGCGGAGGCGGAGATATGACGAAACTGCTGGACAAATTTAGCCTTGATTTGACGGAAAAGGCAGCGGCAGGGCGGTGTCCTGCGGTGATTGGCCGGGACAGGGAACTGGAGAGCATTGTGGGAATCCTGTGCCGCCGAACCAAAAACAATCCGGCACTGGTGGGCAAGCCCGGGGTGGGCAAGACGGCTCTGGCGGAAAAGCTGGCCATGGAGATTGCCGGAGGCAGGGTCCCGGATGCCCTGCGGGATAAGCGGGTGGTGGCATTATACATGTCCTCCCTGGTGGCTGGAACCAAGTATCGTGGAGAGTTTGAGGAACGGCTGCGGGATATTTTGGATGAGGTCATCCACGCGGGCAATGTGATTTTGTTTGTGGATGAAATGCATACGATTGTGGGCGCAGGTTCGGCGGAAGGGGCCATCGATGCGGCAAACATTCTCAAGCCGGCCTTGGGCAGAGGAGAAATCCAGATGATTGGCGCCACCACGGAAAAGGAGTATCGGAAGTATATCGAACGGGACGCGGCGCTCTCCCGGCGGTTTTCCCGAGTGGAGGTGCCGGAGCCTACAGCCCAGGAAACCCTGGGAATTTTAAAGGGGATCCAGCGGGAGTTCGAGCAGTTCCATGGGATCACCTATACGCCGGAGGCCATTGAGGCTGCGGTTTCTCTGTCCGGTCGCTATTTTCCCGACCGCTGCTGGCCGGATCGGGCGGTGGATCTGTTGGATGAGGCGGCATCGCTGGTGCGGCTTCAGGCCGAAAAAAGTATTACGGGGCGAAACCTCAGAACGAGACAGCATTTGGAGGAGAAACTCTCTGGGGCTGTGGAGAAACGACAATATGAGCGAGCGGCAGGACTGCGGGATGAGCTAAGCCGGCTCAATCAGGAACTCCATGAAAAGGGGAGAAGCCGTGGGGGGTATCTGGTGGAGCCAAGGCATATGGCCATGGTAGTGAGCCGACGTACCGGCGTCCCTCTTTCTGCGGTACAGGGGAAAATGGATGATCGGCTTCTGCATTTGGCCCAGCGGCTGGAGCAACGGGTGATTGGGCAAAAAGCTGCGATTGAAACCGTGACGAAGGCCTTGCTTCGGAGCCGTCTCGGCTTTGACAGCGATCATCGGCCCCGGGGCTGCTTCCTGTTTACAGGGCCTACCGGCGTGGGAAAAACAGAGCTGTGCCGGGCTCTGGCGGAGGAACTGTACGGACAGAAGGATGCTCTGATCCGACTGGACATGACGGAACTGAGTGAAAAGACCGGTACTGCCAGCCTCATTGGTGCCCCTCCAGGCTATGCAGGCTATGGGGAAGGCGGTTTGCTGACGGAAAAGATTCGACAGAAACCCTATTCCTTGGTGTTGTTTGACGAGGTGGAAAAAGCCCATGCCGATGTCCGCGCGCTGCTGCTCCAGATCATGGACGAGGGGAAGCTTACAGACGCTGAGGGAATCAGTGTGGACTTTCGGAATACGGTGGTGGTCATGACCTGCAATTTGGGTGCGGATGCCATATCTCGGGAAGGCGCCTCGTTAGGCTTTGCGGGAACAGCGCCGGATCGGGAGGGCAGCCTCCGACGGGAACTGGAAACTGGATTTTCCGGAGAGTTTCTGGGACGTCTGGACGCGATTGTGCCCTTTGAACGGCCTTCCCCGCAGGCGCAAAAGGCCATTGCGGAAAAGCTGCTTCAGGATTTCTGCCGTCAAGTGGAACGGGAAGGCAGAAGCCTGCAGCTAGATGAGCAGGTGGCGGAATACCTCTGTGGCCGTTGGAAAAAGGACGGGTATGGGGTTCGGAGCCTGCTGCGTACCATCGATCGGGAGCTGGCAGATCCGTTGGCACGTCTCCTGGCGGAGGGAGCGTGGACGGGTCGCGTTCGGATTGTTACAGAAGCAGACGGCCTAAAAGCGAAGGTCTGAAAAAGAGTCGGTTTCCTGAAAAGGGGAGACCGACTCTTTTTCGTTCTACCGACGGCAAAAGAGGCATAAAATACACAAAGGGGGACGTGTGTGCACAATGACGAAAAATGAATAAATTGTGCGAAAAGTTTCTGAATTGGAGAATAATAATCTTAAACGTACCATATAAAAGTCCTGCGACCACAGGTGAGATTGCACAAAAAACGGCGCTAAAATTGCAGGTTTCTGACTGCGCATTTGTGGATAATGCCTTGCCCCACGGGGAAATAGACAAAAAATTTGACGTTTTTTATGAAAAATGACTTGTAAAACGCTTAAATTATGCTATAATCATCTTTGATAGGCGAAAGCCTTCAAAAAGTGCCCAAAGGGTAAGGCAAAAGACCGTGCCATCCAATCACTGGTCTTTCCTGGAGGACACCGCGTGATTTCACACAGAAAGGAGAGAATGCCGCGCAGGATAGAATCGTCGAAATCCCAGCTCCAAATGTGCAGGCTGGGGGCCCTTGGGATCGCGGCGAGCTCTGTTCGCTAATGCACATGGGCCTGGGCCCAAAACCCTTTAGCACGGTGCCAGCAGCGAACCGTTTCGTGGCATTTTTGACTTCGTGCGACGCCGCGCTCCGCGGCGAATGGGGAACGTGAAAAATGCAGAAATGCAAACCAATTAAGTAAAGGAGAATTGGCATGCGATTGCTTGATTTGAAGCGCGACTGGCGCATGAACAAGGGATTGTATCTCTTGATCATTCCGATAGTCGTGTATCTAATCATCTTCAACTATCTGCCTATGGCAGGCATCGTTCTCGGCTTTGAACGCTTTACGCCTAAGAACGGTGTGTACATGAGCGAATGGGTAGGTCTGAAGCATTTCGTGACCTTCTTCAGCTCTGTGTTCTTTGTCCGTGTTTTGAAGAACACCCTGATTCTCAGCCTCTACAGCATTATTTTCGGATTTCCTGCACCGGTAATTTTTGCGCTGTTGCTGAATGAGCTGGACAATGAATACTACAAAAAAGTCATTCAGGTTGTCAGCTACATGCCCAACTTCATCTCCACCGTCGTTATTTCCGGTATCATCATCGACTTCGTTGCGTCCGATGGTGTTATCACCGGAATGCTGGTTGATGTCGGCTTCCTAAAGGAAACGAAAAACCTTTTGTCTGTCCCGGAATACTTCCGAACGATCATGGTCTTAACAGATCTATGGCAACAGGTCGGCTTCGGTTCCATTCTGTTCCTGGCTGCTCTTACGGGTATTGATCAGGAGCTCTACGAGGCTGCTGTCATCGACGGTGCCAACCGGTGGAAGCAGACCATCCATGTGACCATCCCTGGCATTATGCCCACTGTGGTCATCATGCTCATTATGAGAATCGGTGGTCTGATGAACGCCAACCAGGAAAAAATCTTGCTTCTGTACAACCCCCTGATTTACGAGACTTCCGACGTTATCGGTACTTTCGTTTACAGAAAGGGTCTTTTGGAAGCGGACTATGGTTACTCCACGGCTGTCGGTCTGTTCAACTCTGTCGTCAACGTAATCCTTCTGTTCATCGCCAACGGCGTGTCCAGAAAGTATTCCGAGACGAGCTTGTTCTGATGGGAGGAAGTTGAAGTATGAATTTGAATTTCGTAATTAAAACTCCCAGCAGGCGCGTATTTGAGGTGTTCAACTACATAATCCTTGGCCTGTTTGGTATCATCTGTCTGCTTCCTGTGCTGCACTGTATCTGGGCTTCTGTGTCCGATCCTACGCTGATGGCGCAGCACTCCGGCATTATTCTTTATCCTCTGTTTGATGCAGATCACCCCATTACCTGGTACGGCTATAAGATGGTCTTTGGTAACAACTCCCTGCTCATGGGCTATGCCAACACCATTTTCTACTGTGCTGTGGGCGGTGCGTTCTCTACCATCCTCTGCACCATGGGCGGCTTCGTTCTGTCCCGGAAGGGCCTGATCCTCAAGAAGTACGTCATGATCATGATCACCATCACCATGTTCTTCAACGGTGGTATGATCCCCACCTACATGGTTATCAAGTGGCTCCATATGCTTGATACCCGTTGGGCTATGATCATCCCCATGGCTGTTAACGTCATGAGCTTGGTTATCATTCGTACCGCTATCCAGGGTATGCCCACCTCTCTGGAAGAATCCGCTCGTCTGGACGGCGCTGGCAACTTTGTCATCCTGTTCAAGATCGTTATTCCTCTGGTTAAGGCTACCGTGGCAGTGCTGGCCCTGCAGTACATCCTGATGAAGTGGAACTCCTACTTCGAGGCTATGATCTATCTGCAGACCCGTGCTCTGTATCCCCTCCAGGTTATCCTGAAAGAAATCCTGACGGAATCTGACTCTTCGTCCCTGACCTATGATCCGGAGTTGGCCAAGTACTCCGATCTGGTCGAATACTGCACCATCGTAGTTGCAATTCTCCCCGTATTCTGCTTCTACCCCTTCATCCTGAAGTACTTCACCAAGGGCATGATGGTTGGTTCTCTGAAGGGCTAATTCCACCTGCCTTCGGTCGTTGCCGAAGCGGAAACAGATCTATAACCGGTCCGCGATTTCGCGGGCCGGTTTTTCTACGCTTAAATTGGCAGTCGCCTGGATTCGTGCGAAAAAGCCTTGCAATTATAGGCCCTTTGAAGTATACTAACTAGGAAGTGGGGGAAAGTGGTGCTTTTGCCCACGAAAAAGGAGGTGCACCCATGACTGGAAAATACCGTCATAATATTGACGGAAAAGGCAGACTCTTCGTGCCTGCGAAGCTGCGGGAGGAACTGGGTGAGACCTTCTATGTTACCATCGGCCTGCAAAGATCGCTGATGGTCCTGCCGGAGGAGGCCTGGCGTGCCATTGAAGAAAAGAAGCAAAACTTGCCGTTGACGCAGACACAGAATCTTCGCTTTTTCTTTGCCAACGCGGTACGCTGCACGCCGGATAAACAGGGGAGAATTCTGCTGCCCACGGAACTGCGGACCTATGGCAACCTGGAGCAGGAAGTGGTGATTCTTGGATTTGGAGATAAAGCAGAGATTTGGAACGCCGCCACCTATGACGAGATGGAGCGGGCGTTTTTGCAGGAACAGCACATGGATGCGGTATTTGCGTCCCTGGAACTTTAGGAGGCTGCAAGATGGCGTTTGTCCATAAATCTGTACTGCTGAAGGAATGTATTGATTCCTTGTCGATCCGGCCTGACGGCATTTATTTAGACGGCACCTTGGGTGGAGCCGGCCATTCCCTGGAGATCGTGCAGCGTCTAACCACCGGACGGCTGATTGGGGTGGATCGGGATACCACTGCGCTGGAAGCGGCCCAAAAACGGTTGGAAGCCTATGGAGACCGTGTGACCCTGGTGCACAGCAATTTCAGTGCCATAGATGAGATCCTGGATCAGCTGGGGATTCCCGGTGTGGATGGAATGCTGTTTGATTTGGGGGTTTCCTCCCCGCAGCTGGATGAAGCGGATCGGGGATTTTCCTATATGGCGGATGCGCCGCTGGATATGCGAATGAACCGGGAGGATCGTCTGACCGCCTTCGAGGTGGTGAATCAGTGGCCCCGGGAGGAACTTCAGCGGATTCTCTTCGACTATGGAGAAGAGCGATATGCCCCTCGCATTGCGTCAGCCATAGACCGGAAGCGGCAGGAAAGACCCATTGAAACCACCCTGGAATTGGTGGAGATCATTCGGGCAGCGTTGCCAGCTCAGGCCCTTCGGGAGAAACAGCATCCGGCAAAGCGCACCTTTCAGGCAATCCGCATTGCGGTCAACGATGAACTGGGGGCGGTCCAGACCATGATGGAACGAGCGATTCCCAGATTGAATCCCGGAGGACGTTTGGCAGTGATCACATTCCACTCTCTGGAGGATCGGATCGTGAAAACGGCTATGAACGCTGCGGCCAAAGGCTGCACCTGTCCACCGGAATTTCCCGTCTGTATCTGTGGGAAAAAACCGCAGGTGCGGATAGTCAACAAAAAGCCCATTACCTCTACACCGGAGGAACTGGAGGAAAATCCAAGAGCACGCAGCGCCAAGCTGCGTGTGTGCGAAAAGTTGTCGCAGGAGGTGTCTTGATTGCTGCGTACTCCCGTTCGGGAGGTGGAACATAAAAGACGTGTGGCGTGCAGAACCATTCTGATGGGGCTTGTGATCTTCGCCATGACGCTAACGCTGCTGGGTGGAAAAGTAAAGCTGTATGAGCTTCGGCAAACCTGTCAGGCGTTGGAGGAAAAACTGGAGGAGCAATCTCAAACCCTGGAAGAACTGCGGCAGACTTCTGCCGTACTGCCGGATCTGTATCAACGTGCAAAAGCACTGGGATTGGAGAAAGTGGATCCCAATGACGTGGAAATCCTCCATATCCGGGGGCAAATGACGGACTGATCAAACATACGGGACGTTTTTAGGCATATAGTGAAAAGGGAAGATACATTCATCCGAAAGGAGCGGAGTCCCATTGAAGCCACGCGTCCCTAAGCCGCGTCTGCCGGGCGGTGCCAACCGGATCATTCTGCGGCGAATTTCTGTCCTGATGGTGATTTTTGGATTTGTCGTATTTATTCCGCTGATCTGTAAGTTGGTGCAACTGCAAATTGTGGAGCACGAGACCCTCAGCCAGATGGCTGTGGACAACCAGACCAGAAAGAGCAGCATCACGGCGGCCAGAGGTACCATCTATGACCGTAATATGAATGTGCTGGCAGTCAGCGCCGATGTGGAAAACGTCTGCATCGACCCCAATGAATTGGCGCTGTCCGGTCAGGATACCGATGCTATTGCGCAAAATCTCAGTGAACTTCTGGATGTGGACAAGTCCAAGATTCTGGAGTTGATGGAGGATACCAGCTATCGCTATCAGATTGTGAAGCGAAAGGTGGAACAGGACGAAGCCACGTTGGTGCGGAATTATATTTCAGAAAATGAGGTGACCGGCGTCTATCTGGAGCCGGATACCAAACGCTATTATCCTGCCGGGATTCTGGCGGCCCAGGTCATGGGCTTTGTGGGTAGCGATAACACAGGACTGGACGGCATCGAAGCAGCCTATGACGACGTGTTGACAGGACACAGCGGCAAGATCGTTTCCGCCAAGGGCAACTACGGTACGGAGATGCTCTACCACTATGAGACTTACTATGACGCAGAAAATGGAAATGATGTGGTGCTGACCATTGACCAGACCGTGCAGCAGATGCTGGAGAAGCATATGCAGGAGGCTATTACCCAGTATGACGTTCAAAACGGAGCCTTCGGTGTGGTGATGGATGTGGATACGGGAGAAATCCTGGCCATGGCGACACTGGGAAGCTATGATCCCAACAACTATGCCGAGATTTACGACCTGGATATCCAGATGGAATTGGAACAGCAATATGAGGAGGCCATGGAGGCGGAAGGAGAGGAACAAGAGGAGCTGCTCTCGGCGTACAATACCGCCGTTGCCAATGCGCGACTGGCTCAGTGGAGAAACCGGGTGATCTCCGACGGCTATGAGCCGGGATCCACCTTTAAAAGCATTACCTTGGCTGCAGCGCTGGAAGAGGGGGCGGTAAGCCTTTCCGACAGCTTTTATTGCAGTGGCAGCACCACAATCAAGGGAAGAACCAAGGCGCTGCACTGCTGGAAATCTGCCGGCCATGGGCAGCAGAGTACTGCAGAGGCTCTCCAGAACTCCTGCAACGTGGCCTTTGCCAATATTGGGATCAAGCTGGGGGGCGAAAAGCTCTATGAATATGTCCAAAAGTTTGGACTGATGGAAAAGACTGGCATTGAACTGGGAGGCGAGGCCAGCGGTATCTTCTTTGATGAGGCCACCCTGGCCAACCCGGACAGCTATGCATCCCTAACTTCAGCGGCCTTTGGCCAGACGTTTAAAGTTACGCCGCTGCAGCTGGTGCGTGCCATTGCCGCGGTGGTCAACGGCGGGTATTTGCTGGAACCCCATGTGGTGAAAGAGGTGCTGGACGAGGACGGAAACGTGGTGGAGGAAACCACCAGAACGGTGATCCGGCAGGTCATCAGCGAAGAGACCTCCAGTATCATGTGCGAGCTGCTGGAATCCGTGGTATCCCAGGGAACGGCTAAAAATGCCCAGATCGCAGGCTACCGGATCGGCGGAAAGACCGGCACCTCGGAGAAGATCGACGTGTTCGATGAAGAGGGTAATCCTGTAGAGGATAAAATTGTCTCCTTTGTGGGCATTGCGCCCATGGATGATCCGCGGTATATTGTACTTGTGGCTTTGGATACGCCGTCTACGGAGACGGGATATTATATTTCCGGTGGACAGATGGGCGCTCCCTCAGTCCGGGATGTACTGGCGGATATTTTGCCTTACCTGGGGATTGAGCCGGATTATACGGAGGAAGAGGCCGCATTGGCGGATGTGTCGGTACCGGATCTCACCGGGATGACGGCTCAGGAGGCCAAGGAAGCCTTGGCGGAGAAAAATCTGACCTTCCGATCCCAAGGGGATGAGGAAGTGGTGACCGATCAGGTGCCGGCAGCAGGGGCTACCATACCAGGAGGCAGTGAAATGATCCTGTACTTTGGTGAGGAACAGCCGGACACGGAAGTGATCGTACCGGATGTGGTGGGCAAGGACGCCGAGACAGCCAATCAGATCCTCACCGACCAGGGACTATACATGAAGATCATTGGTGCGACGGGTTCCGAAAGCACCATTGTAGCCGCTTCCCAGACGCCAGAGGCAGGGGAATCGGTGGCTCCGGGCACTGTGGTAGAGGTGGAATTCTCGGACCTCAGTGCAAGAGACTAAGGAGATGAAACGCTATGAAACTATGCGATATTTTAAATGGGATTCGGGTGCTGTCAGCGACAGTACCCATGGATCTGGAGATTTCCGGGATTGCCTATGACTCCCGACAGGTGGAACCGGGACAGCTGTTTGTGGCAGTGTCGGGCTTCGCTGTGGATGGACATCGGTTTATTCCCATGGCCCTGGAAAAGGGGGCGGCAGTGGTGCTCTGCGAACAGATCCCGGATGGGGAAGCCCCCTATATTCAGGTGGAAAATACCCGGCTGGCTCTAGCGCTGGCGTCGGCGAACTTTTTCGGAAATCCTGCGAAGAAGATGAAGTTTATCGGCGTCACCGGAACCAACGGCAAAACCACCGTCACGTACCTGCTCAAGGCCGTGCTGGAACAAACCCTGGGGGCCAAGGTGGGTCTGGTGGGAACGATCCAAAATATGATCGGAGATCAGGTGATCGAGACCGAGCGTACTACGCCGGAGTCCTATGAGCTGCAAAAGCTGTTCTATGAGATGGCCCAGGCGGGCTGCACCCATGTGGTGATGGAGGTGTCCTCCCATGCCCTGGTGTTGGACCGGGTGGCAGGGATCCATTTTGATGTGGGAATGTTCACCAATCTTACCCAGGATCATCTGGATTTCCACAAAACTATGGAGGAATACCGAAAGGCCAAGGCCATGCTGTTCCGGATGTGCGATGTGGGCGTATTCAATTTGGACGACCCTGCCAGCGAAAAAATCATGGCGGAGGCCACCTGCAAACTGCTGACCTACGGACAGATGCATCAGGCGGACCTTATGGCGGAGCAGGTACAGCTCCACGCCGATCGGGTGGAATTCTTGGCACGATACGGAACTGAAATCAGCCGGGCCCGGCTGGGAATCCCGGGAGGCTTTACCGTATACAATGCCCTTTGCGTTTTGGGAGCTGCGTTGGCACTGGGGATCTCCTTGGATGATGCGGTGAAGGCCCTGGCCTCGGCTCACGGTGTCAAGGGCCGTGTGGAAGTAGTTCCGACACCGGGAATGCCATACACTGTTCTGATTGACTACGCCCATACGCCGGATTCTCTGGAAAACGTGCTTCGTTCCGTCCGGGGGTTCTGCAAGGGGAGATTGATCTCCGTATTTGGCTGCGGCGGAGACCGGGATAACACCAAGCGGCCCATTATGGGACAGATTGGGGCCAGCCTCTCTGATATTGCGGTCATCACCTCTGATAACCCCAGGACGGAGGACCCCAACGAGATCATCCGTCAGATCCTGGCGGGAATTCCGGATACGTCAAATTGCGTCGTGGAAGAGAATCGGCGAAAAGCCATTCGGCTGGCCATGGCCTTGGCCAAACAGGACGATATTATTGTCCTTTGTGGAAAGGGACATGAAACCTATCAGGTACTTGGAACAGAAAAAACCCATCTGGATGAGCGGGAGGAAGTGGCCCAGGCTCTCCAGGAACAGAAGGGACGGTAAAAATGAAACCCACAACACTCAGACAGATTGCACAGTGGTGCGGCGGCACTGTAGAACCAGAATTTCAGAACGTGACCATTACCGGGCTGTGTCATGATTCCAGAGAACTGGAGGCAGGAGAGCTGTTCTTTGCGCTGACCGGGGAGCATGACGGCCACGAGTTTGTGGCGTCGGCCAAGGCATCGGGAGCTGCTGCGGCGGTAATCAGCCGTGCGGTGGACGTGAATTTGCCTGTGGTGGTGGTGGAGGACACCAGAAAGGCCCTGCGGGATGTGGCGTCGGCATACAAGGAGACGCTCTCCTGCAAAACCGTGGCCATTACGGGCAGCGTGGGAAAAACCACCACCAGGACCATGATTATGGCGCTGTTGGAACAAAGCTACAGAACCTGCGGTACTGTAAAGAACTACAACAACGACATCGGCCTGCCGGTGACCATTGGCAAGGTGGATCCGGACTGCCAGATGCTGGTGCTGGAAATGGGCATGAACCATTTTGGGGAAATGCGGCTTCTGACCTCCATTGGCAGACCTGACACAGTGGTCATCACCAATATTGGCAGTATGCATATTGAGAACCTGGGCAGCCGGGAGGGGATCCTGAAGGCGAAACTGGAGATTTTGGAGGGAATGCATCCCGGCGGAACCTGCTTTTTCAACGGAGACGAACCCCTCTTGTGGAATCTTCGGGATAAGAATCAGTGCAAGACCTGGTACTTTGGCATTGAAAATACGGCTTGTGATATTCGTGCTGTGGATGTAAACCTGCTGGAAGGCAAAAGCACGTTCCGGGTTCAGGGAATGGGACAGGACTTCCCGGTGGAATTGGCAGTGGGTGGACTGCACAACGTACATAATGCGTTGGCCGCTATATCAGTGGCACTGCACTACCAGGTGCCGGTGGATAAGATCCAAGAGGCCATGAAGAACTATGTCAACACCAGCCAGCGGCAGCAGACGCTGCACTGGAAGGATTACACCATTATTGACGACACCTACAATGCCGGCCCGGAATCCACGGAGGCTGCACTGCGGGTCC
>CASEPH010000338.1 GCA_949289625.1 uncultured Clostridia bacterium | reverse complement strand
AGCGGCCTTCCACCAAAATTGCCTCCCGCACCTCCACCATCAGCGGGTCCCTCCACAGGCCTGGGCCAGCTCCAGAACCATCATCTCCAGCAGAGCAGCCGAATCTCCTCCCGAAGTCTTCATGGCATAATCCGTCTGGGCCGACAGCAGCATTCCTTTCCGGAGCATCTCCTTGGAAAAGCCCTTGGCTTGGCCGTAGATCTCCCGGGCCGCGGAATCCCAGATCCCATAGAGCTTCACCAGATCATAGGGGCCCTTGCCCCGTTCCGCCAGAAGCTTTGCCCCATAGAGCTGCCGCAGCTGCCGACCAATGATCGCATTGACGGCAATGGGCTCCGTATCCTGCCGCAGCAGATCCCGCAGCTTTTGGAGGGCCCGGTCAAAATTCTTCGCGCCTACATCCTTGGTAATGTCAAAAATCGCCGCCTCCATCACCGGGATCACCACATCGTCAATGTCCTTTTTGACGATCTCCGGCTGATCCGTATAGCACAAAAGCTTTTCCAGTTCCGCTGCCAAAATGGTCATGGAGCCTCCCGTCTGCATAATCAGATACCGGCACAGCTCGTCGCTCATGGTCTTTTGTCCGGCAGCCAAATGCCTCCGGATCCAGGGGATCAGCTGGGACTCCGGCTGCCGGGTAAATTCCACCTGCAAAGCCGGCTCCATCACCTCCCACAGCTTTTTCATCCGCTTGTCCGGCTTCCAGGCCACCACGTCGAATATCCAGACCACCGTACAGTAATCCGGCAACTCCGAGAGGATACCCATCAGCTTCTGCCGTTCGCTGTCAGGCCGGGAAAAGGGATCCAGATCCACGATCTCCACCAGCGTATGCTCGCTCATCATCGGGACGGCCTCCACCGCCTCGGAAAGCTCCTCCAAATTCCAGTTTTCCTCCTGGAATTTGTGGTAGTTAAAGTCCTCCGCAGGTCCCTCCACCAGCTTTTTCCGCAGCTGCCGGCGGTAGTATTCCAGCAAGTATCCCTCTTCTCCGAAAAGCACATACATTCGCCGGAAGGAGCCGGCCTTGAGATCGGCTTTCAATTGGCTCAACGTCTCTCCCGCCCCAGTCTTTTTTCCCTTTGCCATGGTTCACGCCCCCTTGAACTTCATTGTTCCGTACTGATCGGTGCGGTACAGGCAGGCACCCCAGGCCTCTACCCGTTCCAGCGTCTTTTCGCTGGGATGACCGTAGGAATTCTCTCCCACAGATATTACCACGATTTTCGGTTTCACAGTCTCCAGCAGGGTCTGGGAGGTGCTGTTTGCTGCTCCGTGATGTCCCGCTACCAGAATATCCACCGTGGGCAAGTCATACTTCTCCATCAGCTTCGCTTCCAGCTCCTCATCCAGGTCTCCCGTAACAAGCGCCCGGAATTTTCTCATATCACAGACGATGCTCAGACCGATATTGTCTCCCAGACGGGAATCCAGCAGCGGCAGCAAGGTCATGTCTCCGCTTTTTAGCGCCACGTTGGTCTTGGTATTGATATAATTGAGCGTCACATGCATTTCCTCCGCTGCCGCTTCAATCTGTTGCCGCAGTTCATTTTCCGGATTCATATCCGGCAGAAAGATGGCGGAAACCTCCGTCCGGCCAAGAAGCTCCACCACACCGCCACAGTGATCCTTGTCATAGTGGGTCAGGATCAGCACATCTACCCGAACGGCGCCCACCTTCATCAGTTCCTCGGCCGCCAAATCGCCGCTGCGTTCCCCATCGCTGCCGCCGCAGTCTATCATCACATTCTGGGTTCCGTCGGAAAAGATCAGGCATTGTCCCTGTCCCACATCCACCACCGTCATCATCATACCGCTGTTTTGGAGCACTGTGAACATCAAGCAGCCCACCAGGCCCACCAAAACGCAGCAGGCTGGAACCACCAGTCGTTTTCTTGGACCGGGTGACCGCCAGACCAGCAGTGCCATACAGTATACCAGCAGCACCCAGCCAAATCCATAAATCGATTCTGTATCCAGGGCAGCAAAGGGTACTTTGGCCAGAGCATCTGCGATGAACTGCACATATCGGATCCCCCAAGCCAGGCACCAACCCAGGAAACCGCCCAAGGGCTGCACCAAAAGGCCCAGCAATGCGGTCAAAAGGCTAACGCGGAAACAGCAGTTGATGACCCAAACCGCAAGCAGATTGGTCACCGGTGCCACCAAAGAGATCATCCCGAAATGCACCATCATCAGCGGCGTGGCACAGGCTGCCGCAGCACAAGTGGCAGCCAGGGAGGCGCATATGCCGCAACGAACCAGCTTCACCAGTCTCCATTTGGGCTCCCGGAACAGATGCTCTTTTAGAAAAACGCAGATCTTATCTGACAGCAGGACCAGCCCTGCCATGGACGCAAAGCTCAACTGCATCCCCCAGCCAAGAATGCAATAGGGATTCTGCAGCATCAGGAGCAGTGCGGCAGCGCTCAGGGACGTGGGCGCATCCTCTTCTTTGCGGCACAATGGGGCCAGCAGCACCAGACTCTGCATCACCGCCGCCCGCACGATAGAGGCGCTGGCGCCTGTGATCACGGCAAAGGCGATACTCAGCGGGATCCCCACTAAGGCTCTGGTTCTCTTCCGACGAAACAGCAGGGACACCGTCCCCACCAGCACTGTCATATGCATTCCGGACAGTGCCAGCATGTGGTAGATTCCCGAAACCTTCAGGTTCTCCTCCTCCAAGGTGGACAGCTTTTCCCGATTTCCGGTGGTCAGAGCCAGAGCATACCCCAATGCGTCCTCCGGTACGCATTCCTCCAAAGCACGCTCCAATTGACGGGCCACCCATCTTGGTGCATACCGCCAGGGCACATGGTCCGCCGGCGTCAACGCCAGCTCCGTTTGACCGAAGGCCAAGAGGTGAACCCCTTCTGAATCGTAATAGTAGTTTCCATCTTCATTGGGATCCTCCAGCCTGGCAATTACGGTGAACTGATCCCCAGGTTTCAGCGCCATATCGGTATATAGCCACACCACCGCCCGCACCGTCTCTCCCTGGCAGGTGATTTTTGCGGGAACCTGGATCCCGTAAGTTGTGGCGGTGCTGTAATCCGTCGCCACACCCTGGATCTGCGCAACCTGACCCACCAGCTTCTGGGCCGGTCTTATGATAACGGCGCCATAGCCCACCGTCCAGAGCAGCCCCAACGCTGCGCCCAAAAGAGGTACGGCGATCCTGCTGTGTCGGAGTCCCAGCACCACCGTTCCCAGGAGCAGGATGCCGGAAAGGACCAATGCCGGCAGCAGCGGCATAGCGAATATGCCCAGCAATACCGCCGCCGCAAAACCGCAGGTAAAGAAAAGCAGAATCCGCACCCTTCCAGCCTCCCTCCTTTTTTGGCTATTTTACCATCCATCGGAATAAAAGTCGAGAAAAAGCTGAGGGGGAACGCCTCGGCGTCCCCCCTGATTTTTAATTGAAGCTGCCCAGCTGCTTGCCCGCCAGCACATGGAAATGCAGGTGCTGGACCGTCTGACCGGCATCTGCGCCGCAGTTGGTAACCACGCGATAGCCCTCGTTAAAGCCCATCTCCTTCGCCAGCTTGGCAATCACCGCGAAGATGTGTCCCACCGTGGGGGCCATCTCCTGGTCGATCTCCGCCGCACAGGCCACATGCTTTTTGGGGATCACCAGAAAATGCATGGGCGCCAGGGGCTCAATGTCCCGAAACGCAAAGCAGAGCTCGTCCTCATAGACCTTGCTGGTGGGAATCTCGCCGTTCATGATCTTACAGAAAATGCAGTCGTTCATCTGGAACACTCCTCACTTTTTGATGTGCTCTGCCACAAAATTATCCACAATGGCCAGAGCGTTATCCAGCATAATGGGGTTCTTGCCGCCGCCCATAGCGCTGTCGGGTTTACCACCGCCGGAGCCGCCTGTAATGGCTGTCACGGTACGGATCAGATCTCCCGCCTTGATCCCCGCAGCCACGGCCTTCTTACCGCAGACCGCATGGAAGGTAATCTTGTCGTCGCTGACCGAGGACAAGACTGCTACCACAGTATCGTCCTTATCCCGGAGCATATCACCGATTTTCCGGAGAGAACCGGCGCTCATGGAGCTGAGGGTGGTGGTGATGACATTGAGGCCCTCCACCTTTTTGGCAGCGTAGAGGAACCGTTCAGCGTCGCTGGAGAGCAGCTTGCTCTGGAGCTGATCCAGCTGCTGACGCAGTTCCTTGCCCTCCTTGACTGTCTGCTCCAGCCGCGTCAAAAGGTCTGCGGGCGTAGTCTTCATCGCACTGGCAGCACTGCGGATCAGCTTGGTGTTCTCTGCCGCCAGCATCAGATTTTTCTTGCCCACCAGAGCCTCGATCCGGCGTACACCGGAGGCCACGGAGCCTTCGCTGATGATGCAGAAGGAACCGATCTGGGCAGTATTGGTGAGATGGGTGCCGCCGCACAGCTCCTTGGACACGTCGCCCATGGAAACCACCCGGACCTCATCGCCATACTTCTCACCAAACAGGGCCATAGCGCCCTCCTGCCGGGCTTCTTCCAGCGGCATTATCTTGGTGTTCACCGGATAGCCCTCCAGGATCGCGTCGTTGACAAACTCGGTGATCTGCTTCAGCTCCTCCTCGGTGATGGCGGAGAAGTGGGTGAAGTCGAAACGAATATGATCGGGGCTGTTGAGGGAGCCAGCCTGGTGGACGTGATCGCCCAGCACCTTCTGCAGGGCAGCCTGGAGCAGATGTGTGGCGGAATGGGCCCGGGCAATGGCCTTGCGATATTCGCCATCCACTGCCGTAGAGACCACATCCTCCACCTCCAGCTTGCCGGAGGTCAGACGGCCATAGTGGAGGTATTTTTCCGCCTTGTCCTTCTGGACATTGGTGACCTCAAACACGGCATCGTCCAGGGTGATGGTACCGTGATCCGGGGACTGGCCGCCCATCTCCGCATAGAAGGGCGTCTGATCCAGCACCAGAATGCCCTCTTCCCCTTCCCGAATGGAGGAGCAGAGCTCTCCGTCCGTGACGATGGCCAGGATCTTTCCTGTACCGGTCAGGCTCTCGTAGCCGGTAAATTGGGTTGGCGTTCCATCCAGCCCCAGGTCAATACCAGCCCAGGCCAGATCGCCCAAAGCCTCCCGGGCCTTCCGAGCACGAACCCGCTGTTCCTCCATCAGGGTCCGGAAGCCCTCTTCATCCACTTCCATGCCTTCGTCCTGGGCCATTTCTATGGTCAGGTCAATGGGGAAGCCATAGGTGTCGTAGAGCTTAAAGGCGTCCGCACCGGAGAACACATTCTCTCCCCGGGCCTTGTGCTCGGCGATCATGGAGTTATAGATCCGCAGACCGGCGTCAATGGTCTTGTCAAAGTTCTCCTCTTCCACCCGGATGACCTTGGTGATATAGGCCTCCCGTTCCACCAGATCCGGATAGGCCCCCTGGTTCTCATGGACCATGGTGGGCACCACCTTATAGAGGAAGCCACCCTGAACACCCAGCAGCTTGCCATGACGGGCAGCCCGCCGCAGCAGCCGGCGGAGCACATAGCCCCGGCCTTCGTTGGAGGGCAGCACGCCGTCGCAGATCATCATAACAGAGGCGCGGATATGGTCGGTGATGATCCGGAGGGATACGTCCATCTTGTAGTTCTGGCCATAGGAAGCGCCGGTGAGCTCCGTGACCCGGTTGGTGATGTTCATCACCGTGTCCACGTCAAAGAGGCTGTCCACATCCTGACATACCACCGCCAAACGCTCCAGGCCCATACCGGTATCAATATTTTTCTGGATCAGCTCGGTATAGTTGCCGTTGCCGTCGTTGTTGAACTGGGAAAATACGTTGTTCCAGACCTCGATATATCGGTCGCAGTCACAGCCCACGGTGCAGTCCGGCTTTCCGCAGCCATACTGTTCGCCCCGATCATAGTAGATTTCAGAGCAGGGACCGCAGGGACCAGAGCCATGCTCCCAGAAGTTGTCCTCCTTGCCAAACCGGAAGATCCGCTCCGCAGGAATACCGATCTCCTTGTTCCAGATCTCGAAGGCCTCATCGTCATCCTGATAGATGGAGGGATAGAGCCGGTCCGGATCGATGCCCACCCACTGGGGAGAAGTCAGGAACTCCCAGCTCCAGGCGATGGCCTCATGCTTGAAATAGTCGCCGAAGGAGAAGTTGCCCAGCATCTCAAAGTAGGTGCCGTGGCGGGCGGTCTTGCCGATGTTCTCAATGTCACCGGTGCGGATGCACTTCTGACAGGTGGTGATCCGGTGCCGAGGCGGCTCCTTTTCCCCGGTGAAATAGGGCTTCATGGGGGCCATGCCTGAGTTGATCAGCAGTAGGGACGCGTCGTTCTGCGGAATCAGGGAAAAG
>CASEPH010000337.1 GCA_949289625.1 uncultured Clostridia bacterium | reverse complement strand
CAGGCCAGGGTGGCCCCACCGGTATACGCAAACAGATTTAGCACACTAATGGGACGTCCGGCTTTACGGATCTTGTCCATGGCCCAGTCCCAGTTTGTTGCCTGCTCCGGAAAAATTCCGGTGTGCTTAAAGTTCATGGGCTTGACCTGAAATGTCAGCTCTTTATAATGTATCTTCCACTTCTCCGGCAGCTTTTTCGTGTTCCAGGCGCCGCCCCCGGTACTGGACCGGGCATAGCGGGCGTCGTAGCTTTGCCAAAGCTGTTTGTCTCTTGGCGTGTTCCAGATCACTTGGGGATCTGGGCGCACCAGGGTGTATTTTCCCCAGCGCTCCAGCTTCTCCCCATCTGAACAGTCCAAAACCTCATAGTCCTTCCATCCATCTGCGATCCACATAGGTCTCCCTCCGTCACTGCAGCCACGTTCTGATTCCGGAGATCAGTCTGGATATCAGGCTCTCATCCTCAGTCCGGGCTGTGGCCTCTCCGGTACCTCCAGTACCATCTTCCTCAGGGATCTCTGTATCTTCTTCGTCCTCTGGCGACGTATCTTCCTCCGTATCGCTCAGTCGAGTTTCATCATCGGTATTCCGATCTGAGGCCGTTTCCGAGCCGTGGTATGGACAGGTTTCATTCACAGGATCCAAGGTGTTGCAGCGTGCCTCACTGTAACCGGGTTCCTTGGCCAGATAGCCGATACAGTACTGCTGATCTGCTACCACAATGCCCGCAATTGGGAACTGTCTGGCATAGTTCAGCATTCCGTATTCATCCACATCTCCCTCGTCCTCGCAGTCATCGCTGGCGATATGATAGGTGCCGTTGGTATAGCACAAGGTCTCCTCTACATGCATATTGCAGTACTCTGTAGGTACGTCCTCTGTGGCCAGCTGCACTGTGATAGTGCGGTCTCCACGGACATCGCTTTCACACCAGCCTGTGGGCAACAGGCCACTGTCCTGGCACACCTCCACCTCAATCACATCGGTGGGTTTCTGGAAACCTGGATCCGTCTCCCCTTCGCTGACCTTGGCCATGACCTTCTGCCACAGCACTGCCGCCGGATTATCCATATTCTCGTCCAGCAGCACAATCTCCTGGGGATCATCAAAGCCGCACCAGACCACTGCCGTATGGTTCGGCGTATAGCCTGCAAACCACCGGTCCTTATCATCGCTGGTGGTACCGGTCTTTCCGGCCACGCTCATGCCTTCAATCTGGGCTTCAGTGCCGCTGCCGTCCTTGACCACCTCTTCCATCATATAGGTGAGATAGTACGCGGCCTTTTCGTCCAGCACCGTTCTGCTATCCTGGGTGTTATCCAAGACCAGATTTCCTTCGCTGTCGAGAACCTTGGTATAGGTCCGGGCCTCCCGATAAGTGCCGCTGTTTTCCACCGCCGCATAAGCCGCGGTCAGATCCCGGACCGTCACGCCGCGGACCATGCCGCCCAATGCCAAGGACCAGTAGCTTTTATCGGTATATTCCACCCCATTGAGCTCATAATCTTCTACCAGAGTATCCAGCCCCATCTCATTGACGGCGTAATCGTACGCATAATCCAGGGTCAGATCATCCAGCACCTTCACCGCTACAGTGTTGGTGGAACGCTTCATGGCATCAAGGATGGTAGTCAGGCCGTGATAGGTATCGTCCTCGTTCTTCGGCCAAGGTGTAGAGCCAAAGCTAAATGGCGTATCGTCATAGACCGTGGCAGGGGTGATGAGTCCCAGATTTAGAGCCGGACCATATACGGCGATGGGCTTGATGGTAGAACCGGGAGACAGCAGGCTCTGAGTTGCCCGGCTCAAGGTCAGGCTGCCCGGCTTCTCCCCGACACCGCCCACAATGGCAGAAATATCACCGGTATCGTTATCAATTACCACAATGGCAGATTGCATCTGCTGATAGGTACTATCTGTCTCCGGAATATTCTCCAGATTTTCATAGACCTCCTCCGCAGCGGACTGGATATCTACGTCAATGGTGGAATAAATCTGGTATCCACCGCCCAGGATCATCTGATTGATAACCTCCGTCTCGTATCCTGTGGCCTCCGCCAGATCGTTGACCACGTCCCGGACCACCTGGTCTACAAAGTAGGAATAGTAGGAAGAATCGTCCTCATATTCCGCATCGCTGGACGCATATTCAAACACCAATTCTTCCGCGATCGCGGACTGGTATTCCGCTTCGGTGATATACCCCTGATCCAGCATCTCTCCCAAAATGATCTCCTGCCGCTCCTTGTTACGTTCCTTGCAGGCATCACTGATATAGGGATCGTAAAGGGAAGGATTGTTGGTGATGGCAATCAGGCTGGCACACTGTGCCAAATCCAGCTCAGAAACGTCCTTAGCAAAATAGGTATAGGAAGCCGTCCGAACACCGTAGGCCTGTTCGCCCAAATAAATGGTGTTCAGATACCACTCAAGGATCTCTTCCTTATTGTATTGTTTTTCCATCTCCAGCGCCCGGAAAATCTCCACCAGCTTACGCCGAACGGTGATCTCATCGTCATTGGTCAGGTTTTTCACCAGCTGCTGGGTCAGTGTGGATGCACCAAAGGTACTGTGGGAACCCATGAACAGGTTCAGTCCAGCCCGCATGGTGCGGAACCAGTCCACACCATTGTGTTCATTGAATCGCTTGTCCTCAATGGCAATCGTGGCAAAAACCAAATCCTTTGGAATTTCATCATAAGAAGCCCAGATCCGATTCTCGTTGCCATAGAGGTTCTGCAGCGTTTCATATTCTCCGGTTTCCTTATTTTCATAATAAATCACGGAGGTCTGGTTCAGCTTAAAGCTGTCCAGTGAGAAGGATACCTGCGGCATCAAATAGTTTCTGAGGTACGCGGTAAAAATGCACGCAAAAACCACCACGCTGATCACAAATACCAGCAGAATGGTTCCCACCGCTTTGCCAAAATGGCCGAAGAATCGGCGTGCAAAGCCACTTCCCTGTCGTCTTTCTTTTTCCATGGTTCAGGAGCACCTCCGGAGATATATCGTCATAAGGGCGCAGAATTTCAGATTACAATATATTATATCACAGTCTGTCAATGCGACACCCCGTTCTGACCGTTTTTTTGCCGGGATTTTACGGAGAATTTTGAAAAAGTTTTTATAATATTTTTTTACGACGTGGAAATCCTGTCTACAGAACCCCATTTTAGTCTTTGCGGCCTGCGCATTTGTAAAAATTTTTCTCTTTCATAAAATTAGGACTTGATTTTCCTTACCTGGGGCATTACTATATGCTCAGAATCAATCATCTCACTACGCTGATTCTGGAAGGAGATTCTCATTATGAGTGATTTTGGAGACAACATCATATCCATCAGCGATGAGGATGGCAATGACTTTGATCTTCTGGTCCTGGATGAGGCTGATATGAACGGCGTGCATTATCTTGCCCTGACGGAATCCCAGAACCCGGATGACGAATCCAATCTGGAAGTCATCATTCTCAAGGTCATAGAGGACGAAGAAACGGGTGAAGAGCTTCTGTCCACCGTGGACAGCGAGGACGAGCTGGAAGCCATCTATCAGATCTTTGAGGATCAGATGTTTTCTGAGGATGACGATCCGGATATTATCGACGACAATGACGAAGAATAACAAGATCCCCTGCTTGGTGCGTGAAGGACCCTGTTAAACCCACATTATAACTACGGGATGCCGGACTCTCGCTGTTATTTGCAGGCCTCCTGCTGGACTTGTCCGCAGACGTTGGAAGCAGTTTGAGCAGCGAGGAGGCAACCCACCTGCCCATTCGTGCAGGTTATAATTGGGTCCACACGGCTAAAGCGGGGGATTTTTCTTCTTATCCCTTTTTTCGTAATTTCCCGGGAGGTTTCATGTGATTTTCACTTGCAACTCCCCGGGTTATGCTATATAATATAGCCTGTTTAAAATGCACACGAGAGGACTGAACCCATCATGAGCGCATCGAGAGAAAAGCGTTTACGCCGCGAACTGCGTGAAGCAGAAGCGAACAGCGATACCGTTAAAAAGGAAAAGAAGCAAAAGAAAAAGCTGTCCTATGCAAAAAAGAAAAAGCTGCGCAGCGTCATTGGCACTATCATCGGAATCCTGGTGGTCGTTGCTTTTGCCCTGCTGATCTTTGTCAACAGCGGCGTGCTTCAGACTAAATCCACTGCCCTGACCATTGGCTCTCACAAGCTGACGCCGACCCAATTCAACTATTTCTACCAGGATACCTATACAAATATTAAAAACACCTACACTTCCTATGGCTACTGGGATTACATGGTAGACACCACCAAGCCTCTGGCCTCTCAGGAATGTTTCCTCAGCGATGACGGCTCCACCTGGAGCGAGTACATCCGGGAAAGTGCCATCGCCTCCGCCGTCCAGATCTACGCGTTGTACGACGCCGCTGAAGAGGCTGGCTACACCCTGGACGAGGACACCCAGGCTGAGTTGGACACCGTTCCCGATGAAATCGCTACCTATGCTGAGCAGAGCGATTTTAAGGATGCCGACGATTATCTTGAGGAGTTCTACGGCAAGGGCGCTTCCATGGACAGCTACATGGAGTATCTGACGGTCCAACAGCTGGCTTCCGGCTATGCCACGGAGAAATCCGAGAGCTTCTCCTATACCGATGAGGAGCTGCGCACCTATTATAATGATAATAAGCAGGATTTTGACAAGGTTACCTACCGCGTCTTTACTGTGACCACTGAGGATGACGACAGCAATGCCGCCATGGAAACTGCTGAGGCAATGGCTGCTTTGCTGGACGGTACGGAGAAGAGTTTTGCCGACGCAGCTTATGAATACGCCCCCGAGGACAGCAAGGAATCCTACGAGGACGAGGATTATACCCTCCGTTCCAACTACAGCTACAGTTCTCTCAGCTCCGACTACGCAGACTGGCTGTTCTCGGAAGAGCGTGTGGAAGGTGAATCCGAAGTGTTCCCAACCTCTACCGGCTATGCTGTTGTGATGTTTGTCTCTCGGGATAACAACGAATATCGTACCGTGGATGTCCGTCACATTCTGGTGAACGTCGCTGCCTCTGGCGATGACGGCACCTCCACCGAGGCCGATTGGGAAGACTGCAAGGCCAAGATCGAGGAAATCCAGGAGGAGTGGGAAGCCACCGATATGACGGAGGACGATTTTGCCGCTCTGGCGGAGGAAAAGTCGGAAGATACCGGTTCCTCCAGCAACGGAGGACTGTATGAGGACGTCTATAAGGGCCAGATGGTTACAGAATTCAACGACTGGTGCTTTGACGAGACCCACGAGCCTGGTGACTACGGCATCGTAAAATCTGATTACGGCTATCACCTGATCTACTTCTCCGGCTACGGCGACGAATATTGGAAGACCCTGGCAGATTCCTCCAAACGCAGCGAGGACTACAACGCCTGGTACGAGGAATACAGCGCCGATTATGTTGGCGACAGCAGCTTCTTCGGTATGCTGTTTACCCATAAGACGCTGGCCGTCTGATCCACAATTGCAAGCCCGGACGCAGCGCGTCCGGGCTTTTTGGAGGTTTTTATGGAAGCATTTTTGCGAGAAGCCATGTTCTATGGCCAGGATGCCCTCGATAGACTATCCCAGGCTCATGTGATGATTCTGGGAATCGGCGGCGTGGGCAGCTACGGTGCTGAAGCCATTGCCCGAGCGGGCGTGGGCCAAATCACTCTGGTGGACAACGATACCGTGGGACTGACCAATCTTAACCGGCAGCTGTGCGCCCTGCACTCCACCCTGGGCAAATATAAGTCCGATGTCATGGCGGAGCGTATTCGGGACATCAATCCAAACTGCCGTGTTACTTCTCTTCCCCTTCTCTATCAGGACGACAACAAAGAAACCTTTTTCTCTCTGGAACCGGACTATATTGTGGACGCCATTGATCTGGTGTCCTGCAAGCTTAGTCTGATCCAAACGGCCAAGGCCCGCAATATTCCCATTATTTCCGCCATGGGTACCGGCAACAAGCAGGACCCTACCCGGTTTCGGATCTGCGACATCTCCGAAACCACCGGCTGTCCCCTGGCCCGGGTCATGCGGCGGGAACTGAGAAATCGGGGCATTGTGCACCACACTGTTTTATTCAGTGACGAACCGGCCATCACACCAATTCCGTTGGAAACACCACCTCCTGGCCGACGCAGCATTCCGGCATCTCTCAGCTGGGTTCCCTCCTGCGCCGGATTGATGCTGGCTGGCTATGTGATCCGGGATATGATCGGCGCATTGTAATGTTTTCGTATAAAAAGTCCCTCCTGTGGAACACTTTCACAGGAGGGATTTCTCTATGCAAGATAAATGGAAATATGCCGTCAGCGGCGCAGCAGCAGGCGCGGCAAACGGACTATTCGGTGCGGGAGGCGGCATGATTCTGGTGCCGCTGCTGACCCGTTGGGCCGGACTTCCGGATAAGCAGGCCTTCGCTACCTCTATCGCCATCATTGCCCCCCTGTGCCTTGTCTCCATAGCCGTCTATTGTATGCACGGCAGTATGGATTTCCATATGGCCATGCCCTATCTGCTGGGCGGCTTTCTGGGCGGCCTGATCGGAGGAAAGCTGTTTCACCGGGTGCCGGTCAAGGTGCTCCATCGGGCCCTGGGCCTGATCATTCTTTACGGTGGGATCCGTTCCATCCTATGCTGACCTTCTGGATTGCAGCCGCAGCCGGACTTCTTACCGGCATTATCTCCGGTTTCGGAATTGGAGGCGGTACCATTTTAATGGTATATCTCACCGCCATAGCCGGAGTAGCCCAGCGTACCGCCCAGGGGATCAATCTGCTGTACTTCCTTCCCACTGCCGCTGCAGCCCTGATCCTCCACAGCAAAAATCACTATGTACAGTGGAAAGCCGTGATTCCCGCAGTCCTCTGCGGTTGCCTCACCGCAGGATTGCTCAGCTTTGTGGCCATGGAACTGGACCTGAACCTGTTAAAAAAATTGTTCGGTGGTTTTTTAATTCTGACAGGTCTATCGGAACTGTTTAAAAAAGTTTCCTGAGATTGAATTAATGATGATTTCTTTCCATTTCCAGGAATCGAAGATAGCCTTCCAAAATTAGTGAAGCAGCCACGGCGTCCACATTTTTCTTGTGTTTCTTCGTCTTTTTCCCGTTGGCGGACAGAATACTGTGGGCCTCGATGGTGGTCCGCCGTTCATCCCATAGCCGGACCTGCATCCCTGTCTTTTCCTCCACTAGATCAGCAAACTCTCGATACAGAGCCGCTCGCGGCCCCTCCGTTCCGTCCATATTTCGTGGGAACCCCATCACCAGCTGGTCCGGATGGTGTTCCTTCACCAGCTCCGCAATTCGGTCAGCCGTCTTGTCTCGATTCCATTCCGCCACCACCGTGGTAAACCCCGTCAGGGTCCCTGTAGCGTCGGATACTGCCACGCCGGTTCTCGCATCACCGTAGTCTAGTGCCATGACCTTCATATCTTATTCCTCCCCCCTGATTTTTTCTAAGAATACCACATTTGGCCTTCCTGTGCAACCCAGAGGCCCATATCCTGTTATTTTTCCGGAGAAAATCGGAATTTTTTCATTTTTCTTATTGACCCCATAGACAAACTGTGCTAGAATGGTTCTACCTGTGAATTCGGGCTCTTTTTCTATGCCCGTTTTCAGCTGTGCCGGCCAATGGCCACTCAAATTTTTCTGAGCACAGTGATACAGGGAGGCAATATAAGGAGGTGCCGAAATGCGCGTGAAAGTGACTCTGAGATGCAATGAGTGCAAACAGCGAAACTACAACACCATGAAAAACAAGAAGAATGACCCAGACCGTCTCGAAATGAAGAAGTACTGCAGATTCTGCAGAAAGCACACTGTGCACACCGAGACTAAGTAATGGAGGCTACCACGAATGGCAGACGCTAAGAAACAGGAAAAAGAAGGCTTTTTCCGCAGAACTGGCCACCGCCTCAGCAAGTGGTTCCGGGAAATGAAATCGGAGCTAAAAAAGGTTGTCTGGCCCAGTAGAAAACAGGTCATCCAGAACGCTCTGGTGGTCCTGCTCTGCGTATTGGTGGTAGGTGTGTTTATCTGGATCTTCGACGCCGTGGGCAATCTCTTCGTGCAGTGGCTCATCGGGCTGTTTAACTAAGCAGGTGAAGCTATGGCTGAAGATGCAAAATGGTATGTAGTGCATACCTATTCCGGCTATGAGAATACAGTAAAGGCTACCATTGAAAAGAGCATTGAAAACCGGCATCTGGAGGATCTGATCCACGAAGTGCTGATCCCCATGGAGACGGTCACTGAAGTGACGGACTCCGGCTCCAAAACCGTGGAGCGAAAAGTGTATCCCGGCTATGTACTGGTGAAGATGGTCATGACCGACGAGGCATGGTACATCATCAATTCCGTCCGAGGCGTGACCGGATTTGTCGGCGCTGATGCAGACGCCAAGCCTATGATCCGTGCCATTCCCCTCTCGGATGAGGAAGTCCAGCAGCTGGGCATCGAAAAGCACATGGTGGAGGTCTCCTACGCTGTGGGCGACCAGGTCCGGATCCTGGACGGCCCTCTCACCAGCTTCAGCGGTGTAGTGGACGCACTGGATGTAGACAAAAATTCCGTCCGCGTGGTGGTTTCCATGTTCGGACGCGAAACCCCCGTCGAGCTGGAGCTCGATCAGGTGGAGCCGGTCCAGGACTGACCGGCATGTATCCCCCCGGTCATGGCTGAACCGGGACGTGGGAGGGGCCTTTGTGCTCCGCCAAATATACGCTCTGCGTATCACCACATTTTTTCAGGAGGTGCTTTTCATGGCACAGAAAGTAACAGGTTATATCAGACTGCAGATTCAGGCCGCCAAGGCCACCGCTTCTCCCCCTGTTGGCCCTGCTCTCGGCCAGCACGGTGTGAACATTTCGCAGTTTATCAAGGAATTCAACGAGCGCACCAAGGATCAGGTCGGTTTTAAGATCCCCGTCGTGATCACCGTCTATGCAGACCGCAGCTTTACCTTCATCACCAAGACCCCCCCTACCGCCACCCTCATTATGAAGGCTGCCGGTCTGGAGAAGGGCTCCGGCGAACCCAACAAGAACAAGGTCGCCTCGATCACCAAGGATCAGCTGAAGGAAATTGCGGAGAAGAAGATGCCCGACCTGAACGCCGCCTCCATCGAGGCCGCTATGAGCATGGTCGCCGGCACCTGCCGCAGCATGGGCGTCACTGTCGCCGACTGATTTTAAACCAATGGAGGTGCGCGCTGGATTCTCAGCGTACCTCATAACGTGGGAGGATTTTTCCGACGAACCACTATAAGGAGGATATTCAATTGAAGAAAGGTAAAAACTATCAGGAGAGCGCGAAGCTCGTGGATCGGTCCGTTCAGTACGACGCTGCCGATGCCTGCGCTCTGGTTATCAATACTGCTAAGGCGAAGTTTGACGAGACCGTAGAGGTCCACATTCGGCTGGGCGTTGACTCCCGTCACGCTGATCAGCAGGTCCGCGGTTCCGTGGTTCTGCCCAACGGCACCGGTAAGACCCGCAAGGTTCTGGTCTTTGCTAAGGACGACAAGGCTGATGCTGCCCGTGAGGCTGGCGCAGACTATGTGGGCGGCATGGACATGGTGGAGAAGATCCAGAAGGAAAACTTCTTTGACTATGATGTGGTGGTCGCTACCCCCGACATGATGGGTATTGTGGGTCGTCTCGGTAAGGTTCTGGGTCCCAAGGGTTTGATGCCCTCCCCCAAGGCCGGTACCGTTACCCCCGATGTGGCCAAGGCCATCTCTGAGATCAAAGCCGGTAAGATCGAGTACCGTCTGGACAAGACCAATATTGTTCATTGCCCCATTGGCAAGGTTTCCTTTGGTCCTGAGAAGCTCAGCGAAAACTTTGACACGCTGATCAATGCCATCATTAAGGCGAAGCCCGCCGCTGCCAAGGGCCAGTATATCAAGAGCTGTGTTCTTGCCTCCACCATGGGCCCCGGCATCAAAGTCAGCACCGCAAAATACTAATAAATAGTGCTTGACAAGCTTGTCTTAATTTGATATAATTACTTTTGCTGCCAGAGACAGCAGGTGGCTTTTGCCGTAAATCCTGCCGAGGATAGCACAAAGCTCGAATTAGGTGTTTTGTGTCCTCGTACCGCTCTGGTACGAGGACATTTTTTCTGGAGGTGACATTTTACATGCCTAACGCGAAGGTTCTTGAGACAAAAAAGGCCACAGTTGCCGCCATGGCAGAACAGATCAAGGGTGCAACTGCCGGTGTTTTTGTCGATTACAAGGGCATTACCGTCGATCAGGATACCAAGCTCCGTAACGAGTTCCGGGACGCGGGCGTCCAGTACAGCGTCGTAAAGAACACGCTGACCCGTCTGGCTGCTCGGGAAAACGGATATGACTTCGACGAGGTCCTCAATGGTACCACTTCTTTTGCCATCACCACCGGGGATCCCATCGCTCCCGCCCGTATCGTCAGCCAGTTCGCCAAGCAGAACAAGGTTCTGACCATCAAGGGTGGTTTCGTTGAGGGTAAGATCGTTTCCGTGGAAGAGCTCAACGCTTTTGGCGAGCTGACTTCCAAGAACGACCTGGTTGCTCAGGTACTCGGTACCCTGTTGGCGCCCATCAGTTCTCTTGCCTTTGTTCTGGATCAGATCCGGCTGCAGAAAGCCGGTCCCGACGAGGCCGCTGCTCCTGCAGCAGAATAATCTACAAATTATAATTGGAGGTAATTTACTATGGCTAGCGAAAAGATTGCTGCTATGATCGAAGAAGTTAAGACTCTCTCCGTGCTGGAGCTGGCTGAGCTGGTTCATGCTCTGGAAGAGGAGTTCGGTGTTTCCGCTGCTGCCGCTGCTGCTCCTGCTGCTGGTGCCGCTGGCGCTGCTGCTCCCGCTGAGGAGGAGAAGACCGAATTTGACGTGGTGCTGAAGGAAGTCGGCGCCAACAAGATCAACGTCATTAAGGTTGTTCGTGAGATCACCGGCCTGGGCCTGAAGGAAGCCAAGGCTATGGTTGACGCTGCTCCCGCTACCGTGAAGGAAGCTGTTGCCAAGGCTGACGCTGAGGCTATGGTTGAGAAGTTCAAGGAAGCTGGCGCTACCGCTGAGCTGAAGTAAGCTTTTTCCCCTACGATATGCTGTTTTATCCGGACCAGGATTCCACATTTGGATTCTGGTCCGGATTTTTTCTTCATTATAAAAAATGCTTTTAGGACACACTGCGGTAACATGAATGTGTTTTTATAATCATGAGAATATCCTTCGCACACGAAAGCTTCACACAAAGCCCCCGTAAATTTCCAATAAACATTTGCATTCATGGAAGACATTGTGTATAATGTTTGCATCTTCAAAAATATGACGCCATATTTTTGTTATAT
>CASEPH010000336.1 GCA_949289625.1 uncultured Clostridia bacterium | reverse complement strand
CAGGAGCAGTACGCCCTGGGATGGCAGTCGGGGGAGATCCTTCGGAAAATCCACACGATCCCTGCACCGCCAGAACAGGAGGCCTGGGATGTCCGCTTTTCCAGGAAGGCCCGGGGAAAGACAGAAAAATACCTGGAGTGTCCCTTGAAGTTTCCCGGAGATACCAAACTGGTGGACTATTTGGAGAACAACTGGCAGCTACTTAAGAATCGGCCCCAGTGCTTTCAGCATGGGGATTACCATGTGGGCAATATGATGCTGGAACACGGAAAGCTTCAAATCATTGATTTTGATCGTTATGACTATGGCGATCCCTGGGAGGAGTTTAATCGGATCGTATGGTGTGCCCAGGCCAGTCCGGCCTTCGCCTCCGGACAATTGGACGGCTACTTTGGAGGAACCCCTCCCATGGATTTTTTCCGGCTACTGGCCTTCTACATTGCCAGTAATACCCTTGGCTCTATTTATTGGGCAATCCCATTTGGGGAATCGGAGATACAAGCCATGATGGGTCAGGCCAACGATGTGCTGGTGTGGTATGATGGCATGAAAACGGTGGTACCAAAGTGGTATGGAATACCATTTTAGACAATGAATAATCAAAAAGCGTAAAAAATCCCGCGACGGAATTTCCGTCGCGGGATTAAAATATGTCCAAAGGAAATTACTTCTTGGAACCCATGCCGGCAGCTGCGAAGTAGGGGCCGCCGAACTCGTCTGCAACAGCCTGCTTGGCAGCTTCCAGATCTTCGATCTTGACAGCGTCCAGAGCAGCGCAGACAGCCTCGTGATCCAGGGGCTTCAGGCCCAGCATCTCACGAGCCTCAGCGGGGGTAGCAACCTCATTGCCAAAAGCCTCAACGGCACGAGCAGCACGCTGTACCAGCATCAGGTTAGTGGCCATGATCTTCTTGCCATCCTTGTCCTTGCCGTAGACCACGTTGTCCTCCATGCCTACGCGGACATGGCCGCCATTGGCGATGCAGGAGAACATGACAGGCAGGTGGCCCTTGCCGATGCCGAAGCCAGACCAGGTGCACTCTGCGGGGAGCTTGCCCTCAGCCTGGAGCTTGTGCATCTCGTCCAGGAGGACCTGGAGATCATGAGGCGTAGCATCCATGCCGCCCACGACACCCAGGCAGAACTGGAAATGCAGAGGAGCCTTGACAAAGCCCTTCTTCCAGTAGATGCCAACAGCACGAAGAGCACCGAAATCAAAGATCTCGAACTCGGGCTTGATGTCCTTCTCCAGGTACAGAGTGCCCAGAGTGGAGAGCATGGTGGGGCTGTTGTGGAACACACCGCCGGGGATGCCCCAGTTGAAGGAAGAAGCATCGAAGGTGCCCATCTCAATGCCGGGGACATTCTTATGGTGCAGCATACGCATAGCGTTGCCATAAGGAGAGTCATCGGAAACACGGTTGTCACCGGAAGAGGTGCAGTTTACGATGACGTCGCAGTCCTTGTGTGCACGAATGGCCTTAATGGTCTCGTAGAACTTTACGGGATCCATGATGCCAGCGCCGTTGTCGTCACGCATATGCAGATGCACAACGGAAGCACCAGCCTTCCAGCACTCGTAAGCGCACTCGGCAATCTGAGCGGGAGTCTCAGGGATGTCGTAACCGGCAGGGGTGACAGCACCGGTCAGAGCGGCGGTGATAATTGTCTTTGCCATGGGAATCAGTCCTTTCTTAAGTTAAGCGTCCAAACGGACGCTCTGTTTCTGGTTCTATTGTAGCACAAAAATAACAAAATGCAATGCTTTTTAAAAAAACTGTGCATACAGGAATTTGCCCCAAACCTTTTGGGACATCGCCCCCCGCCAGATTGACATCTCCAAACGAAGTCTCTATAATAAAGTTAGAAAGCGCAGGGGGCAAAGAGGAGATGGATCGGTTGAAAACATTTCGTTTGGGACTCGATGTTCTTCGGGTCTTGGCGTTGGTTTTGGTCGTAATTACACACAGCATCGTCTTAACAGGAAGCTATACATATTCTGCTCCAACGTTTTCATGGATTTTGACAATGGCGCTGTTTTATCTCTCACACAGTTGCGTGCCGCTTTTTCTGCTTCTCAGCGGCTATCTTAGTGGTAAAAAACAGCTGCGTGTATCGTATTATCGCGGACTTCTTCGTGTGCTTGTCCCCTACGTTGTGATTTCAATTTTATGTGTATTGGATGCCTGGCTGCGGCAACATGACCCTGGTCTGAAAATAACCACAGCAATCTATCAAATCCTGAGCTACCGCGCCAACGGATATGGCTGGTATGTGGAAATGTATCTTGGACTATTTTTGCTGATCCCATTTCTCAATTTGGCCTATGATGCAATTGTAGACCAGAGATGGAAAAGCGTTTTGCTGGGAAGTCTTGCGCTGTTGACGCTATTGCCCGATACCTTCAGCGCCTTTGGGACTAATCAGGTACGGGCCGACATCCTGCCGGACTATTTCAACCTCTGCTATCCAATTACCTATTATCTGCTGGGACGCTGGATTCATGAGCACGAGGGCCGTTTGACAAAAAAGCTAGGGCTGATTCTATTTGCCGTGGGCTGGCTGACGCCGTTGGGACTGTGCATATTTCGGTCCGTTCGCAGTGGCGCATACGCAGGTGGCTATACTCTGAATACCTTTGGCTGTTTACCAACCGCGCTCTGCGCCACTGGAATCTTTCTGCTGTTATTTCAGCAAAATGGATGTAGCCGGCTGCATATTCCTATTCGGAAAGTGTCGGCGGTGAGTTTTGAGGCTTATTTGTGTTCTTATTTGACGGATTCCATTTTCTATTCCTATTTAAAGCTTCCTTTTCCGCTTATGGCCGTGCTCAGTCTGTGCAGCGCACTGGGATTGGCAGCGCTAATCCATCTAGTAACCCAGCCGATTATCAGCGGACTACAGACGCAATTTGACAAATTGGCACGCCAAACGTAACCATTGCGGAAGCGTTTTTGACGCTCCGCGCATCAGCAAAAGAATCCGGCAGGAACCATAGAAGGTTCCTGCCGGATTTCCTTATGCTTTACAGATACATCCGGTCATAAACCGTCTGGTAGATCTCCACGCACCGGGGCAGATCCATCGCGTTGCACTGATCCACATAGTTGTTCCAGCTCTCGTCCGTCAATTCCTCCTCGCCGATCATCCATTTGAGGATCTGCTCTGTGGCGTAGGTATAAACTGTGGTAGCGATGTTGGCGTATTCCGTGTTTTCGTCAGTGGTCAGCGACAGGGTGGGCATCGAGCACTCGTCGGTGCCATTGTTGTTCCACACGTCAAAGGCAGAGAGCTCCACCTCGTCGTAGGTGTAGAAAATAGCTGTGGCGTTGGTGTAGTTGTTGAATACGGGATTTGTATACATATTCCGCAGGTTCATGGCGTTGTAGCCGTCGGGGTTATTGACGATGAAATCGGTATAGACCGGGTCGCCGTTCTCGTCATACTCAAAGCAGACGCCCTCTTCGCCGTAGTTGGTGATCATATAGCCGTCCCAGGTATAGAACCAGTTCATAAATTCCAGCGCCATTTCCGGATCGTCGCAGCCGGTGGTGATAGACATATTGCCCATACCGGTATAGCTGGTCTTCATGCGGAACTTATAGGTGTCACCCTCGTTCTCCACCATTGGTGCCATGGCCTCAAAGCGGAAAGTCGGTGAAATTGCTGCTTCTTTCATGGTGGGGAATTTATCGCCCCGGATGGAGGTGACGGCACACTGATCGTTGGAGACATAGCTGTTGATGTAGTCCGGACCGTAGGATTCCGAATAGAAATCATCTTTGATGAGTCCAGCTTTGTAGAACTTGTTAAAGCCGATAATATAGTTTTTAAAGTGCTCGTCGGTCAAGGTGGATACTACAGTATCACCGTCCATCATCATGCCCAAGTCGGTCCAGCCCAGGTTGACGCCGGGGGTACCGAAAGCCCCGGTAAACCCCTCCAGCACGCCGGAGTTGTCGATGAAAATGGGATAGGTGCAGTTGTATTTGTCTTTGACCGCTGAGAGGTACTCAAACATATCATCCACCGTGACAGGAGCAGACATGCCGAACTCCTCGGCCCAGTCGGAACGATAGCTGAGGCCCTGCTCCGACACCACATTGGAGGCCAGGGTCCAGATCCGCAAAATCCGGCCGTCGTCAGTGTAGATGCTCTTGAGGGTATAGTCGTCCATGGTGTCCACCAGGGCCATATAGTTGGGCATATGCTCATCCACCAGGTCGGTCAGGTCCACAATGACCTCGTCCTCATAGGCAGCTTCCACACCGCCGGGGAAATAATCCATGGCCATGAGATCCGGGAAGTCACCAGAGGCAATGGTCAGGTTGAACTGCTCATACGCAGCGGAATCGGAGCACTCGATGAATTCCATATGGACGCCGGTGGCCTCTTCAATCAGGGGCAGCGTGGGCATATCGGCATAGGATTCCATGAGGCCGCTCCAGATAAAGGCACTGAAAACACGCCACATAGTCAGGGTGTCGCCCTCAGCCAGAGGATAGGAGATCTCCGTCCCCACGCCCTCCTGCAAAGCCTTGTAGGATTCATTGGTCTCCTTGCTCATGGCGGCATATTTTTCCGCCATGGAGGCGTACTCCACCGGTTCCTCCACTGTGGATTCCTCTACCACACTGTCGGGTTCCACCGCAGAAGCATCCGGGGTCTCCGGTGTTTCCTCCGGGGCCTCGGGGGTCTCTTCCGGTGCCTCCGAGGTGGATTCGGCCGGGGTAGAGGCCGTTTCTGCGGAAGATGCAGGGGTGCCACATCCCGCCAGCAGGCCCAACAGCAGCGCCAAAACCATCAGCAGGGCCAATCCTTGTTTCTTCATGTCTCAATTCTCCTTTCTTGCGGCAGGCAGTTTGTGTGCCTTTTATATCCAATATTATAAGAGGTCACAATTCGTTTGTCTATTTGGGATAATTCACAAGAAATGCTTAATAAAATTGTAATATCTATAGTTGTAAAAATACATCTGGTAGCAAAAATTCCGGTCTTTTTGACCGGAATTTTTGCAATATTTATTACTTGATTCTGTTCTGCCCTGCAGGTCGTTTCATGATATGACAGGTCGAATCTCGAAAAAGGTATATTGCTGCGCGTCATTGTTCCACCGGAACAGCCAGACACCATCTGAGCCCAGGGCACTTTGCAGGACGCTGTCGGGCAAATATGTACCCGCCAGTTCCATGCCTGGATAGTCCAGGGTATCCCAG
>CASEPH010000335.1 GCA_949289625.1 uncultured Clostridia bacterium | reverse complement strand
GATGTGACGGTACTGATGGAGGTGGACTATCCGCCCCTGACGGTACCGGATGCGGAAACCACGGAGATTGAAGAAAAGATCGGCGAGAACGTGGCGGAGCTGGTCCACGACGGCGATACCATCCAGTTGGGCATCGGCAGTATGCCAAATGCTGTTGGGCATCATCTGATGGACAAGAAGGATCTGGGGCTCCACACGGAGATGTTTACCTCCATTATGGGGGAAATGATCCGAAAGGGCGTTATCACCGGCCAGCGGAAAAACTACAATCGGGGCTTGCATATCGGCTGCTTTGCCGGAGGAGATCTGGACCTATATGACACCCTTGCTACCGATCCGTCGGTGCGGCTGTGTCCCACCCGGGTGGCGGTGAATCCCGCGGAGATCTCTAAGAATGATAATATGGTGTCTATCAATACCATTATCGAGATGGACATTACCGGACAGGTGTGCTCGGAATCCATTGGACCTACGCAGTTTTCCGGTACCGGTGGGGCGTTCTGCTTTGCCTTTGGCGCGCTGCACTCCAAGGGCGGACGTGGCATCCTGGCTTTCCAGGCAGCAACCAAAAAGGGAATTTCCAAAATCTCTGCCCAGCTGAAGCCCGGTGCGGCCGTATCTATCCCTAGAAACTATGTGGACTATGTGGTGACGGAGTATGGCATCGCCCATCTTCGGGGTAGAAGCGTCAAGGAAAGGGCCCTGCAGCTCATCTCCATTGCCCACCCAGACGTGCGGGAAGAGCTCCGTAGATATGCAAAGGAACAATTTATCATCGTGTAGGCCATACAAAACGCCTAGAAATCCCATGACAGGGAAGGGCGATCCTTGTGGTTTTTTACGGAATTACAAAGTGTTTGCGGTTGAGCCGTGAAATGCTTGACATTCCGAAAAAATATCGGTATCATAATGATTGTGATACCATAGAGGCGCTTTGCGCCTAAAAACATGGAAAGGAATGATACCAATGGCAAAGTCTAAAGTTACCACCGTAGAAGAAGCTATTAAGACCTATTGCTTCGACGGCATGAGCGTGTTGCTTCCTGGTTTCGTGAACGTTGGTGTATCTGAGGTTCTGATCGAGGGCCTGATTGACGCAGGCATTAAGGATCTGAGCGTCATCTCCAACAACACCAGCGTACCTGGCCGCGGCATCGGCAAGCTGGTCCGCGCCAATACCATCAAGAAGATTACCTGCTCTCACATCGGCAACAATGCTGAGACCGTTCAGAAGGTTGTGGATGGAGAGATCAACCTGACCTTCGTACCCCAGGGCTCCCTGTGCGAGAAGGTTCGTGCCGGCGGCGCTGGCATCGGCGGCGTTCTGACCCCCACTGGCCTGTATACTCCCATGATGGACGGCAAGCAGGTTGTGGAATGGGACGAGGAAGCCGGTAAGTTCGTGTTCCTGGAGGGCGAGATCGTGCCCGACAGCACCAAGAAGCGCTACATTCTGGAGCTGCCTCTCCATGCTGACGTGTGCTTTGTCCATGCCTGGAAGGCGGACAAGATGGGTAATGTGGTCTACCGCCGCACCTCTCGTAATTTCAATGAAACTTTTGCCACCGCTGCTGACCATGTCATTGTGGAGGCTGAGGAGATTGTTGAGATCGGCGAGCTGGATCCGGATCAGATCATGACTCCCGGCTTTGTGGTTGACGCTGTTGTGCAGGGCCGTGCCCTGACTGAGGCTTAAGGAGGTACTTCGAGATGGAACTGACAGGAAAAGATTTGATCGCTTACAGAACCGCACGGTTCTTTCAGGATGGTGACGTTGTAAACCTGGGCATTGGCATGCCCACCAAGTGCCTGGATTACCTGCCGGAAGGCGTGGATGTCTGGGTGGACTCCGAGAACGGCGTCGTAGGCCTGACTGGCGCTCCCAAAGAGGGCGAGCATGCCGATCCCAATGTTGTAGATGCTGGCGGTAAGGCCTCCATGCTCCGCGTGGGTGGTTCCTGCTTTGACAGCTTCCGTTCCTTTGGCTTTATTCGCGGTGGACATATTGATGCCACTGTGCTTGGTGCTTATGAAGTGGATGCCGAGGGCAACCTGGCCAACTGGATGATTCCCGGCAAGACTGCTGCCGGCATGGGCGGTGCTATGGACCTGGTGACCGGTTCCAAGATCACCATTGTTATGACCACCCATTGCGATAAGAAGGGCAATCCCAAGATTGTTCAGAAGACCAACATGCCTCTGACTGGCTATCACTGCATCAACTATGTGGTGTCCGAGCTGGCGGTGATCAAGATCACCGAGGAAGGCCCGGTGCTTCTGGAAACCGCTCCTGGTGTCACTGTTGAGGAAGTTGTTTCCAAGACGGGCGCCAAGCTGATTATCCCCGAGACTGTGGGCTGCATGGTCAAGGAATAAGATCAAAGATAATTGACGCGCTGCAATCTTTGCAGCGCGTCAATATTATTGTCTAAAAAACGCCCGGAGTCAATTTGACTCCGGGCGAAAAATTACTTGTCGACTTTCTCCTTCAGCGCCTTACCGGCCTTGAAGACGGGAACGGTGGAAGCGGGAATCTCAACAGCCTCACGGGTCTTGGGGTTACGGCCAATCCGGGGCTCACGATGCTTGGTTTCAAAAGCGCCAAAGCCCACCAACTGTACGCGGCCGCCAGCAGCCAACTCATCGCCAATGACGTCGAGAATGGTGCTGAGAATTTGCTCGGTGTCTTTTCTGGTAGCGCCGGCCTTGTCGGAAACGATTGCGATCAGTTCAGTCTTGTTCATTTTAAATTACTCCTTCACATATTGAGCCGAAATCTCGGCCTGTAATTTTGGAATGTCCTGGCCATTTTCTTCTTTGCGTACCTTGGCCAGAAAGGCGTCGCAACTGAGGTGCAGGGCCTGCTCCGGATCGACCCCAAGTTCTCTTGCCAGACGCACTGTGTCAAACAGTTTGTCTCCCACGGCCCGAAGTGGATCCGACGTGTCCGTGAAAGGATCGCAGGATTGCCGTGTTAACGTATGACCAGCCTTTTCCGCTTTCTTCTGAAGCTTTTCCGCACGCCACAGCGCCGGAAGGCTCTTGGCTACGGAATCAAGTTCATCAGAAAGGGAAGTCTGTCCTTTTTCCCGACGCTTAATTTCATCCCAATCCAGAGTGGCGTCGCCGCCAAACAGGGCAGGGTGACGGGAGATCATCTTTTTTACCACAAAGTCGCAGACATCGTCAATGGTGAATCGCCCAGCATCCGCCTCTATGTCGGCGTGAAAGACGACATGGAGCAGAACGTCGCCCAACTCCTCCTTCAGATTATCCGGGTCCTTTGCGTCGATGGCCTCGCAGGCCTCGTAGACTTCTTCGATGAAATTGCGTCGAATACTGTCATGCGTCTGAACGCTGTCCCAGGGGCAGCCGTCTGGCGCTCGCAGGATACGAACCAGGGACACCAGATCCTCAAACGAATAACATGGTTTGCTATAAAAATCTATCATACTTTCGTCCTCTGCGCAAGTCCAGACTGCACATTTTGTGAAAAATTTTTATGTTTTTTCCTTGAAAATAAAAAGATTGTTCGGAAAATGCTAATTCACATCCTGTGGAGGCTGCACCCGGAGAATACGTGCGATGAGATCGCCCTTGGGAAGCAGCTGACAGTCGTACCAGGTAATGATTTTCATGGCGTACACCAACACGCCGTAGATGACGCAGGCTATCAAGATAGAGGCCAAAACAGATACGGTGGTGGAAGTGATGACCCGCTGCACAGCCTCGTAGCTGAAATATGCCCCGGCTGCCATCACCGCTGTGGCTACGATGGGTTTGACAAACTGCAGCAGAATCCGAGGCGGCAATTCCATGGACTTGTGCATGGCGGCGATGTTCAGGAACATAATAACGGCGCAATAGGCGATGGTGGCAATGGCTGCACCATAGATGCCGATGGAGTCCATGCCAATGAGCACATAGTCGGTGATGATATTGACCAGACCGCCTACCAGGGTGGTATAGATGGGGATGGTTACCTTGCCGTGGGCCTGCAGAATGGCGTTGGTCACACTGACCATGCAGTTAAAGACCACTGCCACGCCTAAGATGGCCAGCAGCGGACCGGCCACCTGCAGGGTCTCCGCGTCGTAATTGTAGGCCACTTTTTGAATGGGCGAGGCCAAAACAGCCAGACCGGCTGCACAGGGCAGTGCAATGAGTGCTGTCATCCGGACGGCGGATTCCTCCGTCCGCCGGGCTTCCCGGTAGTTGTTGAGGGTCAGGGCCGCCGTGACAGTGGGAATGATGCTGATGGCCAGCGGCGTAATAAGAGCCGGCGGCAGCATATAGAAGGTTTGGGCGGCAGAGTAAGTGCCGAACAGGGAAGAGGCCGCTTTGCTGGTCAGTCCGATGGCGTCCTGTAGCCTGCCAAGAATGATCTTGGTGTCCAGTGCGTTGAAGATCTGCAGACCTGTGGAACCGATGGTGATGGGAACGGCCAGTTTTAGGAGCTGCTTGGCGGTGTCGCGGGTGGAAAGCACAGGACTGTTCCGATCTGCGGCCGTCAGGCGCACATGTTTTCTGCGGTACTGGAACAGCAGGTATGCCGCTGCCAGCACGGACCCGGCGGTAACGCCGAAAATAGCGCCTCCAGCGGCTTCAGGGGTGCCGAAGCCCAAACCCAGCACAATATAGACCGCACCCAAACCCAGCACCAGCTTGACCACGGCCTCGATGACCTGGCTGACAGCGGTGGGGGTCATATACTGCTGCCCCTGGAAGTAGCCGCGGAAGGAGGAGATGATGCAAAGGAACAGCACCGCTGGCGCCAGCACCGCAATGGCGTAAATGGCGTCTGGATCCTCCATCCAATTTGCCAGCTGGGGGGCAAAGATCAACATAACAGCGGAACAGAGAGCGCCGATGACCAAAAAGATTCGCAGACTGGTGTGGAAAATCTTCTGGACCTGACGCCGGTTTCCCAGTGTGTTGGCCTGGGAGATCATCCGGCTTACCGCAATGGGGAGACCGGCGGTGGAAACCGTCAGCAGCACACTGAAGATGCTGTAGGCCACATTGAAATGGCCAAAGCCCTCGGTGCCGATGATACGGTTCATAGGGATCTTGTAAAGTGCGCCGATGAGCTTCACCAGAATGGTGCCCAGGGTAAGGATGGCGGCACCCTGGAGAAAGCCTTGTTTCTTGGGTTTGCCGGGGTTATGCTCAGACATGGACAGGCTCCTTCCCGGGCTGGCCAAACATCAGGGGGATCACATAGTCGTGGAATTCCCGCAGGACATCTTGAAGGTCAATGGTGAGATAGCGGCCGTTTTCATAGAGAATTTTGCCCCGAACCATGGTCATGCATACATCATGTCCCGAAGCGGCATAGCAGAGATTGCTGATGGGATTGTGGCAGGGAATCAGATGGGGCTGGCTGAAGTCCAGCATAATGAGATCCGCGTCCAGCCCTGGGGCAATCATGCCGCATTCGGTTTCCCTGCCTTGGGCCTTGGCGCCCCGGACCGTGGCCATTTTCAGGGCCTCCTGGGCGGTGAGAGAAACGGGATCCAAGGTGGAGCCGTTGGAGAGTAGTGCTGCCAGCTTAATGGCCTCAAAGAGGTCGGTGTTGTTGGAGGAGGAGACGCCGTCGGTGCCCAGGGCCACGTTCATCCCCTGATCCAGCATCTTGCGCACAGGAGCAATGCCGGAGGCCAGCTTCAGGTTGCTGTTGGGGCAGTGGACTGCAGACACGCCCCGACGGGCAAACAGGGCGATATCCTCGTCGGTAAGCCAAACGCAGTGGGCCGCCAAAGCCCGGGTATCCCAAACATGGTACACGTCCAGCAGCTGGGCTGGCGTCAGGCCGTACTTCTCCAGGCAAGAGTCGTGCTCGTTTTTTGTTTCGGACACATGGACCTGCATCCCAATCCCGCTGTTGATGGCGTATTCCGCCAGTCCCTGCCACACCTTGTCGAAGGAGGTGTACTCGGCGTGGATAGAGGCCTCGATCCGAATGCGGCCATTATCGTGGTTGTGCCATTTTTCTTTCAGCGCCACCATCTCCTGACTGGGACCATGCTTGTCGAAGCAGTAGTCCTCGTCAAATACGGTGATGCTGCGGGAAATGTTGCCCTTGATGCCTACCTCGTCCACACATTGACAGATGGTATCGGAGAAATAGTACATGTCAGAGACGGAGGTGGTGCCGAAACGGAGGCATTCTGCCAGTCCCAGTAGGGTTGCGGCCCGAATGGCCCGGTCGTCCCAAAGATCCTCCTTGGGGAAAATATACTGGTTAAGCCAATCCGAGAGATTGTGATCGTCCCCGTAACCCCGCAGAGGAGTCATGGGAAGGTGGGCGTGGCAGTTGATGAGACCGGGCATCAGCACCATACCCCGGCCGTCAATGACCCGCTGGGCAGGCTCTTGGGGCGGTGTGGTGGAGATGTAGCTGATCTTTCCGTCGGTGACGCCCACATAGGCGCCCAAAATGACCGGAAGCTTGTCCGACATGGTTACGGCGGTGATACTAGAAAACAATGTGTCCATACAGGACTCCTTTCGCAATGGGAGGCCGGGGCCTCCGGGATAAAAACAGATACAGGATGGAAGCAGCTCTGAAAATAACTATGGTTTTTACATAGCTTCCACACAGCCATAGATCAGCTTGGAGAACCGCTCCTTGGCTGCGGCCGCCGCGTCCAAAACTTCCTGCTCGCTCAGGGCGTTGCCGGTGATACCGGCAGCGGCGTTGGATACCAGGGAAAAGCCCAGAACCTCCATGCCGGCATGACCGGCGGCAATTACCTCGGGCACGGTGCTCATGCCCACCAGATCGCCTCCCAGCACCCGAATGGCGCGGATTTCCGCCGGGGTTTCGTAGGAGGGGCCGGGGAAGTACATATAGACGCCTTCCACCAGGTCCAGCCCCTGGGCCTGAGCGGTTTTCCGGGCGATCTCCTGCAGCCGCGGGGTGTATAGGTGGGTGGCGTCCGGGAACCGGGTGCCAAATTCCGGGATGTTCTGCCCGCGAAGGGGAGAGTCCATAAAAAACTTGATATGGTCCGTGATAAGGCAAATGTCTCCCACGCGGAAACTGAGATTGACGCCGCCGGAGGCGTTGGTAATCACCAGCTTATTGCAGCCCAGAAGCCGCAGCACCCGGAGGGGAAAGCAGACCTCCTCGAAGGAATAGCCCTCGTAGGCGTGAAGTCTGCCCTGCATCACGGCCACGGATTTTCCGCCCAGGGTGCCAAAGACCAGCTGGCCCTTGTGACCGGGGGCGGTGGAGACGGAAAAGCCCGGAATTTCGCCATAGGGGATCACAATGGGATCTTTCGCCATGTCCGCCATATCTCCCAGGCCGGAGCCCAGAATCATGGCGACCTCCGGACGGAAATCCCCCAGCTGTTGGGAGATCTGCCGGGCGGCTTCTTGATAGTCCGCAAAGGTGTAACGCATGAGAATCATCCTTTCGTGTTAATATGACGCCGTCAGACGCCACCGCCAATAAATTCCCGCAGGATAGAATCCTGGGGGACCAGCGCATCTGGCAGGGAAGCAACTTCCGAGAGGATCCGCTGGATTGCCGATACCTCTTCTTGACAGGGAGAATCCTGAGGAAGATCCTGTACCAGAGGGGCCACAAAGCTTTTCAGAACGCCCAATTCATAGGGCAGGGTGGTGGTAATGCAGCAGTTGGCGGTAGGGCGATAGGGGGCGATGTAGCGCTTCTCACTCTCCACCACATTGGGCCACAGCCCCAGAGAATACAGAGCGGTAGCGCCCCGGAACTGATAATCCCGGACCATACGGCGCATCAGCCGCAGCAGAACCGGCGTACAGAAGGTCACGCCGTCTTTTGCAAAATCATCCTCCGGGGATACATAGACCCGGCAGGCATCCAAATGATGGGCGGTGAATCGCTCGTTGAGGGCGTGAATCCCTTCAAAGATAAAGACGTCGCCCATGGAAGCGTCCATGCGCATGCTCCGGCCTGGCAGCCGCTGATGGCTGGGAAAGTCGTAGATGGGCACATAGATGTCGTTGCCGGTTTCCAGCAGGGAAAAGTGCTCTTCCAGCAGGGCGTAGTCCAGGCAGTCCGGGCTTTCCAGATCCGGATTGCCATCGGGCAGCTTGGGAAAGGCCGGATCACTGCGGGACAAAAAGTAATTGTCCATGGAGATCAGATGGGCGCGAATGCCCTGACTTAGAAGCTGATCCCGAATCCGGGCGGCAGTGGTGGTTTTGCTGGAACCGGAGGGACCGGCCAGCAGAACCACCGGACTTTTTTCTCGGTTGGCGGAAATATAGGCGGCGGTAGCGGTTACCTGGTCTTGGTAGCTGCCCTCCCAGGCAGCAATGGCGTTAACCGGATCTTGGGCTAAGCGCACAGATACTTCATAGATGTCATAGGTCATAGGGTCACCTCCCGCTTTTTCGCGGCAATTTCTGAGATCATGCGGATGTATTCCTGGGGGTATTTCGGGTTGCTGATCCGGGTGATCCTATTTCCGGATACCAGTTTTGTCATGCCGCCTGCCCCAAGGGACAAGATGGAGTGCAGTTCCTCCATCATATATATATTGTAAAGATTGGCATATCCATGCCTGCACCAGCCTACATTTTCAAAACTGCCGGTCATATATTTCTGCCGGTAGAGGTAGTAGGGACGGTAACTGTTTTGCCGCAGCATGGTATTTCCACCGCGGAGCATCTGTTCTACTGCGTCGGCAGTGGGCAGAGTGGTGCGCTTCTCATAGTACAGGGTAGCAGCTTTTTTCAGCGCCAGGGTATGGACTGTAATATTGGAGGGTTCCAGCTTCAAAATCTCCTCCATGGTATGCAGAAAACCTTCCGGCGTGTCTCCCGGCAGTCCGGCAATGAGGTCCATATTGATGTCCCTGTGACCGGCCTGGAGGGCCTGCTCATAGGCCCGGAAGATATCGGCACTCTGGTGCCTCCGGCCCAAAATCTCCAATACATGGTCATCCATGGTCTGGGGATTGATGCTGATGCGGGTGGCACCGTGCTCCCGAAGGGCTTGCAGTTTGTGCAGGTCCAGGGTGTCCGGCCGACCGGCTTCCACGGTCAGTTCCAGACAGGACGACAAATCAAAGGCCTGATGAAGCATGTCAAGAAGCCGGGAAAGCTGATCGGCACTGAGGGTGGTGGGCGTACCACCACCGATATACACTGTGCGGATCCGCCGGGGATGGGCTCGAAGCCCTTCGGCGGCTGACCATATCTCCTGCTCCAGCGCTTCCAAATAGGGTGGAATCAGATGGCCGGATTTTTCCGTTGCCGCAGATACGAAGCTGCAATAGATGCACCGGGTGGGACAAAAGGGGATTCCTACATAGAGGGAAATGTCCTCCGGCTGCTGCTTTTCCAGAGCCGCCATGGTGGCCTCCGCTGCATCCAGGCAGAGTTGCCGGCGTTCCGGTGTAACATAGTAAACATCCCGGAGCATTCGATCTGCGCTTTTTCGGGTGCCACCTGCCATAAGATGCCGGGACACCAGTTTGGTGGGCCGGACCCCGGACAGAGCTCCCCAGGATGGGGGATGTTCCAAAAAGGGCAGAGCAGCCCGGTAATAGCTTTGCCGCAGGATCTGGCGGCGCAGTGCTTCCGTGGCGGAAGCGGTTTTGCACCGGGCAATGCCCAGGTGGGATTGATTGCCCCGGGTGATTTTTGCGGTGGCAGTGAGCCAGGTCTTACCCTCGGACAGGGTGGAAATGGCGCCATCACCGGAAAAGGCCTGGGTACAATATTCCAGTTTTTCTTGGGGAAACAGTGTCAGCTGGATCTGCTCCATAGCGTACCGGCTGTCGTGCCCTACCAATCGAAGCTTCATGAGATACTGCTCTGCATGAAGACGTTGGTTTTCCGTTCCCGGTCCAGGGTGGTGGAGCCAGTGTGGCCGGAAAGCACCGTGTAGTCTCCTGGAAGCTGATAGAGACGCCGCAGAGAAGCGCTCATTTCCGTCCAGCTTCCGCCGGGGAAATCCGTCCGACCGCAGGAGCCTTGGAACAGGGTGTCGCCGGAGAACAGTATATCACCGGCGATCAGGCAGACTGAACCAGGGGTATGACCGGGGGTGGACAGTACCCGGAAGGTGATGGAGTCCATGGTCACGGAATCCCCCTCCTTCCAGTCGGTGACGGAGTTGGGATCCAGGGCAATGGTCTCGTGAAATACGGATTCCAGTCCCAGGTCTTTGTGGGACAGATAAACCTTCGGGTTGCTGCCACAGGTGGATTTTAGTTCATCCACACCGCCGATGTGGTCGAAGTGGCCGTGGGTCAAGAGAATATATTGCAGGGTAAGACCGTTTTTCTTCAGACGGTTCGACAAATAGGCACCGTCGTCGCCGGGATCGATCACAGCGGCGTTTTTGGTGTTTTCGTCCCAGACAATATAGCAGTTGGTCATCAGGTCGCCTACCTGCTGTACTTCAATTTTCATAGGAATTCCTCCTCGTGGGGCGGCTGCAAGGCCGCACGTTGCTTTATTTGTGTGTGCAAATTATATAGCAAACTTAAAGTTCGTCAGTATCCACGACCAGCGTCACAGGTCCGTCATTGACAGAGGCCACCTCCATGTGGGCGCCAAACACCCCATGCTGAGGCGGATACCCGGCCTCCGCACATTTTTGCAGAAACAGTTCATAGAGCCGCTCCGCAAGGGTGGGATCCGCCGCGCCGAAGAAATCCGGGCGACGGCCTTTTTTACAGCTGCCGTACAGGGTGAACTGGCTCACCACCAGCACCTGACCCTGTACCGCCTCCAGACCTAGGTTCATCTTACCGTCGGGATCGGTGAAGATCCGCAGGCTCAGCAGCTTTTTGCAGAGCTTTTCACATTCCTTCTCCGTATCTTCCGGGCCCACGCCCAGCAGGATCAGAAAGCCACGGCCGATACTGCCGGTTACCGTTCCATCCACTGTGACAGAAGCGGAGGAAACTCGTGTCAATACCGCCCGCATCAGTGGTGCCCCCGGCGGACGCTGCGGACGCCGCGAATGCCTGTCATACGGGACTTAACGGTATTGAGCTCCGCCACATCCCGAACCTCCACGGTGATGGAGATGATACAGTTGCCCTTATGGTCGGATCTGGCGGAGAGCTCTGAACATCGCAGCTTCATGGAGGTAATAACCATGGCCACATCCAGAGCAATGCCGTCCCGGTCCATGCAATCCAGCTCAAAGGAGGTGGAAAAGCTCTCCATGGGCGCTGTGGCCCAGGAAACTTTGACCCAGCGGCCGGAGTTCTCCGGAGAGGCGGCGCCTGCCGCATTGGGACAGTCACGACGGTGGACGGAGACGCCGAAGCCCTTGGTGATAAAGCCCACGATATCGTCGCCGGGAACCGGCGTACAGCACCGGGCAAATTTGATCATACAGTTGTCGATGTCCTCCACAATGACACCGGAGGTCACCTGCTTGGGGGCACGGCTGATAGCGGTGGGGTCCTTGGGCTCCAGAGTCTCGGTACGGGAGGCCTTGGTAAAGCGGAGCAGTTCCTCTTTGATCCGGTTGACGGCCTTCAGAGCTGTAAGACCGCCGTAACCGATGGCAGCATACATATCGTCCAGGCTGCTAAAGGACAGCTTCTTCAGCAGGGTAGGCAAGAGTGTGTCGTTGGTAATGACGGAAGGACTGACGCCGATGCGGCGCAGCTCGTCCTCAAAGCTCTGCTTGCCGTTGACAATGTTTTCTTCTCTGCGCTCTTTTTTGTACCATTGCTTGATCTTGATCCGGGCCTGGTTGGATTTGCACAGGCTCAGCCAATCCCGGCTGGGGCCCTTGGCAGACTTGGAGGTGATAACCTCTACAATGTCGCCGTTCTGGAGTACCGTATCGTAGTTGACAATGCGATTGTTGATTTTAGCACCCACCATGTGGTTGCCGACCTCAGAGTGAATGGCGTAGGCAAAGTCGATGGGGGTGGAACCGGAGGGCAGGGAAATGACCTCGCCCCGGGGGGTAAAGACAAATACCTCGTCATCGAACATATCGATTTTGAGATTGGAAATAAAATCTTCTGCCTCGGAGTCCTGCTGACTCTCCAAAAGCCGACGGACCCATTCCAACTGTTCTTCTCCGCCCTTACTGTCAATACCTTCTTTGTATTTCCAATGGGCGGCGATGCCGTATTCGGCGGTATGGTGCATCTGGGCGGTACGAATCTGGACCTCAAAGGGAATTCCCTCGGAGCCAATGACCGTGGTGTGGAGAGACTGATAACCGTTGGGCTTGGGGGTGGAGATATAGTCCTTAAACCGGCCGGGCACCAGGTTAAACAGGTCGTGAATATGGCCCAGCACGTTATAGCAGTCGGCAATATCCTCCACGATGACCCGGAAGGCAAAGAGATCGTATACTTCGTCCAGGGATTTGTTTTGGGTGTACATTTTCCGGTAGATGGAATAAATGTGTTTAACCCGGCCGTATATCTGAAACTGAATGCCGGATTCCTTGAGTCGTGTTTCAATTTTGGAACGAATGGAGGCCATCATCTGGGCGTTGGCGGCCTCCTTTTCGTCCAACTGATGGGAAATGTCCTCGTAGCCGATGGGATCGAGATACTTGAGGGAGGTATCCTCCAGTTCCCACTTGATCTTCTGCATGCCCAGCCGGTGGGCCAGGGGGGCATAGATCTCCATGGTTTCCAGGGACTTGGTGCGTTGCTTGGCCGGAGTTTGAAATTGAAGGGTGCGGGTATTGTGGAGCCGGTCAGCGATTTTGATGAGGATCACCCGAATATCCTTGCTCATGGCCAGGAACATCTTTCGGAGGTTCCCCATCTGCTCCTCCTCCAGGGAGGTGAAGTTCACCCGGGTTAGCTTGGTGACGCCCTCCACCAGTTCTGCCACAGTTTTTCCAAATTTTTTTGCAATCTCATCGTGGGTGGAGTCGGTATCCTCAATACAGTCATGGAGCAAAGCTGCCAGAATAGCGTCCGTGTCCAGTCCCATCTCCGCCACAATCTCCGCCACTGCCAGAGGATGGATCACATAGGGGGAGCCGTCCTTACGGAGCTGATTTTTGTGCTTCTCAGCGGCATACTGGTATGCCGCGTCCACCACGTTCATATCCACATGGGGTGTATATTTTGTAATTGCAGCCTTCATGGCGTCATAGTGCGCCTGAACGGATTCCATTACACGTCACCTTCTTCTTGATTCCTGAGCCGGAGCAGAATGGCAGAGCTCTGCAGATCCACCTTTTCAGGTCCCGGCGTAAGTTTGATAAAGAGCGTCCGAAAGCCGGACTTGATTTCGATCAGGCCCCGTTCCTCCAAAATGTCGAGGCACAGCCTTGTGCGGACAAAGGAGCATGGGAGATTGGCGCTTCTGGCAATTTTGCGGGCCAGTACGGAGAAATCGTCCGTCAGTGCGCCGTTTCGGGCGTTGGCGGAAAGATACCGCCATACCGCAGCAAATTCCCGTCTGGGGGGGATCAGATCAGAGGCTTCTCCGTGGGATAGGGTGCCAGAGCAGAATCGGGAGTAGATGTCCCGATCTTTTTCCATGGCTTGCCGGCACGCATAGGAGGGCCGAATGTCGATGAGATTGAGCTGTACGGAGCGAATACCTCGAAATTCGTTGATTTGAGGAGTGAACGCAATTTCCACCAGATCTCCCGGCGCAATGGCGGCACGGCAGGCAGTGGTGGAGAAAAAGATTCCGCTGAGCAGCTTATCCTCTCGAGTTAGCCGCAGTTTCAGATGCTTGCCGCCTCCAACTTCGGAAAGCTGCTCCACCCGAAGGCTGTCCATAAAGAACTGAGGCCGGGCAAAGCCTGCGCCGAAGGGCTCCATCTGATCTAAGGCGGCCACATTGGAAACCGTCAGCAGTTCCGGGGAAATGGAGCAGTCCAGTTCCAGGGCCTTTCCGTCTGGATGGGTCTCCTGATAGTGACGCGCCAAATCCGAGACTTTTTCTCGAAATGCAGGAATGCATTCCCGACGGATGGTAAAGCCAGCCGCCAGCTCGTGACCGCCAAAGTTCTCCAGCAGATCCGTCAGCTGTTCCAGAGTGGAAAACAGCGGGAATCCGCCATAGCTTCGGGAAGAAGCCTTTCCCACGTCTCCGGAGAGGCAGATGAGAAAGACGGGACAGCCATAGTCCTCCGCCAGCCGGGAGGCCACAATGCCCACCACGCCCTGATGCCAGGTTTCTCCCGCCAATACAATGGCAGAAGGATGCTGGAGTTCTCCCAGCATTGCCACGGCGTCTTCGTAGATCTCTGCTTCAATGGACTGTCTTTGCCGGTTTAACCGGCAGAGGGAGGCTGCCAAAAATGCAGCCTCATGGGGATCCTGGGTCAAGAACAGTTCCGCGGCCAAGTCCACTTGGCCCATACGGCCGGCAGCGTTGATTCTAGGGGCCAGCGTATAGCCAATGGCGGTGGAATTGATGGCTGCGGGGGAAAGCTGGCATTCATGCATCAGGGCCAGCAGCCCAACCCGGCGGCAGTGCTGCATGGCGGCGATACCGCCGGTGACCAAAACCCGGTTTTCTCCCAGCAGCGGCATCACATCTGCCACAGTGCCAAGACTCACCAGATCACAATATTCTTCAAAAATCCGGTCCTGATCGCCGGAAATGGCGGCGGCCAGCTTAAAAGCCACGCCTACGCCGGCGAGAAAGGGGAAACCATATTGGGAGTCCTTTCGGTGGGGATCCACCACTGCCACCGCTTCGGGAAGCTGCTGCTTGCACTCGTGATGGTCGGTGATGATGAGGTCGATGCCCAAGGACTTGCAGAACTGTGCTTCCTCCACAGCGGTGATGCCGCAGTCTACCGTGATGATGAGTTCGATCCCCGTATCGTGCAGGCTTTGAATGGCAGATTCGTTGAGGCCGTAGCCCTCCTCCAGCCGGGCGGGGATATACCAGGTGCAGTCAGCGCCCTGGCGGGTCAAAAAATCTGTCAGCAGACAGGTGGAAGTAATGCCATCCACGTCGTAATCTCCAAAAACGGCGATCTTTTCCCCTTCTGTAATGGCCTGCCTGACCCGCTGGGCCGCCTTCGGCATATCCGGCAGCGTCATGGGATCCAGCAGCGCCTGATGTCCGGAGGAAATCAGAGCGTGGGCGTTCCGGGGGGTGTCGTAACCACGGGAGACCAATACGGCGGCAGCCAGGGGAGATATACCGGAGGCGGTCAGGTCAGAGACACGCTTCCGGTCAATTTGAGGGACATTCCAAATGCCGTATTTCAACTTCAATACACATCCATATCATGATTTTGAAGCAATTATAGCAAAAAAACGCTGAAACCTCAAGGGAAAAGGAGAAGTTTCCGGAATCCCTCACAAAAGGAGACCCTACAGATATTTTCCCGGGTGTCTATCTGCCCACCCGAGAAATACAAAAGTGTTTATAATGTGGTGTCATTGGTTGATTTGCACAGAAATAATTGCTTTTGGTCGGCTGCACTGATATATTTTATATAGAATTCTTGCGAGAGTTCTTTTTCGAGAGGGAGGATGACAATGAAAAGAAAGAGCAGAATTGCGGCGCTGGTGCTGACGGCAGCTATGCTTATGGGGATGCTGGCCACAGCCGGAAGCGCGGCGGATACAGAAGAGGAGCCTATTCCGGAGGGCAACCAGCTGGAAGGGGCATGGGTCTATGAGGTAACGCAGGCCATGGCCGGTGGTCCTGGAGGGCCGGGTGGACCCGGCGGACCTGGCGGAATGCCCGGCGGTATGGGCGGTGATCCCGGTGCAGCTGGAGGCGAACAGGGCGGAGCAGCCAGTGATCCCGGTGCGGCAGCTGCCGATCCTGGCGCGGCTGGCGGCAATGGAGGCAATCCTTCCCAGGAGGATCTGGATGCCTTTATGGCCATGATGATGGAAGGGGCGGATCCAGAGGCCACCATTCTTTGGGGAACCGGTGAGGAGAAAACCGGCAATGTGGTCATGATTCCTGCCACCCTGGGTGGTTATCCTGTTACCACCATCGGCAACGGCGCCCAGACCATTTCCTCCAACAACAAAAACGACGACGTATATGTGCTGTTCCCGGAAGGTGTTACTACGTTCTCGCCCCGGATGATCTACGACTATAACAGCACCAG
>CASEPH010000334.1 GCA_949289625.1 uncultured Clostridia bacterium | reverse complement strand
TGGTCCATTTATCCGCTGGCTGTAGCGGCGATTCTTTTGGGCTGGAGTGGGGATATCCTGTTGTTGTGGCCCAAAAAGCAGATCTGTTTTTTAGGCGGATTGGGGTGCTTCCTGTTGGGGCATATCTGCTACAGTGCGGTGATGGGCTGTTGGATAGGAAATTTGTTGGCGATTTTTCCGGCTGTGCTGATCAGTGGGCTGATACTGGCTGGTGTGGGATATGCAGCCTATCGAACTCTGGCAGGTTCTGTAGCCGGCATGCGTGCTGCAGTGATTGCTTACCTGGTCGTTATACTGATGATGACATGGATCGCTTTTTTGGCCCTGCTTACGGATCAGGACTGCAGCGGAAAGCTGCTCTTTGCAGGAGGCGTGTGTTTTGTAATATCAGACTATATTTTAGCCAGGGAAACATTTCTCCGGCAGCATCGATGGGGTGATTTTGCAGTTATGAGTACTTACGTTGCTGCTCAGTTCTTTTTAGTGTGCGGTCTAACCTTAATATAAAAGATGTTTTCTCTGTTAAAACGCCTCCCGCTGCGGGTTCTAAACCGCAGCGGGAGGCGTTTTAACATTTTGGTTCAGAATAAAATTGTCAGGTCACCTGGAGATACTCCACTGGATCCCATCAGGGACTTGAATCTTCGGTGGTTCTCCCTGGCGGAGCTGGCAGCGGATCAGACCATAGGGAGTGGGCATAGCAATGTCTGCAAAAGAAAGCCCCATCAGCTGCGGATTCAAAGAGATCCTTCGGAAGCCCGGTTCCACCATTCGGAAGCCCAGCATCCTGGCGGGAAGCTGATAGGCCGGCGTTCCGCCCCACGCGTGGCTGTGGTCAAAGGAATAGCCCGCTTCGGGAGCGTACCAGCCTTCTGCCAGGCCTAGGCCGCATTCATCAGCGGAGGGAATCCATCGACGGAGAAGATCTATGCCATATTCGGGAAATAAACCGGTTTCCGCGACAGCATCCAGTACGAAATGCATGAAATAGGGCTGGACTTCCTGCATCTGGCGATCGTCCAGCAGCCGCCGCATGATGCGCCGGGCGTCTTCCGGCGAACAAAGGCCATAAAGAGCTGCCAAGGTATTGCTGTGACGGGAAAAATGCCGCAGCGGCGGGTTGGCAGGTTGCCATTTGGATTCCGGTACAGGGTCAGGAAGGCCGTCTTTATAAAGTCCCTCCTGCGGATCGTAAAAGAGGGTGTTGAAAGCATCCTTCAAAGCTGCGGCCGTCCTCTGCCAGTGTTCCGCGTTGGGCCTGCCCAGTTGCCGAAAAATTGCTGCGCCGTCAATAAGAGCCTTATAATAAAAGGCATTCAGGACGGTCTGGCCCAGGCTTTTGGGTGGATGATGCATGGAATATCCCTCCGTAACCAGCCAGTCCACAAACATATAATCCGGAGGATGGTCAATTACGCCGTTTTCCCCTATATAACTGCTGAACCGGTTCAACAGGATCTCCAGCGCCGGGGCGCAGTCCTCAAGCAGGCCGTCATCCCCGGTAAATAGCCACACCTGGCGGAGCATCTGGACCCAGATCAAGCTGTAACTGGTATGAAACATGACGCCGTTGTTGCAGACCAGCCACAGGGCTGTCCGGCGGACATCCATGGCTGCCAGCCGCATATCCCCGAAGGTAAAGGCCGTCATCATGGCTTCAATGAAATAATCACCTGTACAGGCAAGTAGTTCCTGGTGCCGTGGGCTGTCCAGGTGGAGGGTCTGCCGGCAGATCCGAAGGGTCCATTTGCAGAGTTCATAGACCTTAGTAAGTCCCGGGTCACTGCAGGAAAACCATCCCTCGTGAGTAACGGGATAGCAGGAGGTGGTGAGAAAAATTCGGCCGGTCACGGGATAGGAAGTCAAGTTCTTGGCCCGAACCCGACAGTGTCCGCAGCTGTGCAGAGAAAAGCTGCGGAAGATGTCTGCCCCGCCCAGTATCACCGATTCCTGCCGCCCGGACTGTTCCAACAGCTCACAGGGCTCCAGCAGCAGCTCGCAGCTACCGGAAGCTTCCACCTGCAAGTAGGCCGCATAGATCCGGTGAAAGGATAAGATCCATTCCCGTTCTTCCATAGGCTCTAACCGAAAAAAACCGCCTTCTGTAGGAAGAACCTGCTCTTCAGCCGGCATGGGGATGGGAGCATCTTGTACCTGCCAGATATCAGGAATTTCCGAAGCCGGGCACCAAGCGTCCGGACAAATCCGTCCGTCATACTTGCAAGGCGCAACAAAAGCCCCGTTATAACGTGCCTCCCAGCTGGAATCTGTTCCAAAAATTTGTCGGCTGCCGTCTTGATATAGAACTTCGGCCTCCAGAAAGAACCCGCCATG
>CASEPH010000333.1 GCA_949289625.1 uncultured Clostridia bacterium | reverse complement strand
CTATGGCACCTATTCCATCGGCAACACCACCGTCAAGTTTGCCGGCAGCACCGTGGTTACGGCGGACTATGCCAATACCTGCGTCAATGCGGCGGCCAAGGTTATCTACTGTGCCTCCACCCCGGAGAATTTGGAGGGGGTCTTTGGCACAGAGGGGTTGGACATCACGCCGCAGAATACCGTGGTCTATACGGACAAGGTGGGCGCTATGCTCCAGCGGGGCAACGGCGGTGGTGGTGTCACCATCAAGGATGGCACCATATTCCACTGCGGCGTAGCCTGTTTCTCGGTCAAGTCCAACGGTTCCTTCCATATCGACGTGGACGACTCTACTTTGATCTCGGAATCTGGTATGATCCTTTGTATGATGGATGACGATGATCTTCACAGCGGCATTGAAGATCCTGCTTCTCCCCCTCCGGAGGAGCTGCAGGAGGCGAAAGAGTTGATCACCGAGGACCTTTTGAAGCTCAGCGACGCTACCCCCAATCGGGACGTGTTCGTCCATTTTTCCAATATGGAGGTTTGCGGAGATTGCTTCAACGCCTGTGGCTATCGGAGCCACATTGCCCGAAAAGACTTTGAAGAAACGCCGGAGGAGGCCGGAAGATCCAATCCTTTTGCACCAAAGCCCAGAGACGCTGCACGAAATCTGGAACTGCGGCTGGAAAACGTTCGGTACTGCGGAGCTATCTCCACCGCTGAGGGACACCACATCGACCGTCTGGAGGGGAACCGCTGGCTGTCACCGGTACCCCTGAGCAAGTGGTACAACATCGCGTTCCTGGAGTGCATCCCCAAGGCACCCTATCAGGCCGGCGTCATTCTCAAGCTGGAGAAGGGGTCCGTCTGGGATGTACCCCGGACCAGCTTCCTGACCTCCCTGACGCTGGACGAGACCTCTGCGCTCCATGGCCAGGTGTTCGTAGATGGCCAGCCGGTGGAGCCGGAGGCCAACGTGACCTATACCGGTACCATCCTTGTGGAGCCGGGCAAACGATAATCTTATAAAAATTCAGGCAAGGATGCAAAATGCAGCCTTGCCTGAAAGCAATTGGAAAAGGAGCAGATGTATTATGAATCCATATTATCCCCACTTACTGTCCCCGCTGCAGATCGGGAACACCATTCTGAAAAACCGGATGATCTGTCCCCCTTCTGAGCCCCATCTGGCCCAGGCAGGGGAGAACTGGCCCTCCGACAGTCTCATCGCCCACTATGCCCAGCGGGCCAAGGGTGGTGCAGCCATCGTCACCTGCGATGGCAACTCCTTCGGTACCCGGCCCGGCGGCAACGGCTGGGACGCATCCAGTCCCGATGCCCAGAACTATATGTCCCAGATGGCCGATGCGGTTCATTTCTATGGGGCAAGGGCCCATGGCGTCATCATGATGTTTGCACCTCCCGGTATGGATCCCTCTGCAAATGTGCCCCAGATCCGCATGATGCCTGGCTCCAAAGCCACCCTGACCTCCGACAAACAGGAGATCCCCACCGAAACCCTTTACGAACTGATCGAAAAATATGCCCAGCTTGCAAAGAATATGGCAGACTGCGGATTTGACGGCACCTACATCCATATGTCCTACCGGATGGTACTGCCCGGCAGAATGCTTTCGCCCATCACCAATCGCCGCACCGACGAATTCGGCGGCAGCTTTGAAAACCGAATCCGCTTCTCCCTGCTTTTGTGCAAACGGATCAAGGAACTGTGCGGTAGAAATTTTCTCATCGAGGCCTCCGTTTCCGGGCACGACATCGAGCCCGAGGGATGGTCCCTGGACGACACCGTGGCTTTTGCCAAGGCCGCAGAGGGGCTCATCGACATTCTCACCATTCGCTCCATGGAGCTGGACAACCAGCATCCCACCGGCTTTGCTAAGAGCAGGACACCCTTCCTATACATGGCGGAATATGTCAAGAGCAAGGGCGTCAAGCAGGCCATTGCCGCCTCCGCCGGGTTCTTTGATCCGGAGGACTGTGAAGCTGCGATTGCCTCCGGCAAGGCGGATCTTCTGTCCATGGCCAGGGCCTTTGTATCCAACCCGGACTATGGCCGCCTGGTCCAGCAGGGAAAAACGGAGGACATTGTGCCTTGCCTCCGCTGCAACAAGTGCCATGCCGGAAACCACCACCTCACGGTCTGTGTGGTGAATCCACGGTTTGGATCTGAAAAATGGATGGACCGGCTCATCGTCCCAGTGGAAAACCAAAAGAAAATTGCTATTATCGGCGGCGGTCCTGCCGGCATGAAGGCGGCCATCACTGCTGCAGATCGTGGACACACCGT
>CASEPH010000332.1 GCA_949289625.1 uncultured Clostridia bacterium | reverse complement strand
GGCAATTCGGTGTTTTATGTGCCGTACTGTGCACGCCTGCCTGCAAAATGGAAAATCATATCCTTTATCAGCGTGAAGTTTCTGAGGACGACAAGTAGGTCTCCCATGCAAATTTCGCAGGGATGGCAGATGATCCAGCATGTATTCCAGAAACTTGCAATCATTCACATTGGCGGCAGTGAGGCCGACAACAAGCGGAATTCCGTTACGATCCGTTATAATATGATGCTTGCTTCCTGGGCGGCCTCGATCTACGGGATTGGGTCCTGTGAGTTCGCCCCCCTTTTTGCCTGGACAACAGAGCCGTCAATACAGGCTCTGCTCCAGTCGTTCTTTTTCGTATCGTGCAAATTTTGCAGGATGGCATGGTGAAGGTTCTCCCAAACACCAGCTTCCTGCCAATCCCGAAGTCTGCGCCAGCAGGTCATTCCACTGCCGCAGCCCATCTCCTGCGGCAGGTCTTCCCACGGTATCCCCGTCTTGAGAACAAAGATGATTCCGGTCAAAGCTGCCCGGTCCGGTATGCGTGGACGTCCTCCTTTGGGGGTGGGCTCATGTTTTGGCACGAGTGGTTCAACCTGACTCCACAGGTCGTCGCTTACCAGCTTCGTGGGCAGTTGTTTCACCCCCCGCTAATATTTTACAGCATATTCCTCCATTTGTCAGGTTTTGTTAGATGCTCTTAGGCGCAAGGACGCCGGCCGGCGAGAACCGGGGATCGTTGATCAAAACCGGGTTGTCGTCCCCCTCCCATTTGATGGAGTAGGGAGGATTAACGATTATTTTAAGCTGAGAGCAAAATTTTGGCGTGATATCTATATTTGTACTTTGCATACCCGTTCTCAGCGTTTATTGATCTCCTGCCGAAGCATATAACATCCTTCTCAGAGCGTCAAGACTAAAGTGAACTCACGGTCTGGACGCTCTGAGAGGGATGTTATTCCAGTCAATCAGGAGATCAAAGCCAATTTGTGTCATTGACTGCTTGACAGTTCGAGAATTCTGTGGACTTAGAATACCTATTAGAAAAGGAGTGCAAATAATGGAGACGATGACCTCAAAGGGTTCATCATCCCAGTGCTGGGGATTGACAAGGGTGTCCTCGTGGGCAATGTCAAACTTGTCGTAGTCGATATCATGCAGGAACATATTGATCCGGCAAAGGTTGTAGGTGGTCAGGTTGATTTCCTGGCCGAAAAAGCCCTGGCGGACGTTCTCCCTGCCGAGGACTTTTGCAGCTTTCAGCAGCAAGGAGCCAGAGCCGCAGGCCGGGTCATAGACCTTGTTAACCTCGGTTTTTCCTGCAACCGCCATCCGGGTGAGCAGTTCCGATACCTCCTGCGGGGTGAAGAACTCGCCGCCGCTCTTGCCGGCGTTGGATGCGTACATACTCATCAGGTATTCATAGGCATCACCGAATGCGTCGATGGAGTTTTCCTTGTAGTCCCCCAGCTTCATATCGGCAATGCCATTCATCAGTTTCACAAGATTGGCATTCCGCTTGGCAACGGTCGCACCCAGCTTGTTGCTGTTGACGTCGATATCATCAAACAGACCCGCAAAGTTATCCTCACTGGCGCTGCCCTTGGCCGATTCCTCAATATGACGGAAAGCCGCTTCCAAGGTCATGTTCAGATTCTCGTCCTTCTCTGCCCGGGCTTTTACGTTGCAAAACAGCTCCGAAGGCAGGATGAAAAAGCCCTTGGTTTTAATCATATCGGCCCGGGCCTGCTCGGCTTCCTCGTCAGACAGACGCGCATAATCGAAGCCATCGTTTCCGGCCTCCAGCTCGCCTGCATTGAGGTAGTTGGTCAGATTTTCGGAGATATAGCGGTAGAACATCATCCCAAGCACATAGGACTTGAAATCCCAGCCATCCACGCTCCCACGCAGCTCATCGGCAATCGCCCAGATCGCACGGTGCAGCTCGTCGCGTTCCTGTTCTTTTTTCATATCAACCATATTATGTAACTCCTCTTTTGTGTTTGGGATAAACTTTTAGTATGATCACCACCAAGACATTATCTCGTTGGTCATTGCTTTCATATCGCCTTACTTCTTATTATAATGTATCCTGGTATTGGTTGCAAACCACATTATGTGGGATTGGCAGACAAAAACCGCTGTATGGAAACCATACAGCGGCATAGCGCTCAAGATCATCTTAATGACCAAAATCTAAAGGCGGCAGAGATATTATTCAAAAATTTATCTACCTTTTTAATATTAAAGTATGGACTCAACTTGTTCCATCACCTCCTGCTGGAGCAATAGTCCCGCGGAGAATCCAACCTTGAAGTGGCACTCGTTCTCCTCGCCCTGGGCGATGGAGGACTGGGTTTGAAGTTCTTCCACCAGGGCGTAGTCCTCTTTACTCAGCCGCCTGGAAAGCTGCTCCATCAGCTTCTCACAGGTTTTGAGAGCCTCTATGTATGCCGGCGAAGTAGGCA
>CASEPH010000331.1 GCA_949289625.1 uncultured Clostridia bacterium | reverse complement strand
AAGTACGTGGGAATCGAAGCCATCCTGGAGGTCAAATTCAGCCTTCAAAGCTGTCGCGGCTGCTTTGGGGGATGCAGCTTCTGTGCCCTGACCTTCCATCAGGGCAGGATCATCCAGACCCGGAGCCATGAATCTCTGCTGCGGGAAGCCAGGCTGCTGACTCAGGATCCCGAGTTTAAGGGCTATATTCACGACGTAGGCGGCCCCACCGCCAATTTCCGGCAGCCAGCCTGTGAAAAGCAGCTGAAATCCGGTGCCTGTCCCACCAGGCAATGTCTGTTTCCCACCCCCTGCAAGAACCTGATCGCCGATCACAGCGACTATCTCGCTCTGCTGCGAAAGCTGCGGGCATTGCCTGGCGTCAAACGGGTCTTTATCCGCAGCGGCATTCGGTTCGACTATCTTTTGGCAGATCCGGACGACAGCTTTTTCCGAGAGTTGGTGCAATATCATGTTTCCGGTCAACTGAAGGTGGCCCCGGAGCATATCTCGGATTCTGTGCTCCGGCTCATGGGGAAACCCAAAAATCAGGTCTACGAGCGTTTTCTCGAAAAATATTTCACCCTTTCCCGGCAGGCGGGAAAGGAACAGTATGTGGTACCCTATCTGATGTCCTCCCATCCCGGTTCCACGCTGCAGGAGGCCATCGCTTTGGCGGAATATCTCCACAGCCATCACCTAAACCCGGAGCAGGTATCGGATTTTTATCCCACCCCTTCTACCATCTCTACTGTTATGTACTATACCGGGTTGGATCCCAGAACCATGGAGCCGGTGTATGTGGCCACCAATCCCCACGAAAAAGCCATGCAGCGGGCGTTGATCCAGTATCGGAACCCCAAAAATTATAGTTTGGTCCACGAGGCGCTGGTGAAAGCCGGCCGGGAAGATCTCATCGGCTATGAAAAGCACTGCCTGATCCGGCCACCGAAGGGCGGTCCCTCCGGATCCGCCGGAACGCGCAGCGCAAAAGGCAGCGCCTCACCTTCCCGCTCCCATCCCAAACAGCACAGGCGCAAAAAGCCCTGAATCCACAGGAAATGAGTGAATCAGTTTGTCAATGATCGTATTGGATCTGGAATGGAACCAGCCTCTGAATCCCGATTCTCCCCTGGCCATCAAGCTCTGCACCACCTTGCCCTTTGAAATCATTCAAATTGGCGCCGTAAAGCTGGAAACCGGGGAACAATTCAAGGCCACCTGCTGTCTCCAGCAGTATAAAATTCTCTCTCCCCGGATCTCCAAGCTCACAGGGATCACCCGGCAGGATGTCAAACACGGGGAGACCTTTCAGCAGGCCATGGATCGGTTTTTCCGCTTTTGCGGCGAAGATCCCATTTTGCTGACCTGGGGCTTCAACGACATTCCAATTCTCCGTCAAAATTTGCAGTTTTACGGTCTGGACACCAGCGTAACAGATCGGAGTTACAACCTTCAAATTATGTTTAATCAGCAGCACGATCCCGGCAATCTGGTGCGGGGCCTGAGCTATGCGGTGGACTTTTTTCAGCTGTCCGTGGAGGAGAGCTACCACGACGGCCTCAATGACGCCGCCTACACCGCAGAGGTAGCCAAGCATCTGGATATTCCCCGGGGTATTGCCGAATATCCGGACTACCTCAAATACTTTGAAGGAGACGGGGACCAGGCCTTTTTCGACTGTCTCCGCTATGCCAACTACACCCGGTTTGAGAGCTTTGAGGATATGCTGGCCGATCCCCGGATTGCGGAAACCAAGTGCCCCTACTGTGGGGCCATCACCCAGGCCACGGAACCCATTTTCCCGGAATCCGGCCGTATGGTCTGGACCAGCAAATGCCCCCAGCATGGGGAGTATCTGCTCCGGGTCAGCTTTAAGCGAAACCGGGACGACAGTATGCGAGCCAACAAGGTGGTCTATCCCATGGACGAGATCCATCAGGCCCAGTATAAAAAAGCCGTGGAAAAAGCCGCAAAACCCCGGAAGCAGAAATATGCCCCCTTCCGGCTGTACATTGACGCCGACGGCTGTCCCGTCATCAACCAGGCCCTCAACGCTGCGGTCCGCCGCCATGTGGAGAGCTTTCTGATCTGCGATACCGCCCACGTCTTTACCCGTCGCGGTGCGGAGACCATCACTGTGGATAAAGGGGCCGACAGCGCCGATTTTGCCATTGTGTCCCGGCTCAAGCCCGGGGATCTGGTCATCACCCAGGACTACGGCCTTGCTGCCATGTGCCTGACCAAGGGCGCCCGGGTCATCGACCAAAATGGTATGCGGTATACCAGCGAAAACATCGACGGTCTGCTGAGCCAGCGAGCAGAGGCCACCCGGATTCGGCGAGGCGGCGGCCGTCTCAAGGGCCCTCCCAAGCGCACCGGCGCCCAAAACGAGGCCTTTATCTCTGCCTTCCACGCCATGATCCAAGAGGCTTATGACCATGAAAAATCTCGCTGAACAGCTGGAATACGCTGCCCGGGAGGAACTGGATCTCCGTGGGCTTTGCTGTACCGGCGACGACGCCCCGGATCTCACTCTGGGCGCCATAGAACTGAAATCCAGCACCCTTACCAGCTGCCACCTTACAGACTGCCGTATGGAGGGCACCGGTCTGGACGGGGTGATCTTTGACCGCTGCGATCTCTCGGGCTGTGTGTTTCTCGATGGCGGCCTTCGGGACGTCACCTTCCGAGATTGCCGTCTCATGGGTACAGTTTTTTCCGGCTGTGTACTGCAGGAGGTCTCCTTCCTTGATTGCAGCGCCCGGTATCTCAATCTGTCCGGCTGTACGCTGAAAAGCTGTCACTTTCAAGGGGGCACCTTTACTGGCGGCGGTTTTTCCGGCCTGAAATGTCAAAAGACCACCGTGGATGGGTGTGATTTCACCCGGTGTGATTTTTCCGGCACTGCGCTTGCCGGCTTTGATTTCTCCGGCTGTACCATCGACGGGGCCATTTGGAGCATGGACAAGCTGAAAAATATGACCGTCAACCTCAATCAGGCCCTGGAACTGGCCAAGCTGCTGGGTCTGCGGATCATCCCCTGAGGAGGAAACGAAATGGAAAATCTATATGTACCCAACCTGACGTCCTTCGTCAACGACAACATCTACTATGGCTCCTGTCAGAATTTCCGCTTCAAACTCTCTCCGGACCTTAGCGCCCAGGAGATCCACGCAGAATACTGGTACGGTCCCCTCTGCTATGAGCAAAGCGAAATAGCCGGAGACAGGATCTTTCCCCTGACCAAGGAGGGTGTTGCAGACATGGCCCAGTGGCTTTTGGGTCTCTCCGACGCGCCTGCTCTTGCTGAATAGCGTTGAAACGAACAAAGAGACATCCGCTGCTACAGCAGATGTCTCTTTGTTTATCCCCAGGTGGTCTGCAAACTGTTTTTTCCCCCAGGCAGCTGCTTGGGATTTCTTTGCGTTGACGGAACCGGCTGAGGCGGTGGCGGATTATAGGCTGCCATCGGAAGCTCCGGTTCCCGGAAATCCGGATCTCCCCCAGACAGACCCAGCAGCAGAATAGGCAGATTGTCCCGAACGATCTCCGGCAGCTGGGAAATGGGCAGGGGGTTCTCCCCCAGCCCGGCCTCCACAGTATAGCCGGGCCGGTCAAAGTCCTGGATAAACCAATCCTTATAGCCGGCGTAGCTAGAGGCCATGGGCACATCCTCCAGCGCATACCCCGACGCAATGGCCATCTGACGGCCCAGCTGTCTTGCCCCTTCCGGCTGCAAGTCCAGGAACTTCCAGTAAATCTCCTGTCCCTGGGTATGCCAGGCAATCACCAGATCCGGATCCAGCTGCTCCGTGGTATTGAACATGGCTCTGCTTTCAGGCTCGCTGAGAGGCTCCGGCCCCACATAGTCCCGAGGTGCAGGACCGGTAAAGCCCAATCCGTATTTGATCTCCTTGGCCTGATCCCATTGGGCCGGATAGTTGAGATTCAGATCCACCCCTCGAAGATTGGCCTTCCAGCCATCCGGGAACGGGATGTCGGGATATTGCTCCGCAATGGCCTCTGCCGCAGCCCGTTCCTGCTCCGTTACCGCACCGTTGACCAAATCCACCCCATCGGGGTTTACCAAAGGCACCAGATGTAACACCGTCTCCCGGCTTAGGGCCTGGGCGTCCAGCCCCAGAAGCTGCTCTCCAAAGGCTACGGCTTGGGCATATTGTTCCAGGCAACTCAGCACCGCCGGAACGGTGATCCACTCATTGGCGTGATGAGCCGCATTGCAATAAACCACCCGTTTCCCCCGGCCCAGCCGCACCGATTCGATGGGCCGGCCATAGACGCTGTATCCCACGGTATCCATCTGCAAAAAGGGATACCGGGCCTGGAGTCCCCGGAGCACATAATGGGTCAACTGCCAGGTATACGGCACATCCTCCGGCACCACAGGAAATCCCAAGGGTATCACCAGATAGGTCCCCACCGGCAACGCCTGGGGATCCCGTCCCGGATTTGCAGCTGCAATAGCCCGAACGCTGGTCCCCAGTTCCCGGGCAATCTTTGTATAGGTATCCCCTGGCTGCACCCGCCATAGGTCATAGCCCAGTAGCCACGGCATCAATGCCTCCTGGGCCGCTTCCTCACTCTGTAGGCCCTTGTCTTTCATAAACGCCTGAAGGCTGGAAAACCCCGCCCGCTTCAGCGCTAGGGCAATCAGTGTTTCCTGCATAAAATCCCCTCCCCGAAACTCTATGCCCGGGGAGGGAAGATTATGCAGGTTTCAAGCAACTCGAGAAATCAGAGCTTGACACAGTTTCCCACATGGGCGTCGCCGTCCACAGTGCAGGTCTCTGTATACTCCACCTGTTCAATCTCGCAGCCGCTGCGGATGGTCACTCTGGCGCCACGGACAACCCGGGCTTTTACCGCCGTCAATTCCACCTCGTCTCCTTCAATGCTGTCGCAGCTCAGGGTCCCGGCTGCCGGCTTCAAAATGGAGGAAAGCAGACCTGCCGTGGAGGACTGCGTCACATGAACCTGAGATCCGCCAATGGCGCCCACCTTGCTCTGGCTGACAGAAAGCTGGATCTGGACGTCGTCGGCATTGACCATGCCGTCCACCTCCAGGGCTCCGGTGGTAATGAAGCTGTCCGCTTCCACATCGCCCTTGACATGAAGGCCGCCAGAGGACCGGATAGTGGTTCCCTTCAGATTTCCGCCCACATGAAGACCGCCGGACACAGTAACCGCACCGCTCTCCACATTCTGCTGCACCTTGGTGCTGCCGGAACTGGTGAGGCTGCCTGCCAGAAGATCCCCGGAACACTGCATGGAACCACTGGCACGGACCGCTCCGCTGCAGTCCACACTGCCGCAGGCCCGGAAGGATCCCGATACCCGCAGTTCCCGGCACACCACATCGCTGGAGACCTTACAGGCTCCGGAAGCGGAGATCCGATTATAGCAGCCGCCGTCAATGGTGCCGCTGCCGGAGATTCGGCAATCTCCTACACCACCAGGCTTCTCCCGCTGTTCCTTGGCCTCGTTCCAGGCGTTTTCCACGGTCTTTGCCGCATCTGTGGCCACGCCGGACACGGTTTTCGCAGCTTTGTTAGCGGCGGTTTGGACATTTTCGCCCACCTTCTCAAAGTCGATCTGCTCCAGGGTATCCGCCACCTTTTGGAAGCCCTTCTGAAGCAGTCCGTTGAGGTGATTCATGGCAGCTGTAATTTTGTCGCTCTGATTCTGGGCCGCCGATCCCACTTCCGGTTCCTCATCCTGAAGGTCCTCCAGATCCCCCACCGCATCCAGGATATCATCAATCTGATCGCTGGTTTCTTCGATGGCATCCTCCAGCGTTTCGATCTGATCGTCCAGCTCTTCCAGCTGATGTTCCAATTCCGTCAGACGGGCCTCGATCTTTTCAATCCGTTCCAAATTTCCCTCGATTCTAGCCTCCCGCAGTTGGGCACGGAAATACCGCCGCTGCTCTTTCAGGTCAAACCGCTGCCGCAAAAGTCCATTGCGCTCCTCCCGCGCCTCTTCCAGTCGGGAACTCATTTCGTCGGCCTGGGCCGTGAGGTCGTCCACCTGACGATTCATTTCTTCCTGATTCATAGAGAAACTCCTTTCTTCTTCAGCAACTCCGCCAGAGCCGCTTTTTTATTGCTGACCACAATGGACGCCGCCAGTGTGGACTGTGGATCAAATATCATTTTTTGCATTTCACCCGCTGTTACGCAGAACACAACGCCGTATTTCCGCAGCAGATGCACCACCGGTTCTGAAACATCCCCTGTATTTTGCGCAGCTTGGGCAGCTTCATATGCTTCGTCCCGGCTCAGCGCCCCCGTCTGCAGCAATTCGGAAAAGACATACAGGCCAAACAGCCCGTCATAGTCAAACTGTTCTGTGGGCCGCAGCGCCAAATACTGATTGATAATCGGAGGCGGTGCGATTCCAGCTGCGGCAGCCTCCGCCGCCGTCATGGCAATTTCGCCGGAGGTCTTTGGAGAGAACTGCCGGGCAATCTCCTCCAAGCTCATGGATTCTTTCATCTGCTGGATCTGCTTCACCCGCTCCAGCACCTTGTCTTTTGGGAAAAAGGTCTCATGACCGGTAAAGGTGGAGCGATGGATAAACCAGTCATCCGGCAGCAGCTTCATCCGCTTCCAGCGATACAGGGCGCCATAGGAAATCCCGGTGAGCTCCAGCAGCTCTTTTTTCGTAATCAAATTATCATCCATATTCTCACCTCGCGTAACAATGTACCATAACAATGTTACTTTGTCAACAGGTTTGTGACACAATTTAAAATTTCTTAAAAGATACTTCTCCTTGCAAGTTCTCCCCGCATCCGGTATAATCGTCACGAAAGGTGGAATTTCCATGAATCTCTGCGACGTCAACGTGATCAAGCCGCTGCTACAAAAGCACGGATTTCATTTTTCCAAATCCAAGGGACAAAATTTCCTGACTCAGAGCTGGGTCCCCCGGGAGATTGCGGAGGCCGCCGGTCTGGACGAGACCTGCGGCGTACTGGAGGTGGGACCGGGCATTGGTCCTCTGACCCAAGCCCTTTGCGAATATGCCGCCCAGGTGGTCTCCGTGGAGGTGGACACCTCCCTCCGCCCCATTTTGGAGGAGACCATGGCGGACCAGCAAAACTTTACCCTGATCTTTGGGGATATTCTAAAAACGGATATTCCCGCCCTGGTCCGGGAACATTTTGACGGGCTTCGGCCCATGGCCTGCGCCAACCTGCCCTACTATATTACCTCTCCGGTGCTGTCCGTCCTGTTGGAGGCAAGATGCTTTGAGGCTGTCACCGTCATGGTGCAGAAAGAGGTGGCCCAGCGCATCTGTGCCCAGCCCGGCACCAAGGATTACAGTGCCTTTTCCCTGTTCTGTCAGTATTATGCCCAGCCGGAGATTCTATTTGACGTGCCGCCCTCCTGCTTTATTCCTCAGCCCAAGGTGACCTCCGCCGTCATCACCCTCCGCTGTCGCAGGGAACCACCTTGCCCCATCGAAGATGAGAAGCTGTTTTTTCGAGTGGTCAAGGCCAGTTTTGCCCAACGCCGCAAAACCCTGGTGAACGGTCTGAGCTCTGGGTTTGGATCTCTGTCCAAGGAAACCATTATCCAGTGCATCCGCGCTGCCGGCCTTCCCGACAACGTGCGGGGAGAAACACTGGATATTCCGGCCTTTGCCCAGGTGGCCCAGCAAATCGGACTTGCCCTGGCAGGACAGGCAGACTAGCGGCCACATTTCCCCACCAACGCACAAAAAGATGGGAACCCACAAACGAGGGTTCCCATTTTCTTGCTAAATCATAATTTTACTTCCACACTCTGGCCGATCTCCATGGAATCCACCGTCACCCGGCAATCCACCGCCATGACTTGAACCCCAGCCTCGGCCGCTTCCCGCAGTGCTTTTCCAAAGGCCGGATCTGTCCTATCATTTGGTTCCAGCCAGCGGACCGGGGACATCTGGATCACAAACAGCACCCCCGCATCATAGCCTGCCGCCTTGGCCGCCATCAGCTCCCGCAGGTGCTTGGCGCCCCGCTCCGTAGGTGCATCGGGGAACCGGCAGATTCCTTGTTCCTCCAGGGTGACGCCCTTGACCTCCAGATACATGCCCTGTCCGTTCCGTTCCAAATAAAAGTCAAACCGGGAATCTCCATAGGTTTTCTCAGGCCGGATCAACTCTGCCGGTCCCAGACCTCCCGCCATCAGCCACTCTTTTACCGCCGCATTGGGGGCCTGTGAGTCCATATTGATGAGATAGTCTCCCTTTTTCACGGTAATCAAATCATACTTCGTTTTTCTGGCCGGATTATCAGACTCGGTCAAAAAAACCTCCGCACCAGGTTGCAGCAACTCCCGACAACGACCGGTATTCTTCACATGGCAAATTTCCATTTGCCCGTTGATCAGCACATGGGCCACAAACCGATTGGGTCGTTCCAGGAAATAGCCATGTACCATATTTTCGTATTTCATGGATAATGCTCCATTCTCCAAACTTGATGTCTCTTCAATGCTGTTTTTCTCAAAAAAACGTACCGGCGAGTTTTTCGCCGGTACGCTGCACAGCATCACTCTGTGGCAATATCGGAGGTTTCCTCCTCCTTGGGGGTCGTCTCCGGTTCGCCGTAGTCCTCGCCATAAGTCTCCACCCGGATGGACTTGATGATAATATCCTCCCGGGGTTTATCATTGGAATCCACATCGCACTGGGACAGCTTCTGCAGCACATTAAGACCCGAGAATACCTTGCCGAAAGCGGCATACTGCCCCTGAAGGCTGTCCTTGTCCGCCATCAGAATGAAGAACTGGCTTCCGGCGGAATTATAAGCTTCCTCGGTATCGCTGCCGTTGCTGGAGAACCGGGCCATGGCGATGACGCCCGCTTCCATCACAATGTCGTTCTTCTCGTACCCATTATCTGCAAACTCGCCGTCAATGGTGTAGCCAGGACCACCGGTACCATCGGCATTGGGATCGCCGCCCTGCATAATAAAGTCCTCTACCACCCGATGGAAGGTCAGTCCATCATAAAAGCCAGAGTTGGCCAGGGAGATAAAGTTCGCTACCGTGTTGGGGGCCTTATCGGGATACAGATAGATCAATATCTCTTCTCCGTCCTCCAGGGTCAATGTGGCCATGGGGTTTTTCTTATCCCCACAGCCGGAGAGCACGCCCAAGATCAGGCACGCCGCCAGCAGGACAGCAAAAAAGCGCTTACATTGTTTCATGACTCTTTCCTCCAGAAGCTCTCCCCGGACAGGCCCAGGGCACGCTGAGTTTTCTATAATATATCAAAAATTCAGCCTGTTTGCAACCGTATTCCGGTGAATTTTCACAGAAGAATCCTCGGGATCCCACAGGACTCCCACCCCATATCTCCCTCCGCCGTAATTTTCCCAATCTGCCCTTGCAAAGCGCTGGTATTTAGTATATTATTAAGTTAAATTCCGCCGCACGATCTCAGCTACGAGGGATTCTGCGGCTGTTTGGAGGAAATAATATGGCACTTACCAACAACCAAAAAGTCAACGCCTGGCTGGACGAAGTGACCGCGTTGTTAAAACCCCAGGCCGTTGAACTCATCACCGGGGATGAGGCGCAGCTCCAAAAGCTTCGCGCCGAGGCTGTCTCCACCGGTGAATTTATCACCCTAAATCAGGAAAAGCTGCCCGGCTGCTATCTCCATCGCTCCGATCCCACCGATGTGGCCCGGGTGGAGAGCCGCACCTTCATCTGCTCCCGCAAGGAGGAGGACGCCGGCCCCACCAACAACTGGATGGATCCCAAGGAGATGTATGCCAAGCTCTATAAGCTCTATGACGGCGCCATGAAGGGCCGCACCATGTATGTGATTCCCTATTCCATGGGCACCGTGGGTTCCCCCTTTGCCAAGTACGGCATTGAGGTCACCGATTCCATCTATGTGGTCATCTCCATGACCATTATGACCCGGGTAGGCATGGATGTGCTGGAGGCTTTGGGCACGGATGGAGACTTCATCAAGGGCCTCCACGCCAAGGCAAATCTGGATCCCGAGGAGCGTTATATCGTCCAGTTCCCTGAGGACAATACCATCATGTCCATCAACTCCGGCTACGGCGGCAATGTGCTGTTGGGCAAGAAATGCTTCGCTCTGCGGATTGCCTCCTATCTGGGCCGGCAGGAAAACTGGATGGCGGAACATATGCTGATCCTGGGCATCCAGAATCCCCAAGGAGAAATTCGGTACATCACCGCAGCTTTCCCCTCTGCCTGCGGCAAAACCAACCTGGCCATGCTGATTCCGCCCAAGGTTTATCAGGACAAGGGCTATAAGGTCTGGTGTGTCGGCGACGACATTGCCTGGCTCCGGGTGGGCGAGGACGGTCGCCTCTGGGCCGTCAACCCTGAGAACGGTTTCTTTGGCGTAGCCCCCGGCACCTCCGCAAAATCCAATCCTAACGCTCTGGCCTCCACCTCCAAAAACACGCTGTTTACCAACGTGGTACTCAACAAGGATGACAACACCGTCTGGTGGGAAGGCATGAACAAGACGCCCCCCACCAACGCTGAGGATTGGCAGGGCCGTCCTTGGAACGGGGAAACTTCCAAGGAAAAGGGCGCCCATCCCAACTCCCGTTTCACCGCTCCTGCCAAAAACTGCCCCTGCATTTCTCCGGAATTCGACAATCCCAAGGGCGTGCCCATCTCTGCCATCATCTTTGGCGGACGCCGAGCCAAAACTGCGCCGCTGGTCTATCAGTCCCGGAACTGGCAGCACGGCGTATTTGTAGGCTCCATCATGGCCTCCGAGACCACCGCTGCCGCTACCGGAGCCGTGGGCGTACTACGTCGGGATCCCATGGCCATGCGGCCCTTCTGCGGCTATCACATGGGCGACTACTGGCAGCACTGGCTGGACATGGGCAAGCTGATCCCCAATCAGCCCAAGATCTTCAACGTGAACTGGTTCCGCACCGACGACCAGGGCAACTTCATCTGGCCAGGCTTTGGAGATAACCTGCGGGTTTTGGAGTGGATTTTGAAGCGCTGCTTTGACGAAGTGGACGCCCAGGAGACGCCCATCGGCTATGAGCCCTACCCCCAGGACATCAACCTGGAGGGTACGGATGTATCTCTGGAAACCCTTACGGATCTTCTCAGTGTCGATAAAGAGCTCTGGAAGGAAGACGTGGCCAACATCGAAGAATTTTATAAGCCCTTCGGCGATAAGCTTCCTGCTGAACTGCGGGAGGAACTGGAAACACTGAAGAAAAATCTAGCCTAAACCATACATAAAACGGCCTCTGACATCTGTCAGGGGCCGTTCTTATATCGCTTATTGCGCCTTGTCCACCATATGGACATTGAGATGGGGGTAGGTCATTTCCACACCATTTCGGTCAAAGGACCGCTTGATCTCTTCCAGCAGGCCATAGTAATTATCCCAGTAATCGTCATTGCTGCACCAGGCCCGCACCGTATAGGCCACCGCACTTTCCTGATAGGCTGTGACATGGATAAACACCGGTGGGTCATCATAGAACCCTGGCACCGCATCTACTGCTTCCTGAAGGGCGCGTTTCACGGTATCCATATCCGAACTGTAGCTGGCCGTCACTGTAAGCTCCACCCGTCTTCGTCCCTCCAGAGTGTAGTTCACCACATTGGAGGAGGTGACGGTACTGTTGGGAATAAAGATCTTCCGGCGGTCATAGGCAGCAAGCTTGGTGTAAGTCATGCTGATCTCTTCCACAAAGCCCTCGCAGTCTCCCACCGAAACATAATCTCCCACCTGAAGGGGACGGGTCGTGAGAATCACCAGCCCACTGGCCAGGTTGCTGAGGGCCCCCTGCAATGCCAGAGAGACGGCCAAGCCTGCTACACTCAGCACTGCAATCAGGCTGGTCACATCCACATGGAGACTGCCTGCCACGATGGTAGCAGCCAGAAAATAGAGCACGATTCGAATGCTGGTCCGCAAGAAGCCGTGGAGGCTTTTGTCGATCCGGGACCGCTCAATAAGCCGTTCGGACAGCTTAATCAGCAGCTTCACCAGCACAATCAAAATGATAATCAGCACTGCAATTTTGATCACAGACGACAGGGAAAGGTTTTTGATGGTCCCCAGCAGAGAAGATACCTCCTCCGAATCAATGGGCACCTGTGTACTTGTCAAAATCATAACGTCCTCCTGATGAAAAAGGCCGCAGCACGCTGCGGCCCCTTGTTATGCCTGAAACTGCAAACTGATGTCCAGGGCCTCCACAGAATGGGTCAGGGCGCCAATGGAAATCAGGTCCACACCAGCCTCTGCCACCTCTCGAATGTCCCGGGAGCCCATATTGCCAGAGGCCTCCACCTTGGCTCGGCCAGCAATCAGTCCCACCGCTTTTTTCATATCGGCGCAAGACATATTGTCCAGCATGATAATATCGGCGCCGGCCTCCAGGGCCTCCTGAATCTCTTCAAAATTTGTGGTCTCCACTTCGATCTTCAGGGTGTGGGGCACCATCTTTCTGGCATTGTTTACCGCGTTTGTAATGCCTCCGGCGGCCACAATATGGTTGTCCTTGATCAGCACGCCGTCCGCCAGATTGAACCGATGATTGGTGCCGCCGCCCATCCGGACCGCGTATTTTTCCAGCACACGCATCCCCGGGGTGGTCTTCCGTGTGTCCACAATGACAGCTTTCGTACCTGCCACTCGCTCCACCATCCGGGCCGTCTGGGTTGCCACACCGGACATGTGCTGCATTAAATTCAGCGCCACACGCTCCCCGGACAAAATGCTCCGGGAGGGGCCGGATATGGTTGCCACCACATCCCCCACCTGGACCTTTGTCCCTTCTGACACCTTCGATTCGAACTGGACCTTGGGGTCCAGCAGGAAGAACACCCGGCGTGCCACCTCCAAGCCGCAGGCCACACCGGCCTGCTTGCAGCGGAACACTGCTCGAGACTGGGCTTCCTCCGGCACACAACACTCCGTGGTAATATCGCCGGTCCCAATATCCTCCTTCAGTGCATCCAGCAAGAAGTTATCTAGGCCCAAGTAATTCATAGTTTCTCTCCCTTTTCGTCCACGATATAGTGTGCGCCCACACTGTGCTCCCGATGCAAGGCCGCCTTCAGAATCTCCTGGGATACCATGCATAGATTCACCAACTCCAGGAACGCCCGGTCCTCCAGGTAGCTCCGGCAAAGGCGGTCAAAGATCTCCTGAATCTCCTGCTGCGCTTGAAGCAGTCCCGCTTTCGTCCTAACAATGTAGGCGTGTTCGTTCATGACATGCCGCAGCCGGATCCGCAGTCCCTCATAATCCTCCCCGGGCACCTCTGTGGGCAAATGGGGCACGTCCCCGGGGATCACAGCCTGTTCCTTCACTGGCCGGTTCAGCAAATTGATATGTTCCGCCGCCCGTCGTCCAAATACCAAACATTCCAGCATGGAATTGGAGGCCAGCCGGTTGGCCCCATGGACGCCGGTTCTGGCAGCTTCTCCGCAGGCGAACAAGCCTGTAATGTTGGTCATGCCGTGGAGATCCGTGGCGATACCGCCCATCATATAGTGCTGCACCGGACGAACGGGAATATAATCCTTGGATATATCGATTCCTCGTTTGAGGCATTCCTGATAGATGGTGGGAAAGCGCTTTTGCAGGTATTCCGCGTCCCGAAAGGTAATATCCAGGAACACATGGTCCATACCCGACGCCGTCAGTTCCGCCTGAATGCCCCGGGCCACAATATCCCGGGGAGCCAGTTCTCCCAGCTCGTGCTGGTGTTCCATAAACCGTTCCCCTTTGGCGTTGATGAGTTTTCCGCCATCCCCCCGAACTGCCTCAGAAATCAAAAATGCCCGGCTCTCCCTGGTGGGACTGTAGAGACCCGTGGGGTGGAATTGAATAAACTCCATATCCTGCAACTTGGCTCCTGCACGAATGGCAGCCCCCAAGCCGTCTCCTGTAGCCACTGTGGGGTTGGTGGAGTATTCATAGATCTGGCCAATGCCACCGGTGGCAATGACCACATTGGCTGTATTGCAAAGGATGTATCCATCGTTATTGAGCAGCGCGCCGGACACCTCGCCGTTGTCATCCAGAAGGACGTCCACCAGGCAGGCGTGCTCCATAAAGGTGATGTTGTCTCTGCCTTGGGCAATTGCAGCCAAGGTTTTGACGGTTTCCCGTCCAGTGGCGTCTCCGCCTGCATGGACGATCCGACTCTTGTGATGCCCCCCTTCCCGGCCCACAGATAGATCTCCGTAGGCGTTGAGGTCAAAGGGTACCTGCCAATCCACCAGCGTATGGATGTCACTGGGCCCCTCGGCGCAGAGCACCTCCACCGCTTTTTTATCGCAGAGTCCGGCTCCGGCCACCAGGGTATCCTCCACATGGAAGATGGTCTGATCGTCCGGCAATATGGCTGCGGCAATGCCCCCCTGGGCCAGATAGGAGTTGCTGATCTCAATGCTCTCCTTGCTGAGGACCAATACGGACTTCTCCTTGGCAATGTGCAGCGCCGTATAGAGTCCGGCAATTCCTGCGCCAACGATCAGCACGTCGGTAGACAGCGTACTGTGCACATCAATGTCATTATTAAACGCATATCGCATATAAACATCCCCCTTGGGGTCAGGCTTCTCTCAAGTTCCACGACGCCGTAGCAGGAATCCCACGAAGAAGTAGACTGCCAGCAGCAGCGACACGGCAGCTCCCGTGGAGCAGCCCCAATAATATGAGGTCATCAGACCTAAAATTCCACAAACCAAAGCGCCCAGCACCGAAAACAGATGGTACTGCCGCAGATTTTTGGCAAAGTTACGAGCCGCGGCAGCCGGCAGCACCAAAAGGCTGTTGATCACCAGCAGGCCCACCCAGGAAAGGGCCATGGTCACCACCACAGCAATCACCACGGTAAACAATCCCTGCACCAGTCCCACCTGGACCCCTCGGCTGTCCGCCACCTGCGGATGCAGCACGCTGAGGAACAGTCGGTTGGCAAACAAGCACCACAGCAAAATCACCACTGCCAGCACCAGGGCCAGCAATCCAATCTCCACCGGTGTGACAGAGAGAATATCTCCGATCAGATAACTATTGAATTTGGTGAAGCTGCCACCACCCCAGGTGGCAATAAAAATGCCCAACGCCACCGCAGTGGAGGAAAACACGCCAATGACCGTATCCCCGGACAGGGTGGATTTTCGCCGCACATAGGTGAACAGCAGCGCCAGCAATGCGCTCAGTCCCACAGCCACCGCCATGGGGAAAACAGCGCCACAGATCACACCGATAGCAATTCCTGTAAAGGCAGAATGTCCCAAGGCGTCAGAGAAAAAGCTCATTCTTCCGGTGACGATGTGGCAGGACAGCAGCCCCAGCAGAGGGCATAAAACCAGCACCCCCAGCAGGGCATTTTTCATAAAGATCATCTGTCCCGGCTGGGCCCATTCAAAGGGCAGGATCGACAGCAGATCATACCACAGTTCCATCACGTTGCACCTCCCGCCATATGGAAGGCATCCCGGAACTCCGGTGAAGCCAGCACCTGCTCCGGTGTTCCCTGGGTCAAAATGGTCTCCTTCAGGAGCACCACCTTGTCCACAAATCGGTTCAGGGTAGAAAAATCATGGGTCACCATCAAAATGGAAAGATCAAAGTGGTTGCGGATCTCATCCAACATGGTCAAAAGGCTGTGCATGCCCTCCACGTCCACGCCGGACAAGGGCTCATCCAAAATCAAAATATCCGGCACCGGCTCCAGGGCCAACGCCAGCAGCACCCGCTGCAATTCTCCGCCGGACAACGCGCCGATCTTTTTGTCTATCAGGCCCTCGCCATGGACATTTTTGAGGCAGGACAGCACGACCTCTCTCTGCCGCCGTCCCACCGGCAAAAACGCCGGTGTTTTTCCAATACACATTTGGAACAGATCCAGCACCGTCACCGGTTCTCCCGGCTCAAAGCTGGGACTCTGGGGCACATATCCAATGCGAAACCGCCGGCTGCGGCTGCCGGCAGGCTGAAACGTGATCTTTCCCGCATATTCCCGCTGTCCCAAAATGGACTTGATCATGGTGGATTTTCCGGCGCCATTGGGGCCGATGAGGGCAATGATCTCACCGCAGTGGATATGCAGATTGACATCCTTCAAAATATCCTCTCCGTCGATCTTGACCCCCAGGTGCTCGATCTTCAGGCAGCAATGGCCGTCACAGCCCTGGCCGCCGTGCTTGACCACACTCATGACAGGGCCTCCTTTACAGCGGCCACGTTATCCCGCATGGCGGTGAAATAGTCCGTCTGTCCATCCATCATGGTATTGAGGGTGTAAACCTGAACACCCGTCTCCCTGGAGATGATTTCCGCCGCATTGGTGGAGCCATTTCGTTCCACAAAAATCGCGGGAATATTTTTTTCTCCAATCAGATCACAGATTTCCTTCAATTCCGCGGCAGACGCCTCCGCGCCTTCTTCCTCCTCAATGGCCGCCGCAACGGTCAAATCAAGGCCCTGGGCAAAATAGGAAAAGCCATCATGAAACGTGATCAGCTCCCGGCAGGAAAGCTCAGAAACGCTGCTGCGAAGTTCGGTTTTCAACTCTGTCAGTTCCGCCGTCAGCGCAGACATATTCTCAGAAAATGTTTCCGCATGGTCAGGGTATCGCTCCGCCAGTGCCCCAGCAACGGTTTCCCCCTGCTGGGCAAAGCATTCCGGATCCAGCCAGATATGGGGATCCCCGTCTATGAGGGAAACTCCCTCCGCACTTTCCACGACCTTGTCCTCCGGGACACTTTTCAGCGCAGAGGCCATAAATTCTTCCAGGCCGGCACCGTTCATGACAATGAAATCCGCCTGCTCAATCATTTTCATCTGTCCTGTGGTCAGGGTATAATCATGGAGACAGCTGACGGCCTCCGACACCATCAGTTCTACCGTCACGCCCGCTACACCGTCGGTGATTCTCTGCGTCAGATAGTACATCGGGTAGGTGGTGGCCAGGATCATGGTATCCCCATCAGACTGTTCCGAGGATTGGCTGCTGCCGCACGCGGTCAGCAAGCTCAATATCAACAGCACTGCCAGCAGGCAGCGAAATTTTTTCATAGAGAGATTCCTCCGATTATTTGCATTCTTCAGTATTATACCATGGTCACGAAGTCTTTGTAAAATGTTTTTACACAATTTCACCGGCTCCGTCTGTGGAGTTTTCCAAAATCGTGGAATTATTATGCCGATTTCCCGTTACACGCATCCAACTTGCCCTTATGGTAAAAACGCGAAGGCTGAAAGCTCCGCCTTCAACCTTCGCGCAGCAAGGGAGTTCACATACTCAGGGCTGCCAGCCCTGCTCAAGATCGGTCCAGCAGACCTATCACAGCCACCACAAGTCCTACAAACGCAATTACAACAAACGCCACCAGAGCCGGAAAGAGGCCGCATTGCTCCAGATTCCACAGGGCGGAACGCTCTCCGTTGATGGTCCAGGTGCTGCTGATGGTCCCTGCCAGCAGCAGCGCAGCCGATACTAGTCCCGCCAAAAATACAAGAGACCCGAACACCACTTTCTTCATCGCTTGTACCTCCTTTTTCGCTCTAGGGACGCGAGTTTTATACAGACTTATTCCGCATAATAGTTGATGAGGCAGCCGGCCAGAATCACATCCCGCTCTTCCCGGGAGAGATTCTTCATATCCAGCTGAATCTCGGTTTTGCCCTTGGGCTGGATCAGAATGCCCATGACATGATCGTCCGTTCCTTCCAGGGCCGCCCGAATACCCGGCACATAGATTTTATCTCCCGGCTGGATCCCCAGAGTTTCAATCTGTTCCACCGTAAAGGGCACCATCCCCCAGTTGATCACATTGGAGCGATACCGCTTTGTGGCATACTCCAGGCATACGTTGGCACAGCCTCCCAGTACCCGCTGGCAGGAAGCCGCCTGCTCTCTGGCGCTGCCATCACCGGGGCGGATGGACATAACTACACTGCCCAAACCGGTGGTTTTTGGATCGTATCCTTCCATTTCCGCTGCAACAGAGGCTGGGTCCTGACGACGCCGGCATTCCACAGCATGAATCGCCTTGGCCCGACCCACATATTGAGGATCCTTCCGGCTCAGGGCAAATTCGCTCAGCCGCAGGGGATTGGAACGATAGGAGGACGTCTCACCCGAGGGAATCAACTCGTCTGTTGTGGTAAGAGGATCATAAATCGCAGATGCCACCTCCAGCAGCAGATTCTCCGGCATGGGGATCTGCTCCGGCCAGTCGGCAATATTGGGGCCAAATACAAGTTCCTCTTCCGGCTGGGGTTTTCCTACGCCGTAGTATACCCGGGCCCGATAGGCGGAGTCATCATAGTGATACTCCATCTCTTTGGGGTCTACCGGTACCTCCGGCAGATCGGTAGCCGCTGTAATGGCGCCGCCGTTGAGGGCCGAGGCTGCGATGGACCGGGCGTCCATCAGCGCCACATAGCTGAGCTGTCCTTCCCCGGGCTTGCTGCCCTCCCGGTTGGGGAAGTTCCGGGTGGAATGGCGAATGGAGAAGGCGCCGTTGGCAGGCACATCCCCCGCGCCAAAGCAGGGACCGCAGAAGGCAGAACGGATGGAGACGCCGCTGGCCATCAGCTTGGTCAGGCTGCCGGTACGGCTCAGTTCCATCATCACCGGCATGGACGCCGGGTAGGCCGACAACCAGAAGGCATCGGACCCCAAGGGTTTTCCGTTCAGAATTTCTGCCGTTCTAGTCAGGTTCTGGTAGGTACCGCCGGAGCAACCCGCAATTACACCCTGATCGGCATAGAAGCGGCCGTTTTTGATCTTTTTCAGCAGGCTTTCCGGCTGGCTTTTCAGCTCCAGCTGGGTCTTGGTCCGCTCCTCTACCTGATGCAGCAGATCCTCCAGATTTTCGTTAAAGGTATGAATCGGCACTGCACAGGATGGATGGAATGGCAGGGCGATCATACATTCCACCTTGTCCAGTTCCACATGGAGTACCCGGTCATAATAGGCGCCGTCTTCGGGGTGCAGTTCCCGATATTCTTCACCTCGGCCATGGGCCTCCAGATTCTTCTTTACCGTCTCATCGGTCTCCCAGATGGAGCTGAGACAGCTGGTCTCCGTAGTCATCACGTCAATACCGCTGCGATAGTCCATGGCCAGATTGCCAATTCCGGGTCCGAAAAACTCCATCACAGCATTTTTAACCGTACCAGCCTGGAAGGTCTTTTCAATGATCGCCAGTGCCACGTCCTGAGGACCAACACCCGGACGAGGCGTTCCAGTGCAATAAATGCCTACCACCGGCGGAAGATCAATGTCATAGGTCCGGTTCAGCAGCTGCTTTACCAGCTCCGGTCCGCCCTCTCCAATGGCCATGGTGCCATAGGCGCCATAGCGGGTATGGGAATCGGAACCAATAATCATTTTTCCGCAGCCCGCATACCGCTCCCGCATATAGGAGTGGATCACCGCCTGATGGGCCGGCACAAATTCGCCGCCATACTTTTTGGCCGCAGACAGGCCGAACACATGGTCATCCTCGTTGATGGTACCGCCCACCGCGCAAAGGCTATTATGGCAGTTGGTGAGCACATAGGGAATCGGGAAGGCAGTCAGGCCGCTGGCCCGAGCCGTTTGAATGATACCCACATAGGTGATGTCATGGGACGCCATAGCGTCAAACCGCATTTTCAGGTGGGTTTTATCCCCGCTCTGATTATGGGCCTGCATAATCCCATAGGCCATGGTCTTTTCCCGGCCGGTTTCCGGCGTATAGCCCTTGGCTCCGCCTTCTTCCATAGGCATAAATTTCCCCTGGGCGTAATAGCCGCCCTGCTCGTAAACTGTTATCATGAAATGCCCCTCCAGCGTGCAGTCATATTGCAAATATTCTAGCAAAATATTTCCCCTATTGCAAGCAAAACAGGATATTCTGCGATAATTTTGCAATTTTCATGTTTCTGCCATTCATGCACGCTGTTTTTCCACCTAGCGCGGACAAAAAGGCTCCCAGCGTCCACAACACTGGGAGCCCCTAAATTTTTTATGCTTTTTTCAGCTTCAAACTACCGCCGGAGGCTAGGGTATAGCTTCCCTCCTGGCCGCAAATTGCCTCAATAGAAACACCTGCCGGCGCATCAATCTGCTGAATGTCCACCTCGCCAACGATGGTCACCTTGGATTGATTGGTCGCAGTCCAGGTGCTCTCCCCGTCAAAGTGGAGGATGGCCCCCTGGATGGCGCCCACCAGGTTGGCATTTTCCAAGTAAACGTTCATTTCACGATCCGGGTCCTCGTGAAGAATTGCGCCTTCCAAATCAGAATCCTTCACATGGACATGGATGCCATAGACCCGCTGACCACCGGTCTTGGTGGCGTTGGGATCCGTATTTACAATAGAATGTACCAACACGCCGTTGTCCGGAATAATATCGCTGGCCTCAATGTTCACAATGGCATTGTGGCTGCGAATGGAAATGGCGTCCTTGGCAGTATTGATGACGCTGTCCTTGATGTTCAGCGTTCCCACTTCCGCAGGCATTCCCATGACGCAGTGGAGATGGGCAAAATAGCTGCCGCAGACGGCGGTGCAGTCGTTGAAGGTCATGTCGCACTCACCGGCCATGATGCCAGCCTGATCCGCCACATCAAAGTCGCAGCTGTTGAAGAAGTCATGGCACATACCGTCGGCATAGGCGCCATAGCCGGAGAGAATGGTCTGGACCTTGCAGTTGTTGGCCTCCAGCTTCACGTAGCCCTGGGATCCGTCGGTGGACAGGGCCGCCCATCCGTCACCGATGATGGTGGAATCATAGAAATAAGTCTCCGAATTGGACTGGGTGCAGTGGGTACGGCAGTTGCCGGAGATCTCCAATGCTGCCGGAGGACTGCCTGCATCCTCCAGGTTGGCAGCCGCAGGACCAAAGGGAGCGCCATGTCCATGGAGATAGCTGTTGTACACATACATTTTGGAGTGCTCTTCCGTGGCAGTGCAGCAGCGGGACTTGCCCACCGTCAGAACCTTGCAGTTCCGAATGGTCATCTCCGCGTGATCGTTGGCAAACAAGCCGGATCCCTTGCCTCCCAGACCGTTGGAGTTAGAATGCAGGAAGATGGTAGAATCCTCCACCGTATATTTCTGTCCTTCTCCGGAAACGGTAATACCACCGGCATCCGGATCGTCCGATTCAATGTACACCGCCTTGGCCTCTGTTTCTCCAATGGTGCCGGCAATGACCGGTGCCTTTTCAAACTGGCCCAGAGAAAATGTACCGTTTTCCAGCATGGCAACGGGGAATTTCGGCGTGCTCATCCCACCCGGAGGGCCTCCAGGACCACCGGGGCCACCAGGACCACCGGGACCACCGGGACCGCCGGGACCACCAGGACCACCGGGACCACCGGGACCGCCAGGACCGCCAGGACCACCGCCCATCATGGCCATCATTTCCTCCAGGGTTGGCATTTTAAAGGGCTGCCGGACCGGAGGATCATATACAATTCCCTGAATCTTGGACATAGGAAAGACCTTCTTTCGTTGAAATTAGGAGCAACCACTCCCTGGTATCCATTATACAATATCACACCAGAAAAGCACAAGGCGATTTTGCGGATTCTTACCATTTGGGATGTTCTCTTTGGCCTCTCGACCATCCACATTTCTACTTTTCCAATCTTGACGAGGTTCGTATTTTATCGTAAAATATTTGTAATAATATTTCATACAACTCAGGACAGGGGAGGATATCGCATGTACTATATTGGTGCAGATTTGGGCGGCACAAATATCGCCTGTGCCGTGGTTACAAAAGAAGGGGACCTTCTGGGAAAATCTTCGATCCCCACCGCTCTACCTGACAACGCAGATGCCATTGCCCAGCGCATTGCGGACTGCTGTCTGCTGGCAGTAGAGGCTACCGGCTGTACCATGGACGACATTCTCTCGGTGGGAATTGGGGCTCCTGGCATCGCTAATTCCCAGGAGGGCATTGTAGAGTACAGCTGCAATCTGGATTTTTACAACACACCCCTGTCTCAGTTGGTGGAATCCCGGCTACACAAACCTGTATATTTGGAAAACGACGCCAACGCCGCTGCATTAGGAGAATTTGTCGCTGGTTCCGGCCGGGGCAGCGAATCTCTGGTGGCAATCACTCTGGGTACCGGCGTAGGCGGCGGCGTTGTCTTCAACCGCCGTCTGTTGACCGGCTTCAACTTCGCCGGCGCCGAAATTGGCCATTTTGTGATGGTGGAGGACGGGGAGCCCTGTAGCTGTGGCAGAAAAGGCTGCTTCGAGGCATACTGCTCCGCCTCAGCCCTGATCCGTCAGACTCAGCGGGCCATGACTCAAAATTCAGACTCTCTGATGTGGCAGGAAGCAGGAACCTTGGAAGCTGTCAGCGGCCGCACTGCCTTTGACGCCATGCGGTTGGGCGATGCAGCAGCCAAACAGGTTGTGGACCAGTATGTTCAGCACTTGGCCTGTGGGCTTACCTCCATTGTCAATATCTTTCAGCCGGAGATCCTCTGCATCGGCGGAGGCATCTGCAACGAGGGAGAAACGCTGCTGGCACCGGTACGGGAGATCTTTGACCGGGAAGACTACGCTAGAAATTCCAGACGACGCACTAAAATTTTGCGTGCTACCCTGGGAAATGACGCCGGTATCATCGGCGCAGCGCTGCTGCCTCTATATCGCTGATCTGTCCAATCGACTTGGGCGCGTTGCAAAATACAAATTTGCAACGCGCCCGTTTTTTCTCTCTATCAGTTCTATTTTACCGCTTCCGGCTCTTCCACCGGAGGCTGTCCTGTGACCTTTTTGGCTGCATTGGCCGCAGCTCTGGTCTGCAGAGTATCCATGGTGACGGCCGCCAGAAGGACGACACCCAGCACCACATACTGCCAGTACTGATTCAGGTTCAGGAAGTTCATGCCGGAATTGAGAATACCGATGATCAGCACGCCAACCACCATATTGCTCATTTTACCGCCGCCGCCGCCCATTTTGATGCCGCCCAGCATGGCGCCAGCCATAACGGTAAATTCAGAGCCGATGCCCATGGAGTTGTTGACAGACCCGATCTTTCCGATATTCACCACCTGGGCAACCCCAAAGAAGAACCCTGCCAGCGCGAAAATCAAAATCCGCATTTTCGCCACGGACACGCCGGACAACGCCACAGCGTCGGGATTGGAGCCCAGGGCGTACACATTCCGACCAAAATAGGTCTTATTCAAAATGAACGACCCCACCAGCACCATCAGCACCATCACAATGACGCCGGATTTGAGATAGCCCACCCCCACAGGGATGTTGTATCCGCCCAGGATCTCAAAGCCTTCGGACAGTCCCCGGTAGGTCTTGCTGAGGCCTCCGGAGAGCAAATAAGTGGCACCATTGAGGATATACTGGGTGGCCAGGGTGATAATAAACGGAAACACCCGGAGCCAGGAATACACCACACCGTTGAAGGCCGACAGCAGCACCGCCAGAAGGATGCCGCAAACCAGCGTCACTGCAAAATTGCTATTTTGGTTGATCAGCGCCATGGCGATGCCCACGGTAGAGATCAGATAGCCGGTGGACAAGTCCATGGCACCGCCCAGCATGATAAAGGTGATGCCCACGCCCAGGATCACCATATAGGCGTTTTGTCCCAGAATATTCAGCAGATTCTTCACCGTCAGGAAGGGCCGGCCCACAAAGATGGGACACAGAATGCCAAACACCACCAGCAGGGCGATGAGGACCAGCACCATCATATAGTTTTTCAAATAAACGGATAAACTTTTTTTCTTCATAGCCCTTAAGCCCCCATATTTTCTTTTGCCCGGTCATTGGTAGATGCCATATCCAGGATCCGCTCCTGGGAAAACTCCTCTTTCGTGAGTTCTCCAGCCAGGCATTTTTCTCCGAAGACCACAATGCGATCCGACATTCCCAGCAGTTCCTCCATATCGGAGGTAATCATAATGATGCACTTGCCCTCCTCGCACAGTCCGTTCATCAGCTCGTAGATCTCATACTTTGCCCCCACGTCGATGCCGCGGGTGGGTTCGTCAAAGATCACGATGTCGGACTGGGTGGCCAGGGCCTTTCCTACCACCACCTTCTGCTGGTTGCCGCCGGACAGGGATCCCACCAGCGTAGTCTTGAGATCCGGTGCCTTGATTCGCATGGATTTTCCGTAATACTCCGCGATCTCCTGCTCCTTTTTCCGATCCACCACACCCAGATGAGAGATCTTCTCCACCACGTTGTAGACCAGGTTCCAGGAGATGGTTTCGCCCAGGAAACAGCCTTCCCGCTTCCGGTCCTCGGGGATCAAGCAGATGCCATATTTGTGCATGGCGTCCTTGGGGGATCTGATGTCGGCTTTTTTCCCGTTGACATAGATCTCGCCCCACTGCTTCTTTTCCGCGCCGAACACCACTTTCATGATCTCCGTACGACCTGCACCCACCAAGCCGGAAATCCCCAGGATTTCTCCTCGATGGGCCTGGAAAGAGATATTCTTCACACCGTTGCCTGTGAGATTCTTGATTTCCAAGGCCACGTCGCCGATCTCGGCATGACGGGTGGGGAAGGTGGCGGTCATCTCCCGGCCTACCATGTACCGGATCAGCTCCGCCCGATTGGTCTCATCCGTGTTCAGCGTGGTGATATACGCTCCATCCCGCAGAATGGAGACGCGGTCCGTCAGTTCAAACACCTCGTCCAACCGGTGGGAGATAAAGATGATGGCCACGCCCTCGTCCCGAAGCTTCCGAACAATACGGAACAATATCTCTACCTCCGCCACTGACAGAGGCGCGGTGGGCTCATCCAGAATCAGCACCCGGACTTCCTTGGATACCGCCTTGGCAATCTCCACGATCTGCATATGTCCCGGCGTCAGATCCCGCACCAGGGTGGCCGGATCAATGTCCACCCCGAAATCGTCAAAGATCTTTTGGGCCAGCTGCTCCATTTTCTTTTGATTGACCAGCTTTCCCTTTCGCTCTCCATAGCAGATATTCTCCGCTGCGGACAGCACATCAATCAGGTTAAACTCCTGATAGATGCATTCGATGCCATGCTTCCTGGCCAGGGCCGGCGTCATGGCCGAATAGGTCTCTCCGTCCACGGTGATGGTACCGCCATCGGGTGCATGGGCTCCTGTAATCGTTTTAATAAATGTGGACTTTCCAGCACCATTTTCCCCGATCAACGCATGGACTTCACCAGGGTAAAAGTCAATAGAAACCTGATTGAGGGCAATGACTCCCGGATAGACCTTTTTAATGTCCTTTAATGACAGAATCGGTTGTTTTTCCTCCAAATAGAACGCCTCCCATCCTTGGGTCCGCCTTTCGGCACATTCGCAAAGGGGGTGACGCAGCATTTCCTTGCGCCACCCCCTTCGTGGTGTTGGATTACTTGGTCTTGTACTCCGCGGCAGGATTCTCGTCGCCCATCTTCCAGGTGGCGGAGAAGCCGTCCACGGTCACAGCCGTGATGGTGTCATAGTAGGTTTCGCCGTAAGTCCAGGTATAGTCGCCCACACCACAGACGCCCAGCAGGATCTCCGCCAGATGCTCACCGGTGAGCACAGGAGGAATAATCACTTCGCCGTCCCGCTCCTCTGCAGGGTCGCCATAGGTGGCATAGCCCTTGATGGCAGTGGAAGAGGGGTCCGCCTCCGCCTGGGCATAGAGCTCGGTGAAGGTGGTGTCCTCGGCATAGCAGGGGATCACGCAGTAATCGGCCAGATCTCCGCCGTTCTGATCCACATAGTCCGCTATGGCATCAGCTGCGCCCATGGCCTCTTCCGGCTCGTAGGCGATGAAGATGTGGCAGTCGGGGTTGGCCGCCAGCACATCCTGGGCATTGTCATAGGCATCGGAGTAAGCGCTGTTGCCATAGGAACTGGTCTCAGAGACCAGCGCCAGAATTTCCGATTTTTCCACTGTACCCTTCATGGCATTGGAGCGGTATACGCCGTCTGCAATATCGTAGTAGGTGTCGATGGCCACTTCATACTTACCGTCGGCATTCTTGGGCACGTTGGCACCAGAATGCTCCACCCAATACTCGGCTGCCTGCACTGCGTACATACCGGTGATCTCATAGGCTGTGTAGACGCAGCCGCCGATGGTATAATCTGTGGGCTCTGCGCCCAGATAGGCCACAGCAATGCCGGCGTCAACGGCTTCCGCCACCACGTCCTTGAGCATATCCACATCCATGGCCGCAATCATCAGTGCGCCCACATTGCCCGCAGCAATGGCGTCCTCCACAAAGGAGACCTGCTGAGAGGGATCGCCCTGGGCATCTTTCTTGACATAGTTGAAGCCCTCTGCCTTCATAACTTCGCCCATGGCGTCATTGATCAGCACCAGGCCCTCCGCGCCAGTAGTCGGCAGAATGGACCAGACCTCCTTTTGGCCGTTCCACTTAAATGCAGCAGTTTCTTCGCCGGAAGCTTCCGCAGAAGATGTACTGCCGGTTCCACAGCCGGCAAATACTGCCAACATCATGGTGGCAGCCAGCAGAATAGCCACTAACTTTTTCATAATCGCTCATTCCTTCCCGATTGCGGTTTTCCCGCAGATATATGTTGGCGCAACGCTCCAACGTGGTAATTTTAATACACTATTCACAGTTAGTCAAGCAAATAGCACTCCATTTTTATGAAATTTATACAACAGTTTGCGCCTATACCTCCATTTTGTGTCAACAAAGCAGCACCACCGTAAGAGCTCATTTTGCACCCATCAGCACAAAATGGAGGCGTCCACGCAGACGCCCCCATTTTTTCGATCAAATTTCCAAAATTTCTCCTCCAGAAATGGCCGTTAGGCTTGTCCCCATGCGTTTTTTCAGCCGTTCCAGCCCTTCAGGCCCAGTACAGTGACAGGAGTAAAACTGCGCGCCCGTATCCAGCAATCGCTTTCCCAGCGCGTCCAGATAGGCATCGTCTGCCATACATTTTCCAGTGCCACCTGCTGCCAGATGAAGACCGGAAACCACCACATCGGGATACCGGCCCGCCAGCGTTTTGGCCCGCTCCATAATATTGACGATCCCCCGATGGGCGCAGCCGCCGAACAGATATAGCCGCTTGCCCTCCCGGATCAGCATATCCTGCTCGTGAAGAAATCCATCCGGGCCATGCTCGTCCAGCAGCCCCTGGTTGGCCGAAGGCACCAATTCCTCCCCAGGCACCGCCGAGAACAGCGTCACCTGGTCATCCAACAACGTCACAGCATCGGTCATATGGATACGAGGATGCTGGGCAAGCTCCGTTGCCAGCCCAATCTCTCCTCTGCCAGAAAAATGCCGGTCAAAGGCGCCCTTTGCCAAGTAGACCGGTGCATGGGTATTCTCCTCCAAAAACCGATGCAATCCACCGCCGTGGTCGTCATGGCCGTGGGAGATTACGCAGAATTCCACTTGATCCAGATCCACATTCAGCAGCTTTGCGTTCTCTGCAAATTCCGGGCCCGGCCCCACGTCCAGTAAAATATGTCGTCCTTCCGTCTCCAGCAGAAGGCTTAAACCGTGGACAGCCTGAATCTTGGGCCTGCACGCCGTATTCTCCGTCAGCACCGTCAGTTTCATAATTTACCCCCCATAAAAAGATCAGGGCCGCCGAAGCGGCCCTCTTCCTGTTTTTTCGGCAGATCAGCAGCCGCAGCCGCTGTCGCACCCGCAGCCACAGCCGCAGCCGTTGCTGCCAGTGCCCAGGGTGTTGCCGCCGCAGCCGCAGCAGCAGATGATGATCAAGAGAATGATGATCCACCAGCAGCCGCCACCGAACATACCACCGTTATTACCGCAACCACAATTCATAAAAAGAACCTCCTGACAGAAATTTGCGCTGCACTTAGCTGCGCTACTCTATCTTATTCCGCAGAAGGCAATTGGTTCCTATCGCCGGCATTTTTGTTATTTTCCCGCTTTTGATTTAAGCGATAGCTGAGGGTCAAAAGGCTGTCCGAAAAACTCACCTGCTCCACCAGCACGCCTCGCTCCTCCACATGCAGATCACAGCCCACAAAGTTCCAGATGGCCGGGATCCCTAGATCCGCCAGCAAAGCCGCCGTCTCCACCGCTTTATCCCGGGGCACCGTCAATACTGCCACGTTGGGTTTTTCCGCTTCCACGACCTGTCGCAGCTTCCGGCAGTCCATCACATGCACGGCGCCCACCTGATCGCCGATCTTGGCCGGATCTGTATCAAATGCAGCCAGCAGAAAAAATCCGTACATCTCAAAATCAAAGTTTTTCAGCAGCGCCCGTCCCAAGTTCCCACAGCCCATTAAAATCGCCGTGTTCCGGCTGTTAAGGCCCAGGATCTCTCGGATCTCATATCGCAGCTTTTTTACGTTATAGCCATAGCCCTGAAGGCCAAACTCCCCAAAACAGGAAAAATCCTGTCGGATCTGGCTGGCGGTAAAGCCCAGCCGATCGGAGAGCGTAGCGGAGGAAACCCGAATGCAGTTGCTCAAATACAGTTCTTCCACACAGCGATAATACCGGGGCAGCCGCGCAATCACAGAATTGGAAATACGTTCTTTTTTCACAAAGCTCCCCCTTTCAAGATTGTTAAAATATTGTACTTCTGTTTTTTTCAAAAGTCAATCTGCAAAAAGTGTGTCCAAACTTCCAAAGGTATAGCCCATTTCCTCCCAGCAGGTCAGCAGCCGATCCAGGATCTGGGCATTGGTGGTAGAGGTGTTGTGCAGCAGTACCACAGCGCCGTTATGAATACGAGAGGTCAGCTTTTCCATGGCTTCCTCCTCTGTGGGCTGATCGTCTGTGAGCCAGTCCACATAAGCCAGGGACCAAAAAACCGTCTGATAGCCCAGCTCGTCGGCCATCTCCAAATTCTCCTGGCTAAACTCTCCTCTGGGCGGTCGGTAATACAGCGGCATTTCCTGTCCGGTACAGGCCTGGTAGGCGTCTTTCACCTTTTGGAGCTGCTGAGCAAAGGCCTCCCGATCCGAAATGGCGGACATATCTGGATGACTCCAGGTATGGTTCCCCACAATATGGCCTTCTTCCACCATCCGGCAGATCAGTTCCGGTGCGGTTTCAATATAGTTGCCTACCACAAAAAATGCAGCAGTAGCCTGATGCTTTTTCAGCACATCCAGGATCTTCCCGGTGCATCCGTTCTCATAGCCACAGTCAAAGGTCAGATAGATCACCGGCTCTTCGGTATTGCCAATATACTTGGCGTGATACTGCTCCAGTTCCTCCTGAGTCGCGTTGGCCACCGGCGGCTGTCCCGGATTCTGAAAGCTCAGTCCCCAGGCCCCTGCGGTTATTTCCTCTGCAGCTTGGCTGTTTCCCAGGCTCAGATACAGCAGGGCGGGCACCAGCACCGCCATAAGTACGCCCAGTCCTCCAAGAATCTTTTTCAGTTCAATGGATACATACACCAAATATCCCTCCCCCTGGAATCTATGCCTGTCCAGGGAAAGGTATGTCTATTACATCAAGGGCGCCAGCAATCGCAGCAGCGATCGCAGGACTCGCACCGGCAGGCTCGTGGCACGGCATTCCTTCCAGGTGATTCTTTGGCTCACCGCCAGAGTGTCCTGAATGTCCTGCTCCACCTGGGGTACGCAGTCGGCTCCATAGAGAAACACACCGTTTTCAAAGTGGAGATAAAGGCTGCGATAGTCCAGGTTGATAGTGCCCACCGTGGCGTAGATCCCGTCCACCACAAACACCTTGGAATGGATAAAACCGGGGGTGTACTCATAGATTTTAACACCGCCCTTGACCAGTTCCTCATAATGAGCCCGCGTCACCGCATGGACATACCATTTGTCCGGAATATGCGGCGTAATGATCACCACCTCAATGCCGGACTTGGCCGCGTTAATTAGATCCTGCATCATGCCATAGTCAATGACCAGATAGGGCGTCATGATATGGATATAGCTCTTTGCCCGATTGATGAGATTCATATACACGGTACCACCCACCGGCTCGTCATCCAGGGGATTGTCCGTATAAGGCTGCACAAAGCCTCTTCCTGCAACCACCGGCTCCGGCGGAATATAGGATGGAATGCTGTCCTCTTCTCCCCGGACATAGTCCCACAGGGACAGGAACATGACCGTCATGGACCAAACCGCTTCTCCCCGGAGCATAATGGCATTGTCCTTCCAATGTCCAAACCGTTCCTTGCGGTTGATATACTCGTCCGCCAGATTGATGCCCCCGGTAAAGCCCACCTTGCCGTCGATAATCATCAGCTTCCGGTGGTCCCGGTTGTTGAGCCGAGCAGAGGCAATGGGTACAAAGGGACCAAAGACACAGCTTTTGATCCCGTAGGACTCCAGCTCCTTCCAATACCCAGAGGGCAAAAGCGTAATACAACCAAAATCGTCGTACATCACCCGAACGTCCAGTCCGGCCGCTGCCTTCTCCTTGAGGATCTGCAGGATCCCGTCCCACATCTCCCCCGCACCAATGATGAAATACTCCAGGAAAATGTACTTTTCCGCTTTTCGCAATTCCTCCAGCATGGCAGGATACGCCGTATCTCCCAAAGGGAAATAGACCGTCTCCGTCTGAATGTAAACGGGGCATCCGGCCACAGACCGGATATAGGTGGACTGAATGGCTGCGTCAGGGCTATATCTGGCCAGAGCTGCGGAGGTTTCCGGATTCTGCGGCAGATGCCGGTGCATACTCAACTCCACCTGCTTCATCTTTTTTCTCTGATGCCGGGAAAGCCGGTTGCCGCCCAACATCAAATAGAACAGTCCGCCAAACACCGGGAACGCCAGAATCGGCACCAGCCACGCAATCTTATAGGCAGGGTTGGTATTTTTGCTGATGATCACCAACGTAACGACAACGCTCAGGACCAGCAGCGCAATATATAAAATCTCGTTGCTATCCTGAAATTTCCAAATCATCAGAACAAAAAACACCAACTGCGCCAAAATGCTGATGGATACCATAACCACCCGCTGAAACAGTTTTTTCAGCATACCCGGCAACTTCTTCACCGCCGCACCTCCTTTGTCTGCAACCGTATTGTACCACAGACCAATGCAATTATAAAGCACTTTCCCAAAAGGCTCAAACAGAAAAGGCCGCCCTTCTCAGGGCGGCCTCAGCGTTACAGCTTAGCCAATCATCGGCATAACAATGTACAGGATGACGCAAGCAATGGCAACATCCACCAGGCCCCAGATAAAGGAGACCCAGAGTGCCTTGGACCGATGGCCGTTGCCCTTGGCCCAAGCGCCGGTCTGAATGGAGAATGCGCCCATCAGCAAGGTCAACAGGTTAAAATACATACCAGGACCGCCAGCCTTATCTGTAAAAGAGAAGATCGCAAAGCCGACACCAGCGATGCAGCATATGTAGGAACAGATCAGCCAAAACCAATATCTAAACCCACCGACTTTAACATCTGCAAATTCGTTATTCAGCTTGTCAAAACTATTGTCCACAAAAGATACCCCCTAAAAATCAAACCCATGGTTCGTTTTGCTAAAGTAAATATACCACAAACAGACGTCTTTCGTCAACCAATACTTTTAGTCAAAGTGTAGAATTTGGCACGTAATCTTTATGAACTTTTACCGCTGTACTGGTCCATTACGTCCGCCAGGATCTCTGCCAGATACCGTCCGCTTTGTAGCGCTTCCTCCAGAGTATTGCCCGAAGCCCCTACTTCCACCAGCAGATTTAGAGGTCCCAGATCCTGATTGAACCGTTCGGAACGCAGGTTGATGGGCCGCATGATTCCGGGATAGGCAGTCGACATTCTCGCCTGCAACACGGCAGCCAAGCTGAGATTTTCCTGCCAATTGGGGTGCTCCAGACCACCCTCGTCCGTCCCCACCACCAGCATGAGCTGGGCCGCCTCCGTTCCGGCTATGGTGGAGGCCATCCGCATCTGTGCCCCGGTTTCATCGGCCACCGCATCCCGGTGAATGTCCAGCACCAGGCAAATGGAGGGATATTGCTCCAAGTTGTCCGAAATCACCGTTCTGGACCGGCTGTAGGCCCCGTTGTATTCTGGATAGTCACAGAGGGTCTTGTCATGGATCACAGCATATCCCCGGGCCTCCAGTTCCTCTGCCATGGCGTCTCCCACCGCCATGACGCCGTCATTTTCGTCCTGGGACCGGTAGGTGCCTTCACCGCCATCGGCATAGCACTCTGTGGTATGGGTATGCATAATCAGAATTACCGGATCCTGGCTCTGGAAATCCAGGCCCTCAGGCAACGCAGGCAGCTTTGTAAAGTCAATTTCATAGTCGGTGCTATTCCGAAGCTCTAGGGACACGTCCGCATCCACCCGGACCTCTGCGGGAGGTTCCTCTTCTTCGGTCTGCCGCGCCTCCTCATCCCAGGCTTCTGAGACAGTTTCCACCGGCACTGGCTCTGCCGACGAGGTAGCGGATTCCTCCGCAGATTCCACCACGCTTGTCTGTTCTGATTCAACGTCGTCACGCTCTATTCTGGTTGCCGTAGCCAGACTGCCAAGCTGTTGTTCCAGGATCCACGCACCTGCCGCCTGAACGGACTGGGTTGTTGCAGACTGCCCCGTCCACCGCAGCAGTCCCACAGACGCCAGAAGCAGGGCTGCTGCTGCCAGCAGGGGGGACCTCCGTTTCATATGTACCACCTCAAAACAGTCTATGCGCCCCTTGCGGAAAATAGAACCACTTCTATTGCCTGTTTTCTGCCCTGCTTATAGGGTTCCCTTCATTGACGGTATTTCGGATTTATGGTATACTTTTTTCAAAATAACGCAGAAAGGCAGATCATCATGAGTATCGTACGGGATATGTCCCTTCAGGAGCATGGCCGCATGAAAATTCGGTGGGTCCAAGATTTCATGCCAGCCCTCAGCGCCATTCAAAAGGAATTTGAGCAAACAAAGCCCTTTGCAGGGAAAAAGATCGCCATGTCCATCCATATGGAAGCAAAAACCGCTTATCTGGCCCTTGTGCTGAAGTCCGCAGGCGCCGAGGTCTACGCCACAGGGTGCAATCCTCTTTCCACGCAAGACGACGTGGCGGCAGGCCTGGCTTCTCTGGGCGTCAACGTATTTGCATGGCACGGATCCACACCGGAAGAATATAAAGCCCATCTGACCCAGACCCTTGCCTGCCATCCGGATCTATTTATCGACGACGGCGGCGATCTGATGGAGCTGCTGTGTTCGGACTGCAAAGAATATGGGGATCGCATATTGGGCGGTTGTGAGGAGACCACCACCGGTGTCCATCGGCTTCGTGCCAGAGCCAAGGCTGGTGCGCTTCCCTTCCCCATGATGAACGTCAACGACGCCAAGTGCAAGCACTACTATGACAATAAGTACGGCACCGGCCAGTCCGTATGGGACGCCATTATGCATACCACCAACCTGCTAGTGGCAGGCCGTACTGTGGTG
>CASEPH010000330.1 GCA_949289625.1 uncultured Clostridia bacterium | reverse complement strand
TAGGTTCCTCCTTTGCTGCAAAAAAATAGAGCTGGATAAGAGAAGCAGGAATTCCACCTGCCATCTTATCCAGCTCGCAACTTCATACGTGTTGCTCACCCTCCGATGAACGACTTATTTATACCATGGTTTCAGTTCCTTGTCAACACCATGGTTTTTTCAAATACCGGTTTGCGTTGGGGTGGTATCAACTAACCACCTACTGGGAAATTTTCCGGCTGTTCTCCGGAAGGTTACCCTAGAGGAGTGTTCAGGCTGTCTGAAAAAGGCTGGGTATAGTGCTGATCGATGGCAGCCATGCCGGCCTGTGCATCCCGGTTGAGTAAGGATTGGTAAATGGTTTCGTGGCAGTCCACCAGTGTTTGCCATTGGGCATCAGTGGCGGCGGTCAAAACATTTTCAATGGCTGCCTCGCAGAGACTGGAGACGGCTTTTTGCAGGACCGCAAAAAGCCGGTTTGCGCTGCACTGGATGAGCGCTTCGTGAAAAGCGGAATCCAGTGTGACCCGCTTGTGGCCGGTGGCTTGTCGCATGCTTTCCACCAGTTTGCCTAGGGGTTCCAGAGTCTGACGCCATTGGGCCTGGGCTGCGGCTGTGGTGCAATCTGCCGTTTGGATAGCCAAGAGTAAGGATTGCATTTCCAGTCCTCGACGAAGCTGCTGTACCTCATCGAAGTTGCTCTGTTTTAAAAACAGCAGCATGGAAAAAACACTGCTGAAACTCTCGCCGATCTGGTTGACCAGAAAGTTTCCCTTGCCATGGACACAGGAGATCAATCCCATGTTTTCTAGGGTGCGCAGCGCCTCCCGGATAGAGTTGCGTCCCAGTCCCAGAGTTGCCATCATTTCTCGTTCAGAGGGCAGTTTGCCGCCAAATGCCAGTTGTCCGTCTTGCACCAGTTGCTTGATGTACGCTATAACCGTGACGTAGGCTTTTTCCTTTGGGTATTCAGTTTCCACAATCTCACCTGCCCATCGTTATTGGACGATGCCCCGGATCTTTAGGTAGGCTAGAATCACCTCTACGGTACCTTCTACCCCTAAGATCCCGCTGTCCAGGCAGAGGTCGTAGTCAGCTGAGGCTCCCCATTCCTCTCGAGTGTAGTATCTGTGAAAAGCCGCGCGGTCACTGTCTGTTTGCTGGTTTCGTTCCATGGCTTTTTTCAGCGACAGACCGTAGTCCTGCATTGTCCGCTGGGCCCGAATGTTCTCATCAGCGTGGAGAAAAATACTGACTGCCCGCTTTTCTCCCCGGAAGATGTGACCGCCGCAGCGGCCGATCAAAACACAGGAGGTTTTGCTGCACAGCTGCCGGATCCTCCGGAAGGGGATGTGTCCCAGATCTTCTTCTACATTGCTGGTTGCAATGGCGTACAGCAAGTCGTCCACTGGCTGTTCTTCGTAAAAGGACTGGACCTCTTCGTAATCCGGCGTTCCTTTTGCGATCTCCATCAGTTCTTGCCGCCCATAGTAGGGAATCCCAAGCCGTTGAGCCAGACGCATGCCGATTTCCCGTCCGCCGCTGCCGGCCTGTCTGCCAATGGTAATAATAAAGTTCTCCATCATGCGATCCCTCATTTCAATCACATAAATTGCGCAAATACAGAGGCGCTGACCACAGTCAAAAGACCGGCGACTGCAATGGCCAGACTGCTCATTGCTCCCTCAACTGGACCCATCTCCATGGCTTTGGAGGTTCCGATGGCATGTGCCGCGGTACCCAGCGCCAGACCTTTGGCAATGGGTTCTTGAATCCGGAACAGCTTGCAAACGATTTCCCCAATGACGCTGCCCAGCACACCGGTAATAATAATGACCGCAACGGTGATAGTCACAATTCCGCCCAGTTCTTCCGATACCCCCATGCCGATAGCAGTGGTGATGGATTTGGGCAGCAGTGTCACATACTCTTCGTGGGAAAGCTGGAAAAGTTTGCACAAAAGCAGCACGCTGACCATACTTGCCAACACACCGGAGACAATGCCTGCTGCCACGGCCACAAGATTCTTCTTTAAAAGGGAAAGCTGTTCATAGAGCGGAACAGCCAGACAAACTGTGGCTGGCGTTAACAGGTAACTGATATATTGACCGCCCACGTTGTAGCTGTCATACTCGATATGGAAAATGGACAACACCCCAATGACGCACAGAATGCCGATCAGCAGGGGGTTAAAAATTGCCTTTTTAAACTTTTTCCGCAATAAAAGACCAACTTCATAGGCCAATAAACTGATTGCCGCACCAAAAAATAGAGAATTTGTAAACACTTTTACGCCTGCTTTCCTTCCTTTTTCTTTTTCTCAGCCCGGATAATTGCCTGTGTCACGCGACCAGTCACAGCCATGACGATCACGGTGGTGGCAACGGTAATGATACATACCGGCAGCCAAATGGGCTGTAACACGCCCCAGGATTCCAAAAGTCCTGCCCCCGCCGGAATAAACATGACCGGCATAATTTCAATCAGGAAAACAGCGGTCTCTTTGACGTGCTCTACTTTCACGAGACCGGATCGCAGCGCAATCAACATCAACACCAAACCATACACACTGGCCGGAATGGGCAGCGGAATGAGTATATGGAGCAGTTCTCCCAAAAATGTGATGAGTAAAATAATGCTGAACTGTTTGATAAATTTCACAAGCGTTCCTTCTTTCAACTGGTACTACCAGTTGAATTATAAAGCCTTATTTGAAAATGTCAAGAAAGAAAATGGCATTTTCTGAGAAATGATTGCGCATCTTGGTTGGGTCAGGGAAGGTTATGTTTCCTGTCCCAGGCTGGCCAAGGACATAGAAAAAGGGATGAGACAACCTCGTCCCATCCCTTTTAGACTGTCTTATTTTCGCAACACCTTTTCCATGGCCTTGCCCTTGGCCAACTCATCCACCAGCTTGTCCAGGTAACGGATTTCCTGCATCAGCGGGTCTTCAATGGTCTCTACCTTTACTCCGCAGATGGATCCGGTGATCAACTTCCGGTTTGGGTTGGGAGCAGGGGCATTTCGGAAGAAATCTCCGTAGGTGATGCCGCTTTCCACCAAAGGGTTCAACTCTTCCTGACTGTACCCAGTGAGCCAGCAGGTGACCTGATCCACCTCCGACCGGGTACGGCCTTTTTTCTCTGCTTTGGCCACCAGAAGAGGGTATATCTTTTTCAGTTTCATTTGAAAGACTTTTTCATTGGTCATAGTAAGTTTCCTTTCCTATGTGAATCGTGTCCATCAATTCTCCAAATTTTTCCTTGGCCAAATACCAGGTTTCCTGGTCAAAGATCACCAGGGTGACCTCCATGTCGTGCTCCAGCAGAAAGTCCTCGATGGTTTCCACCGCCACCTTCAGTGCCTGGTCCTTGGGGTAGCCGTAGACTCCGGAGGAGATTAGGGGAAAGGCAACGCTCTTGCAGTGATGAGCCACAGCCAGCTCCAGAGAGCTTCGATAGCAGGCGATGAGCAGCTGCCGCTCTCCGTGATTGCCTCCTCGCCAGATGGGCCCCACTGTGTGAATCACATACTTGGCGGGTAGAAGGTAGCCAAGGGTGAGTTTGGCTTGGCCTGTTTCACAACCTCCCAGGGTACGGCACTGGGCTAAAAGTTCCGGACCGGCAGCTCGGTGGATGGCTCCGTCTACGCCACCGCCTCCCAGCAGGCTGTTGTTGGCCGCATTGACAATGGCGTCCACATGTAGCTTTGTGATATCTCCGCGGATAATTTGAAACGGCATAGGATTTCTTCCTTTCGGCGGTCAGTGGGGATGGGCAAGATCGGCGCAAAGAGCTTGGATTTTATCGTAGGCGGTTCCGGAGAGCAAACCCTGACGGTAGTCCTCATACGCCGCACGACACAACTGAGCCAGCTCTGGAGAGTCACCTAGCTGCTGGCCCAATTCTCTGGCCTGGGAGAGATAGAACTGTTCTCTTTCTCTTTGATTCATTGGCACAGTGGTCCACCCCTTTTCGTGTTTCTTTCTAGAGATGATGATACCACAGGCGAACGGGCTGCGCAACAGGTGGGGTA
>CASEPH010000329.1 GCA_949289625.1 uncultured Clostridia bacterium | reverse complement strand
CGAGCAGGTTGCAAAAATCCGTCCTATGAACCTGATGCTGAAGGGCGTACAGGTGCTCCCCGGGTGGGGCGGCAACTTCCAGGGCTCCATCGACTACATCGCCTCGGGAAAATACTCGGTCGGACACCTGATCACACACGTCTATCCATTGGAGGATTTGGAGCTTGCTTTTCAGGCAGCTCTGGATCCCCAGCGCTCCTGCAAGGTCTGCATCAAGATGGCAGAGGACGAGCCGGACTTCCCGTATAACCGGCAGCCCTAGCACTTTAATCTTCTCATAAGAAAGCAAATCGGGTTATGCAGGACTCCGGACTTGTCCGGAGTCCCCACGTAACCCAACTCACTCTCCGGATAAGGGGGGCAGAGTTATGTGTGACCTGACTGAAAAAATTGCGGTGATTACCGGAGCAAGCAGGGGCATTGGGCGGGGGATTGCGCTCAGCTTTGCAAAGCACGGGGCTAAACTGGTGGTCAATGCCACATCCCAGGAGAGCATCCTTGACACCATGGAGCAACTGCGCTCCCTCGGTGCGCAGGCGGTGGCCGTTATCGGCGATGTCGCCGAAGCAGAAACCTCCGAACGGCTGGTTGGACAAGCGCTTCACTCCTATGGAGGCCTAGATATCGCCGTGAGCTGCGCGGGGATCAATATGGACGGGATGCTGCACAAAATGACAGACGAGCAGTGGAAGCGGGTGCTGGATGTAGATCTCACTGCCGCATTTTATCTAATCCGGAGTGCCTCGCAGATTATGCGGCAGCAAGGCAGCGGCCGCATTCTCACAATCAGCTCAGCCGCATGGCTCGGGAACTTTGGACAGGCAAATTACGCAGCGGCCAAAGCCGGGCTGATCGCACTGACCAATACAGCAGCGCGTGAACTGGGCCGATATCACATTACCTGCAATACCATCTGCCCGGGCCTGATAAAGACAGATATGACGGCAAATATGCCCGCCCAGGCCCGGGAGGAAATGTGCCGCCGCATTCCGCTGCAGCACATGGGAAATCCCCTGGATATTGGAAATGCGGCGGTGTTTCTGGCCTCAGAGGCAGCCGCCTATATTACTGGAGAGATCCTCAACGTAGGCGGAGGACTCATACTATAAAAGACTTCCAGCTATTTGGAATTGTGGAATGGAGCTTTTCAATGAACCATAAGGATGTATACCAATCAAAGCTCGGCACACCGGAAGGGGCGCTGGATCTTGTCCGCTCCGGCGATACCATCGCGTGCAGTATATACGGTAATGAACCGAGTTATTTTGTGAGCCACCTGCATACGATTGCGGATCGCGTCGAGGGTGTCACGCTGTGGACCATGCTCATGATGGGGGACTACCCCGTTATGAATGATGAATCCCTAAAAGGGAAGATCGATATCTATACCTGGTTTTATAACGAGGACTGTCGGCATGGCCATATGTCCAGTCGTTATCATATGGTTCCCTTGAACCTCCACTCCGGCGGGGAAACCATGGTGCGTACACGGCGTCCCACCATTTTTGTGGCGGCAGTATCACCCATGGATCGGCACGGGAATGTATTTTTATCCTTTGATTTACAGTCTTCCTTGGAATGTCTGGAGGCTGCGGACTGCGTAATCTTCGAGGTGAATTCCAATATACCCCGTGTGTTCGGAAGAACACCAGTTCCAATCGAATTGGCAGACTATATTTATGAAGTGGATACTCCGCTTCCCCATGCTCCTGTGTATCCCTCGACCAGTACGGAGAAACGGATTGCCGAATATGTCTCTTCCCTGATCCGGGATGGGGACTGCATCCAACTAGGTATTGGAGGCATGCCCAATGCCGTGGGAGAGGCCCTGATCCGCAAAAAGGATCTTGGGATTCATACAGAGATGATTACATCATCCATGGGTAAGCTCCTGCGTGCCGGCGTCGTAACCAACCGCCGGAAAAACTTCAATCCGGGCAAAACGATCGGTGCGTTTGCATGGGGAGATGACGCCCTCTATGATTACCTGGCAGAAAATCCTGCTGTGCAAATGATGCCAGCAAGCTATGTAAACGATTCTTTTAATATAGCCCAAAATGACAACATGGTGTCTGTAAATACAGCAATTGAGCTGGATCTTACCGGACAGGTATGCTCAGAGAGCATTGGGTCTTTGCAGTACTCTGGTACAGGCGGTGCCTCAGATTTCGCCTATGGGGCATTTCACTCTAAAGGAGGGCGTGGAATTATCGCACTGGCATCAACAGCGAAAGGCGGTTCAATCTCTAAAATCAAGGCTCAATTAACGCCAGGGGCCATTGTCTCTATCTCTCGTAATCTGACAGATTATATTGTTACAGAATATGGTGTTGCCCGAATGCGTGATCGGTCGGTTCGCCAGCGTGTGGATAACTTAATTGCCATTGCGCATCCAGATTTTAGAGCAGAATTGAGGAAGCAGGCTAACGAGTTGATGCTTTGGTAAGTGTTGAGAAATAAAGTCGCTGTAATGCTGTGCCCCTGCTATCCCCGTTTTGCCATCCGCTGGAAGGTTACTGAGTAAGGCACGGCGAGCCAAAGGGCGTCACCGAGCCGAATGCATCTTCTTTGGTGTCCGCCTTAATTTCCCGAAGGATCTTATACGGCAGATAGGGATCCACCGGAGGCTACTGCATTGAAAGCAAGGTGAGGAGGCAGCCTGCACTTATTGGGAGGTTGATGCCTCCGCCGCATTTCAACTGGACAATGACAGTTGGCAAGGGGCATCTTGAGATGCCTGTGAGAGGAAAGGGAATATCATAATATACCTGGGTCCGCTGCGGCGTTGAGAGGTATCTGCGCCTACCGGCGCGCCGTACTGCCTTTACCTATGCAGCAAAAAGACCCCGGATTTGTTGCAGACTTCTTAATGCCACAAATAAGGCCGCCGGCTTTGCGCGTTGGCACAAAACCGGCGGCCTTTGTTGTACCCCTTGGCACACGGTAGGGTGCCGCGGTCCTCCACTTCTGAATTTTGGACTTCCAAATTCAGAAGAACGGAGGAAACAGCATGGGATTCAACTATGCAAGGGAACGCAGGAAGTTCGAAGCAGAATGGAGAAAACTCCGTCAGGAATACGAACAGGCAGGAATGGATCCGAGCTCAATAGAGGAAATATATCTCTTTGATCTGGCTGAATTTTGCTCCCGCAGGAGATTCGAGACACGGACACAGCCTCTGCCTGATATGTATGAAGCCGATGAAGGAGCAAGTCAATCTTTTTTGCTGAGAAAGCAAAAAGGATTTTCC
>CASEPH010000328.1 GCA_949289625.1 uncultured Clostridia bacterium | reverse complement strand
GTTTCCGGTCCATAGACCGTCAAATCTCCTGCCAACGTGGCTTCGGGGCCGTTGGACGCCGGCACCACCAGCGTATCAATTCCCGCTTTTTTTGCCGCCAACGCCATGGGCAGGATTCCCGAAACAGCCCGCAGGCCTCCGCCCATACTGACCTCTCCCAGGAACGCCCAATTCTCCCCAGGAAGCCGTATCTGTCCCGTGGCCGCCAGGATCCCCAGCATCACCGGTAGATCATAGATAGTGCCGATTTTCTTGGTTCCCGCCGGCGCCAAATTGATGGTGATCCGGCCGGTAGGAAACTGCATTCCACTGCTCAGAATGGCTGCCCGGACCCGCTCCCGGGATTCCTTGACCGCAGCATCAGGCAGCCCCACAATGTCAAAGCTGGGCAATCCCTGGGTGATGCAGCACTCCACCGTCACACTGTACCCCTCGATTCCCCGCAGTCCCATGGAATACACGGAAAAGACCATCGCAGCCCATCTCCTCTCGGCGCAATTCCAGTCCGGAAGTTTTTAAAAACGTCCCTGCCGGACCGTCTGTTATTCCCCGGTTCTCTGGCATTCATGCAGCCCCAGGGAAAAATTTGACTTTTTGATTTATTTTACCGCAATTATTGTGAAAATTCAAACAAATCTTTTATGCAACATCACATGAGTTTTCCCCAGGCGGACGGTTGTCCTTGTCAGAAAGTTCAAACTTTTCAGAAATCCTTTGCAGAAGATTTACATTTCCAGGACTCCTGTGGTACAATGAAGCTGCTACGACAGGCCGGTATCGTGACACATACCTGGCCGGGCGAACTTGTGGTCAAGCCCTACAAAAACGCCCTAAACAATTCAAGGAGGAATTACTTTGGCTAGAAAACTCAAAACCATGGACGGCAACAATGCTGCGGCTCATGTGGCCTATGCCTTTACCGACGTTGCCGCCATCTATCCCATTACACCCTCTTCCGTGATGGCGGAGCACATTGACGAGTGGGCCGCCAAGGGCCAGAAGAATCTGTTCGGTCAGACCGTCCGTGTGGCGGAAATGCAGGCCGAGGGCGGCGCTGCGGGCGCTGTGCACGGCAGTCTGATGGCCGGTGCGCTCACCACCACCTTCACCGCTTCCCAGGGTCTTCTTCTGATGATCCCCAATATGTACAAGATCGCCGCAGAGAACCTTCCCTGCGTCATGCACGTTTCCGCTCGGGCGCTGGCCACCCACGCCCTGTCCATTTTCGGTGATCACAGTGACGTCATGGCCTGCCGTGGCACCGGCTTTGCCATGCTGGCTTCATCCAACCCCCAGGAGGTCATGGATCTGGCCGCTGTGGCCCATCTGTCCGCCATCGACGCTTCCGCCGCCTTCCTGCACTTCTTTGACGGCTTCCGTACTTCCCATGAGATCCAGAAGATCGGTGTTTGGGACTACAAGGAGCTGGAGGAAATGCTGGACAAGGACGCCGTGGCCCGGTTCCGTGCCCGTGCGCTCAACCCCAATCATCCCGTCATCAAGGGCTCCGCTCAGAACCCGGACATCTTCTTCCAGGTCCGTGAGGCCTGCAACAGCCACTATGACGCCCTGCCTGCCGTGGTGGTCAAGTACATGGACAAAGTCAACGAAAAGCTGGGCACTGATTATAAGCCCTTTAACTACTATGGCGCACCCGATGCTGAATATGTCATCGTCTCCATGGGCTCCTCCTGCGACGCCCTCATGGAGGTCTGTGATTACCTCAATTCCACCGGCAAAAAGGTGGGCATGGTCAACGTCCATCTGTACCGTCCCTTTGCGGCAGATTACCTGGTGAACGTCCTGCCGGATTCCGTCAAACGTATCGCCGTGCTGGATCGCTGCAAGGAGCCCGGCTCCCTGGGCGAGCCTCTGTACCTGGATGTGGTCACCGCGCTTTCCGGTACCAAGTTTGGCAACGTCCCCGTCATTGGCGGCCGCTACGGCCTTGGCTCCAAGGACGTGGGCACCGGCTGTCTGATCTCCGCCTATCTGAACCTGATGGCCGAAAAGCCCCAGGCCCCCTTCACCCTGGGCATTCAGGACGACGTTACTGGCCTGAGCCTGCCCATCACCGACAACACCGACTGCCAGGCCAAGGGCAACACCGCATGTAAGTTCTGGGGTCTTGGTTCCGACGGCACTGTGGGCGCCAACAAGAACTCCATCAAGATCATCGGCGACAATACCGATCTCAACGCCCAGGCCTATTTCCAGTATGACTCCAAGAAGTCCGGCGGCGTTACCATCTCCCATCTCCGGTTTGGTCCCGAGCCCATCCGCTCCAGCTACTATGTCACCATGAGTGACTTTGTGGCCTGTCATAACGCCTCTTATCTGGAAAAGTACCCCATGGTTCAGGATTGTAAGCCCGGCGGCACCTTCCTCATCAACTGCGGCTACTCTCTGGAGGAACTGGGCAATATTCTCCCGGTGGAGGCCAAGCAGTACATCGCCAAGAACAACATCAACGTCTATACCATCGACGCCGTGAAGATCGGCAAGGAACTGGGACTTGGCACCAAGTACAACATGGTTCTCATGTCCGCCTTCTTCAAGCTGGCCAACATCATTCCCATTGACGACGCGGTCAAGTACATGAAGGAAGCCTGCGAGAGCTCCTACGGCAAGTTCGGCGAAGAGACGGTCCAGAAGAACAAGAATGCAGTGGACGCCGGTCTGTCCGGCCTTGTGAAGCTGGA
>CASEPH010000327.1 GCA_949289625.1 uncultured Clostridia bacterium | reverse complement strand
CTCTATGGTAAACTCCTGCGTGGACAGCTTCATCGTCTGGGCGGTGCTGCGGTCAAAGCAGGCGACTAAATCAAAGATCTCTTGGTTGGTCATAGCGCATTCCTTTCTCAGCGGAAAGTGAACCCGCCGGAGGGCGCGAGCCCGCCGGCGGGGCAGGGATTACTGCTTGTGGGCGTTCAGGTAGTTCATCACGTCGCCGACGGTCTTCATCTCCGCCAGGGCGCTATCCTCAATGGAGATGCCGGTGGCCTCTTCCAGAGCCATCACCAGCTCCACGGAAGCCAGGGAATCAGCACCCAGATCGTCAGCCAGGGAGGCCTCCATTGTGACCTGCTCTGCATCGCAGCCCAGAGTCTCCACGATGATATCACGTACTTGCTCGAATTCCATATTGGTACTCCTTATGTCGAAAAATGATGAAATTATTTTAATTAAAATAATTTAACTAAAATATTTCACGTTGATTTTATGCGTAATAAACCGGTTTGTCAAGTAAAATTTTGGATGAAAAGAGACGGAAGCCGCCCAAATCCTTTTTATAAGGAAGAGAGCGCCTCCCGCAGAGCTTCATCGCTGGCGGGAACGCCCCAGAAACGGAGCTCTCCGTTGATCTCCAGCGCGGGGGTGCAGCGGGTTTCCGGATGCTCGCTGACCACCTGCTCGTTCAGCACCCGGCAGCCGGGGCAATAGGCGTACAGGCAGGGCATCAGCAGGTCCATTTGGTCGATGACCTGATCGTCCGTGACCTTTTCCAGGGTGTAGTCCAGGCCGAGGCCGTCGGCCACGGCGCGGATGCGCTCCAGGTAATAGTCATTTCGGGCGCAGATGGAGCAGTACAGACGCAGTTTGACGGGGGAATGCAATTTCATCGCCTCCTTCTTTGCGGGATGTTCGCCGGGAAGAAACAATTCCAGCATACCACATCGGCGCGGAAGAGAAAAGAAGTCAGATGTCTTTTTGTAGATTTCACGAAAAATATATTGCTTTTGCCCGCATATCCGCTATAATGTGGTGGGATTGTACCGGCAGCTTTTGGAGACAGAGGCCCGGTTGGAGAAAGGACGGGAAACCGCATGAGAATTGTCATTGTGGGCGCAGGCAAAGTGGGCATTGCCTTGACGCGCCACTTGGCTGTTGAGAACAGGGTCACGGTGATTGACCAGAATCCGCACCTGGTCGAAAACATCATCAATATCTACGATGTGATGGGCGTGTGCGGAAATGGTGCCAGCTATGATGTGCAGAAGGAGGCGGAGGTGGAACACGCCGACCTTTTGATTGCCACCACCTCCAGCGATGAGATCAACATTCTGACGTGTCTGGTGGCCAAGCAGCTGGGGGTTCAGCACACCATCGCCCGGGTCCGCAACCCGGAGTATGGACGGCAGCTGCGGTTTATGCGCAGTGAGCTGGGCCTCTCCATGGCCGTCAATCCGGAAAAGGCCACCGCCCATGAGATCGCCCGTGTACTGCGCTTCCCCGCCGCCATGAAGCTGGAGTCCTTCTCCAAGGGGCGGCTGGAGCTGATCGAGTATCGGGTGGCGGAGCACACCACCCTGGACGGGACGCGCCTGTCGGAGCTGTATCAGAGCTTCAAGGTCCGCATTCTGATCTGCGCCGTAGCCCGGCAGGGGGAGACCATCA
>CASEPH010000326.1 GCA_949289625.1 uncultured Clostridia bacterium | reverse complement strand
TCCCTCAGCCCGTCGATCACCACCACCCGGTGCCGCAGGGCGGCGGCGCGGACATAGGCTCCGGTGGACATCTGGGCCGTCTCCGCCTTGGCCTGGATGGTTTCATATTGCTCCGGTGTCACCCGAAGTGTGATCCGCTTTTCTTTCTTCTGTTTCATGTATACCTCCGTGAAGTGGGTCCGGGCTTCCGCCCGGAATACGCCGGTCATCCGGCGGCGCCAAGACCGACAAAGTCGGACAGGCGCTCTGCTTGCCCTCCCGAACGGGAGGAATCCCCGTTATCGAGCACTTTCCGCATAACCACCGGCCAGTTGGCTAACAGGGTCGATAGTGCCGATTTCATTGGGGGTCTCGGCATCGTCACTATCGGCACTATGGAGCTCGATGATCCGCTTTCCATTGCTTCGGCGGATGGTGACTGTGATACCGGTTTGCCTTAGAGTATCAACGCTTTGCAGGATCATTCGGGAGACCTTCTTCGGCGTGATGCCCGCCTGCCTGTCAGGGTCGATCCTCTGAGACAGCTCTGTAGGAGTGCCGATAAATTCTCCCTGATTTTTCAGAAATTCAGAGAGAATAACTGCGATCCGTCCCTCTAACAGCTCCGGCTGTGTCCTGCTGTCAGAGAGAACCTCCCACACGTTGTCGTCGTTTCGCTCCAGTTCCAGCTCCCGGTAATCGATGTCTCGACCGATGCAGGTGAGCTTTGCCCGACCGCTACCCCGCCGTTCCTCCACCAGGGTAAAGCTGGAATCCACCGCCCCGCTGATGGCGGTGGTGCCGGAGATCCGGTGGAACACATCCTCCGCTTTTTCCTTCCGCAGGTGGTGGATCAGCAGGATGGCGAAGCCCAGCCGGTCCGCCAGCCGTTTCAGCACGGACAGGTCCCGGTAGTCGTTGGCGTAGGTGGCATCATGGATGGGCCGGACCATCTGCAGGGTATCGATGATGACCAGCACCGTGCCTGGGTGTTCCACCGAGAAGTTTTCGATCTGTTCCTCCAGCCCCTGCCCGATGAGGGCGCACTCCGTGCAGAAGTGGACGCTTTCCGGCGCTTCCTCCGTGATCTCGAAGAGCCGGTTCTGGATGCGGAGCACGGAATCCTCCAGGCAGAGGTAGAGGGTGTGGCCCCGCTTGGTGGCCATGTTCCAGACCGGTTCTCCCTTGGCCACCGTCACCGCCAGCCACAGGGCCAGCCAAGACTTGCCCACCTTGGGGGAACCAGCCAAGATGTGCAGTCCCTGGGAGAGCAGACTGTCCACCATAAATTTTGGCGGACGTAGGGGCTGACTCATCAGGGCAGCCCCATCGATCGTGTTGAGTTTCATGTCATAAGCGCCTCCTTATCCGCTGTATTGTCAGTTGGTTTTATTCCCTGCCTATGTTAGAATACAGAAGAGAAAGGCGTTGCGAAATCTACAAGTGATCTTTACTGTTTTGGGACAAGTTCACTTTGAGACAGAGGAGGGTGGGCAATGAGCGCGAAACATGGCGTGTATGTCGAGCTGCTGCCGGACGGGAAGATAAAAAGAGACCTCGCCGGAATACCCGGCGAAGTCCCTCTGGCGGAAACCAAAATCTCGGATGAAATTTTCTTATTCTCTGAATTGATCTTTGAACCGTATGCGGCGGTGGTGGATCTGATCCGCTCCCAAGCCAGGGCGGTCCTGATGCGCGATGACCACGGCGGTCTGGCCAATATGACCTTGTTTCAGTTCATGCTCGATACCGTGGAGGATCTGGTCACCACCCTGGAGCAGGAAAATCCTCTGCATGGAACACTACTCCGCGCACAGCTGGAAGATGAAGTCCCACCGGATGACGGGACCGCCATGTACCCCTTCCGGGCCAGCAGGAAGATCCTCACCATTTTAGTAGGAGTCATGCAGTTCCAATTCGTGGTCAACGAAGTGCTACATGATATGCAGGCTGGAGAGCCTCTCATTTCAGACAAGTACGACACACTGTGGGAGATTCCCGTGCGCTCGATCCTGCACTGGGATGGAGATGGTTTGACCCCCCAATATCATTTTCGCTCCGCTGTGGACTACTACCACTTTCTGCTCCTGCAGTTTGTTTCCGGCCATCCCGCCGTCGCGTGGTGCCATTGCTGCGGGCGGTATTTCATCCCGAAAACGAAAAAGAAAACCCTCTACTGCGACCGAATTTTGAAGGACAGCAAGACCTGCAAGGAGTGGGGGCCAGTGCTCAAGCACCGGCAGAAGGCCGCCCAAATCAGCGTGGTGGAGGAATTTGACCGGGCAAAACGGCGGATGTATAAACGCTATGAGCGGGCGGAATTCCTCAACAAGGAGCCATCTGAAAAGGGCCTGAGCTACGAGGAGTACTACCAGTGGCTGGATCGGGCAGTCAAGGCAAGAGATGAATATCTGGCCGGGAAGCTGTCGGCAGAGAATGCATTAAAAATCATACAATCGCCATGATACTTAATGCCGGAGCACAAGTGGGTGAGCTGTCCATTTTTGCTCAGCGGAACACAACTTAAAATATGGCGGGACAGAATGTTGAAGTGTGTCAAGCAGACAACATCCCCACATCCGCATTAAGCCGATACGGATGTGGGGATGAGTTCTTAATAGAACTTTTTCTTAATGCGGACAAATACACGCTCGATGCAATAGGCCACCAAGAACACCAGCAGGATGGCCACGCCGGCGGTGCCGTAGTCGTATCCCTGGAGGCTATTGGAAATGACATAGCCAACGCCGCCAGC
>CASEPH010000325.1 GCA_949289625.1 uncultured Clostridia bacterium | reverse complement strand
GGAGGCGGTGAGGCTGCCGACCAGCTGGTACGCATGATGCTCGCCGGCAGCGAGGTGGTCATAAGGCTGTCCGGCTCGGCCATGAAAAATGTGCTGGCCCTCAGCTTGGCCTTGGCCAAAAGCCATAAGCGAATCTCCGGCAAGGTCAACCTGGGGAAGATGTTGCGGGAGACCCGTGATCTACGGCAGTTTCCCATGACCCCGGAGCAATACCGTCAGTTTCAGAAGCTGGCAAAACGGCAGAAGCTACTGTATTCCTCCATCCATGACCGGGATGGCCGCGGGAGAATCATCGACGTGATCCTTCCGGTGATGGAGTTGGACCGGGCCAACCAGATCTTTGAGCGGATGCTGTATCAGGAACCATCCCAGCGTCCGGAGCGGCAAGGCCCAAAGCAGGCGGAGAAGGCGGCTCCCGCGCGCCAGGAGAGGCCGGTGCAGGAGAAGGAGCAGGAGAGGCCAACAGAAGTCCAGAGACGTCAGGAGGGCTCTATGGTCCAGCGTCAGGCGCAGAGTCCAAAAAAAGGATCTCGGTCGGAACAAGACTCACAAGATACAAAAACCAGCTCCTCTATACCCAGAGGGAGCGAGAGTACCAGGATGATGCCTGATCGTCCCTCTGTAGAGGGGCGGCTTAAACTGTATCGTGCGCAGCTGGACCGCCGCAAAACACTTGTTCCGGCCAAAGAAAGAAACCGAGTTTCCCACAAATCCAGATAACATATACCTATATGAAAACTTGGATCGGTTCAGCAATGATTTTATTGTTGGTAGCTCAGAAAAAAAGTGCTATACTGGTTCATGGTGATGAATTATGATTTATGTCTGCGAAAACTGCCATTTTATTTTCAGCCGTGCTATTGAACCTGAACAATGCCCTGATTGTGGCAAATATATGGTCCGTCCGGCAAATGAATTAGAGCAACAGGAGTATGAGAGACGGCTGAAGGAACCATCTGAGCTGTGAGCTTGTTTTTTGGGGGTAGGCGATGGAGGAGCCGACACAACGCTGACGGATCATCCGATTGAGCCAAAGTACTTATGGCGCTGAATCTGAACATCTTTTAAGTTATAACATGCGGGAAAAATCTTGATCAGTCGCCCTGCACCAGTCCTGGTGCAGGGCGATTTTTAAAGGTGGTGAGAATTTGAAACAGACTTCCCATAGAAGTAGCCTGGTAGTCTGGCTACTCCTTTATATCCCTGTTGTTTGGGCGGCCCTGCTCCTTGCTCAATCCCTGGGCGGCGGCCTGCCAGATATCCTGTCCCGGTTGACGGAGGCCCTGGAGCACCCCTTCCGGATTCGCTGGACGGAGCACAGTCTGGTGTGCATCCTCGCCTGCACCGGGCTTTATGTCATGGGCATCTGCCTGTATCAGTCCGGGCAGGGCCGGACACGGGACGGGGAGGAGCATGGCTCCGCTGCCTGGGCGTCCCCCAAACAGGTCAATGCCATGTTTGCCCAGAAGCAAAACAAGATCCTCACTCGCCACGTCCGCCTGGGCCTGGACACCCACAAGCACCGGCGTTCTCTAAATGTGTTGGTCATTGGCGGGAGTGGAGCGGCCAAAACTCGAAGCTATGTAAAACCCAATATTTTGGAGGCAAATACCAACTATGTAATTACAGATCCAAAATCTGAGGTCCTGCTGGCCACCGGCGGCTGGCTGAAAAGCCAGGGCTATGACATCCGGGTACTCAATCTGGTGAATCTGGAGCAGTCGGATGGGTACAACCCTTTCCGCTACCTGCGGGACGAAAAGGATGCCCTGCGGCTGGTCAATAATCTTATTCAGGCAACCACACCCAAGAACAGCCATGAGTCCGATCCATTCTGGACCAAGGCGGAGACCGCGCTGCTCCAAGCCATCATCCTCATGCTGTTTCAGGAGGCCCCGGAGTATGAGCAGAACTTTTCCATGGTCATGCGGGTGCTGGAATATGCCGAGGTGAAAGAGGAGGACGAGGAGTACGTCTCGCCCCTGGA
>CASEPH010000324.1 GCA_949289625.1 uncultured Clostridia bacterium | reverse complement strand
TACGGCGCGCTGGGCGCAGAGGGCTACTTTACCGAGACCACCCCGCTGTCTCCCCACAGCCCCTATTCTTCCTCCAAAGCCAGCGCCGACCACTTTGTCATGGCGTTCCATGATACTTACGGTATGCCGATCAATATCACCCGCTGCTCCAATAATTATGGCCCATATCAGTTCCCTGAGAAGCTGATCCCGCTGATGATTAACAATGTCAAGCTCCATAAGCAGTTGCCGGTTTACGGTGATGGGATGCAGATTCGTGACTGGCTGTATGTGGAAGATCACTGCAAAGCTATTGATATGGTGGCGAACGGCGGCAAAATTGGTGAAGTCTATAACGTGGGCGGCCACAATGAGCGCCCGAATATCTTCATCGTCAAGACCATTATTGAACAGCTCCACGACCGCCTGCATGACGATGGTATTTCTGACGCGCTGATTAAGCACGTTGAGGATCGTCTGGGCCATGACCGGCGATATGGCATTGACCCGACCAAGATTAAGAATGACCTGGGATGGTATCCTGAGACACCTTTTGAAAAAGGCATTGTTCTGACAATTGACTGGTATCTGGCCCATGAGGAGTGGATGGATCATGTGACCAGCGGCAACTACCAGAAATACTACGAGGAAATGTATAAGAACAAGGCAGAGGTGTGAGAAATGAAATTCTTTGTAACTGGCGTCAATGGCCAGCTAGGCCATGACGTGATGAATGAAATACAAAAACGAGGGTATGAAGGTGTTGGTTCCGATATTGCTGAGCAATACGCGGGTGTAGCAGATGGCTCTCCAGTTACCACAATGCCTTATGTCTCGCTGGATATAACGGATCGAGATGCAGTCATGAAAGTGATCCGGGAAGTTCAGCCGGATGCTGTGATTCATTGCGCCGCCTGGACGGCTGTGGATATGGCTGAGGATGACGACAAAGTGGAGAAAGTCCGCGCTGTCAACGCCGGCGGCACACAGAACATTGCGGACGCCTGCAAGGCGGTGGACTGCAAGATGCTCTATCTGTCCACGGATTATGTGTTTGACGGCCAGGGGACGGAACCTTGGAAACCCGACTGCAAGGATTACAAGCCGCTGAACGTATATGGCCAGACCAAACTGGAAGGAGAATTGGCTGTCAGCAACACCTTGGAAAAATACTTTATTGTCCGCATCGCCTGGGTGTTCGGCCTGAATGGCAAGAATTTCATCAAAACGATGATCAATGTGGGAAAGACCCATGAGGAAGTGCGGGTAGTCAATGACCAGATCGGCACCCCAACCTATACTTATGACCTGGCCCGGCTTCTGGTCGATATGTGTGAGACCGAGAAGTATGGCTATTACCATGCAACAAATGCAGAAGTGACGGATGAGAATGCAGGTTGCAAGACCGGCTATATCAGCTGGTACGATTTCTGCTGTGAGTTTTACAGGCAGTACGGCTTAAAAACTAAGGTGATTCCGGTGCCCACGGAAGAATACGGGCTGAGCAAGGCTGCAAGACCCTTTAACAGTCGCCTGGATAAGAAAAAACTGGTGGAAAACGGCTTCAAGCAGCTTCCAACTATGCAGGATGCGGTCAGCCGGTATTTGAAGGAAGCGCAGTTGTGAGGAGGAAACAGAGGATGGGACAGATAAAGGTAACCAAGGCCCCGATTGAAGGGCTTTATGTGATTGAGCCGACGGTTCATGGAGATAGCCGCGGCTATTTTGTAGAGACATATAACCAGAACGATATGCACGAGGCTGGGTTGGACATGGTGTTTGTTCAAGATAACAAGTCCATGAGCACCAAGGGCGTGCTGCGTGGCCTGCATTTTCAGAAGCAGTATCCCCAAGGTAAGCTAGTGCGGGTCATCCAAGGAACGGTCTTTGATGTGGCCGTTGACCTGCGTGCAGGCAGCAAGACCTATGGCCAGTGGTTTGGTGTGGAGTTGAGCGAGGAAAATAATAAGCAATTTTATATCTCTGAAGGCTTTGCACATGGATTTCTGGTGCTGTCAGATGTGGCGAAGTTCTGCTACAAGGTGACGGACTTCTATCATCCTGGTGATGAGGGCGGACTGGCATGGAATGATCCGGAGATTGGAATCCAATGGCCCAAACTGGAAGGCACCTATAACGGTACTGCCAGCGCGGAGGGATACACGGTAGATGGGACACCGTTGAACCTCAGTGAAAAAGATCAGAAATGGCTGGGACTGAAAGATACATTTAAGTTTTGAGAGGGGATTTCCATGCAGAGCGGAGAAGTACAACACGTATTTCTGGTGGGGGCAAAATCTCTCGGCGCTTACGGCGGATACGAGACATTCATTAATAAGCTGACGGAATACCATCAGAATAATGAAAAAATCAAATATCATGTAGCGTGTAAAGCAAACGGTGATGGCTGCATGGATCCA
>CASEPH010000323.1 GCA_949289625.1 uncultured Clostridia bacterium | reverse complement strand
TTGAAATAGTCGCCGAAGGAGAAGTTGCCCAGCATCTCAAAATAGGTGCCATGGCGAGCCGTCTTGCCGATGTTCTCGATGTCGCCGGTACGAATGCACTTCTGGCAGGTGGTGATCCGGTGCCGAGGCGGCTCCTTTTCCCCGGTGAAATAGGGCTTCATGGGGGCCATGCCTGAGTTGATCAGCAGTAGGGACGCGTCGTTCTGCGGAATCAGGGAAAAGCTGGGCAGCCGCAGATGCCCCTTGCTCTCCATAAAGGACAAAAACATTTCACGGAGCTCATTGAGTCCAAATTTCTTCATACCAAAATCCTCCCAATTTCCATCTTGCAAATGCCGACAAAAAAGCCGCCCCCAAAGACAGGGGCGGGAGAAAGCTCTCACGCGGTACCACCCTGATTTGCCAAGAAAGACACCTCAGACGCCTTAACGCGGCAAACGTACCGGTCATCCCGGTCAGCTCAGGAGCGGCCCAAATGCTGCCATGGTCCCGGGGCTCCCACCGTTTCCCCGTTCGCTTTGACCGGCACAGCATTTTTCTTTCCGTCGACGCAATTGCGATATTTCCTTCATTTTACCACGAATCAACCGTTTGTCAATGGCATTTTAGACATTCTTCCGCAGAATTATTCCAGAACGCTTCTGCACTCCGTCCCGCACACCAGGCAAGGGGTTCCTCCCCATATGCATTCCCACATTATTTGAGCGTCTATCTTTACGTTCCCTGCCATCTAAACCTGATTGGAAAAAGCGCGGTCATGCCGCACCATGACCACGCTTTCAAAATTCATAGAGAAAATGCCAAAAAACCGGCGCTCAGTTTCCGATCAGGGATCGGTGGGAATATGCAGCCAGGCCTTCCCGAAAGGCAGATACCGTCTCGGGCGTTTCATCCAGCCAGTAAGGGCGCGCCACATTTCCCTGACTGTCATAGTCTGCCGAACTGAACCATACCGCAATTTTGATGTTCGGATAGTTCCCAATGCTGCGAAACATTTGCTCGATCCACGCCGCCTTGTCTCCGCCCACACTGCTGGAGGCAAACTCCGTAATGATCCAGGGAAATTCTCCAAATACCGCCGCGTATTGGCTCTGCACTGCGTCATATATGGTATCAAATTCACGCCACTCTTCTGCCCACTGGGAATAGTAGGTGCCGTTATTGTACCCGGTAACGCCCAGCATCTGGACATACTCGTTGCCCGGATAGTAATTGGCCCCATCATTCCACCGATTTGGGGGACAGTTTCTGTCGTTGGGATTAAAGATCCAAATGCAATTATCCACCCCTTCTTCCTGAAAGATCTCATAGATTTTGCGCCATACGGAAATAAACACCTCGGGATCCGCCATATTGTTCACGCCGCCATAGCTGGTCCAATCACTGTTCATTTCGTTGCAAAGACGGAAGAGGAACGGGTGCCCAAACTCCTTTGCCGCCTGGGCAAATTCGCGAATATAGGAATCGTCTCCTCCCCGATACAGATCCAGCAGAGGACTATAGCCGCAAATATCCTCATTATTATTTTCCGTCAGCTGATAGGTCAGCTCCACGATACGTCCGTTTTCCCAGTTTTCCTCCATAAACTCCGTGGGAAACTCGTGAATGGCATGGACATAAGCAAGGACCACCGAAAATTTGTAGTCCAGTTCCTGCTCCATGGCGGGCACGGTTTCATCAATGCCTGTTTCGTAAATATCGTCCGTATAAATTCCCCAGAACACCTCGTCGCTACCGGCAATCCTGTTGTATAACTCCAGGGTTTCCTTGGACCAGTTTTCAGGTACAACTGGGGCATACTCCGTATCATAATAGGAACTGCCAAAGGGCGCAAAGATTTGGAAATTAGAAAACAGTTTCACCAAGCTATCCCGCAGCGCCGTATTATCCTGATCGTATTTGACAACGATCCGCATAAAGTCCTGATCCGCATAGCGAATAAACCCATAGGTATAGGCGTCATATTCTTCCGATGCCATATCGGAGATCACCGCATGGAACAAATATCCCTTGTGTCCGTTGGCATCAAAGATCTCCACTGGAGACACCGTCACATCGTTATTGGTCTGCCAATCCTCATTTAACAAAAAGCGGCACTGGTAGTAAGCGATGTATTGATCCACGCCGTCCTCCCAGGGGAAGTCAACCCCATAGCTTTCCAGTCCCTGCGTCATCTCTTCTGTTGCGTCAGAATAGGGGCTATATTCCTTGGTGACGGTAATCTGAAATCCTTCTCCTTCCCCAAGGATCAGCGCTGCACTACGGCTGAAATCAAATTCCGTTCCCGCAGGAAAATCCAGGCTGTAGCCATCATGGTAATTCACAAGTCGTGTTGCCGATTTTGTACTATACACCCGCTCCATGCTGGCAGTTTCATCATAGTAATAATCGGTGGTTTCCTCCCCATTCAAGTACAGGCGCATTTGAATATGTCCTTCAAGTCCCGCCGCTTCTGTCTCCTGGCAATCCTGCGCCATATGGAGGATATTATACTTGATGTATTTTTTTGCATCCAGCGCAGCGGGATCCTGACTGCGGTAAAACCATATCATCAGCACCGCGCCGATCACCACCAGCAACGCCAGTGCAATCAGCCAATTCCGCAGGGGAATCCTGCTGTGTTTTTTGAACTTTTGGACCAACTTTGCACCTCCTTGTCCTCATTGGGAATAATCTTCTCCCAGCAATCGATCATAGGCAATCAGCTTCCAAAACGCTGTGATTTCTTTTTGTTCTTCGGTAAGCATATCATCCATATGCAGCTCAACATTGTAAATCGGAAGTATCTCCATAGCGTCCGCCAGATACTCCATATAGGGAGTCTGTTGGAATCCCGTGGAAACTGCTACGCATTCCATCAAATATATATCAGAGATCTGATTATCCAATTTGGAAGTGAACAGCCCCTGGTCCAAGGTTGTGTTGGAATACACCAAAAATGGCGTATGGAACATTTTCATCCGATTCTCCACGGAGTAGTAATCGTCGCTGTAATAGTTCAGTGCGTAATATGGCGTATTGGACTGCCCCAGCGTGGGCAAATGATCCCCAAACCACACCAATACCGTGGGCCGTTCCCGATTGTCGATATACGCCTTCAGGGTTCCCAGCATTTCGTCTGCATCCTTTACCCCCTGGGCATAGGTTGTCAGCGCCTGAAGCGACGTATCGTCCAGCGCATCCGCAGTAACGGTAATGGTATTATCCTCATTCTCGCCATAGGGCTGGTGATTTTCGATGGTAATTGCAAAAAGGAACGTGGGTTCTCCCGTTTCCTCCATCTGATCCATATAGTATTCTATGGCTGCTTCCGTAGACGCATCCGTGGCATATCCCCTGGTATAATACACGGAAATTAGGGATTCCACATCGGAAAGGGAGTAAAATTCGTCAAAGCCCAAATAGGGATAACTGGTTTGCCGATTATAAAAATGGGGATTGTAGAGATGCAGACCGATGGTGCGATATCCAGCTGCCTTGTAGTTGGACACAAAGCTGGATACATCCTGGCTGATATAGTTATACGGTGTGGCGCCAGAGGGAAGGAGATTATCCGTGTTTAGTCCCGTCAAGACACGAAACTCTGTATTGACCGTGCCTCCCCCCAGCGCAATTGTATAAATATTTCCCGCGTAACAGTTTTCTTCCTGTAGGATCTCGTCATAATTTATAAGCGGGTTTTCAGAATATGTGACCCCCTCCAAGTTCCGCAGATCAAAAAAGCTCTCCGCCAGAACAACAATGACGTCATATTCCGGAGCATCCGGATCCTGGGCAGAACCGGTATAGCCCTCCAGATAGCTTTCCATAGTCTCCTGTGAATAGTTTTCCGGCTCAACCACCTGCATTCCAATCACGTTGAGGGTAAATCCGCCCACAAAGCCATTGGCCGTATAATTGCTGACTTGAAGCACGTTGTCAAAGAGATCCATGTGAAAGGTATTGAGAATCTTTGTGCTCCGACTATAATTGGAAAACAAAACAAGCACAGCTAAAATCACCGCAGCGCCTGCGGGAATCCGAACGAACCAACGCCCCGGAAAACGTACTTGCAGCAGCCCCAGGATCACCGTCCACAGGATCACGATGACCAGCGCGACCCAGAACAAGCGGGGAATCGGAATAGAAATATAGGAAATCAGTTCTTTGCTCACGCCAATCAGGGCGAAATCCATCGGGACAAACGGGTCGCTGTGAAGCATCAGCTTCATGTAATGAATAAAGCTAAACAGCAGCGTCAGACTGCCCATCAGTCCCATTGCAATCCAAGCCCTGCGCACCAACACCCAAAGCGTAATGAACAGCACATAGCACACAAGCAATCCAAAAAGCAGCTGAATCCCAAACGTATCCATCTGAACCGCAAAGCGTTCATAAGCCCGTTCTGTAGGAAACAGCGCTTTATCATTGAAGTATTCCATCACGATCATGCAGAACAGCGGGTAAAGCAGCAAACTGCACGCGCCAAGGATTTTGGCCCACTTCGGAATATTTCGTTTTTTGCAACGGTGGGCGTTGACCCGTTCCCGGAGTCTGCTGAAAAAGTGCATAAGTGTCCCCTTTCCAAGGCTTTATGTCCCGCTTCTTAATGCTGGCTTTGCATACTCCGTTCACAAAAACTCCTGCAAACCGCAAAACCCAACATTTTTCAAACAATCCATCCCAACCTATCGAGAGGCCTGCAAAGGATGTACCAATCATAGAATTTTCCAGAACCTGCACAGGGAGGTTGCCATGATTATGATTTGAATTATGTATTATTATACTGTAAATACTACAAAATAGCAAGATTTTCCCTGCTTCTTTCATACCCAGGACTTCTTTTCCAGCATATTTTGTAAACGCAGCGGCATACTGGAAATGGTGATGCAACTATGTTTATATCCTTTCTACGCACAATTATTCTCTATCTTGTCATCGTGATCACAGTCCGGGTCATGGGAAAACGGCAGGTAGGCGAGCTGGAGCCCTCGGAGCTGGTGGTGGCCATTCTGATCTCCGATCTGGCCGCGGTACCCATGCAGGACATCGGCATTCCCCTGCTCTCCGGCGTGATCCCCATTATCACGCTGCTGGCCCTGGAACTGGTGATTTCGGAAATATCCCTGCGGTCCATTCGCTTCCGGGCGGTTTTGTGCGGAAAACCGGTGTTTATCATCCGGGAGGGCGTAATCGACCAGGAAGCCATGAAAAAGACCAGGATTACCATGGACGAGCTCAGCGAGTGTCTGCGGCAACATGAGATTCTGGACGTATCTCAGGTTCAGTACGCGGTGCTGGAGACCAGCGGACAGCTCTCCACCTTCCTGTACCCCACTTATGCACCCTTGACCGCCAAAGACGCCGGGAAAAATCCGCAGGATTCCGAATTTCCGGTGATCGTGGTCAGCGACGGCCGGGTCCTCGACGAGAACCTGGCGGTGCTGGGGCTGGACGCCCAATGGCTCCATACCAGGCTGCAAAATGAACAGCTGACCCAGGAGGCCGTTTTTCTGATGACTGCCACCAAAGGCGGCGAAACCTATGTGGTAAAAAAGGAGGCTGCGTCATGAGGAAGCTTTGGACTGCCCTGCTCATCTTGGCTGCCATTATCGGGTTCTGCACCTGGACCACCTGGCATGTGGATCAGATCTGCCAAAACACCTCCCAGCTGCTCCAGGAGGCGGAATCCTGCTGTGCCCGTGGGGACTTCGAGGGTGCCGGAGAACTGGTCTTTTCCTCCCAGTCCATCTGGAACCAGCATGAGGGCTTTTTGGGCATGGCCCTGCGGCATACGGAATCCGACGATATCGGCATTCTGTTTCCGCCGCTTTTGGAATCCTGCCGGCAGAAGGACCGGGAGGAATTTAACCGCCGGAATCTGGAGCTGATCGCCACCCTGAAGCACCTGTCCCGCATGGAGATCCCCTATTATTTTAATGTGCTGTAACTATTTTTGAAACCGAAAAAAGCCTCCCGTAGACAGGGCTGTGTCTACGAGAGGCTCTGTGTTTGTTTATTTTTTGATTCTGCGATCCGTTTTGGTGGTCAGATAGGTCCCCAGGCTCTGGAAAATCTGGACCAGAATAATCAGCAGGATCACCGCCACCACCATCACCAGGTATTTATAGCGGTAATAGCCGTAGTTGATGGCAATTTTACCCAGTCCACCGCCGCCGATGATACCGCTCATGGCCGAATAGCCCAGAATGGTGGTGATGGCAATGGTCAAATTGGAGATCAGGGACGGTACGCTTTCCGGGATCATCACCTTGACAATGATCTGCACCGGAGAAGCGCCCATGCTCTGGGCCGCCTCGATAATGTTGGGATTGACCTCCCGGAGGCTGGATTCCACCAGCCGTGCCACAAAGGGAAAGGCTGCCACCACCAGGGGAACAATGGTTGCCACCGTACCCACGGTGGTACCCACAATAAGCCGGGACAGCGGGAACACCATGATCATCAGGATCAGGAACGGAATGGACCGGAGCAGATTGATGACCACATTGAGAATCTGCATCAGCCATTTGGGCAGGGGCAGCACGCCGTTTTTGTCTCCAGCCACCAGCAGCACTCCCAGGGGCAGCCCGATGACCACCGCCAGAGCCGTAGATAGAATCGTCACATAGAAGGTCTCCCAGATGGCAAAGGGAATCTCATTCTGGGTGATGTACAGGGCCTCCTGTACTGTTTCAGAAGCAAGGATTTGTTCAAACATGGGTCAGACCTCCTCTACGATAATATTGGGAACGCTCAGCAGGTAGTCGATGGTTTCCTTTACCTGACCCTCTCCCCCAGGGATTCCCAAAAGCATACTGCCGTAGGCCCGGTCTTCAATGCTTCTGGTACTGGCGGAAAGAATGTTTACCAAAATATGCTTTTCGCTGGCCATCATGGCAATCAACGGTGTTCCGGCAGCTTTGGCTCCGTTGAAAATCACACGAAGCCGCTTCTCATTGCTGGGATTGGACACCTGAATATCCGTATCGTTGGGGAATACCAGCCGCCGGGCGGCCTGGGATTTGGGACTGGAGAACACGGTGCCCACGGCCCCTTCCTCCGCCACCACGCCGTCGTCCAGAATGGCCACATGGTTGCAGATCTCCTCCACCACGCTCATCTGGTGGGTGATGATAATGACGGTGATCCCCAGCTTCTTGTTGATGTCCCGGATCAGCCGCAGGATGGCGTGGGTGGTATTGGGGTCCAGAGCCGAGGTGGCCTCGTCACACAGCAGCACCTTGGGATTTGTGGCCAACGCCCGGGCGATGGCCACCCGCTGCTGCTGTCCGCCGGAGAGCTGGGCCGGGTAGGCCTTGGCCTTGTCCGGCAGTCCCACCAGCTCCAGCAGTTCCATGGCCCGCTTTCTGGCGTCCGCTTTTTTCACGCCGGAGAGCTCCATGGGGAAACAGACGTTTTTCAGACAGTTCCGCTGCATCAGCAGATTGAACCCCTGAAAAATCATGGTGATCTCCCGACGGGCCTCCCGCAGCTGCTGGTTGGACATTTCCCCCATATCCTTCCCGTCGATCAGAACCTGGCCGGAGGTGGGCCGCTCCAGCATATTGATACAGCGTACCAGGGTGCTTTTTCCCGCGCCGCTCATTCCGATGATACCGTAGATGTCTCCGTCCTCCACCGTCAAGGAGATATCCTTCAGGGCCTCCACGGTTCCCTCCGCCGTTTCAAAGGATTTGTACAGGTTTTTTATCTCAATCATGGCGTGCTCCTTCTGTCTGATCTATTTCCGCAGCAAAACGCCGGTCCCGTCCAGGAGTCCGGCGTTCTGCAATTTTTTACTTTCCGTTCAGGGCGTCCAGGGTGGTCTGCTTGCCGCCGTAGAGGCCCATGGGCTCCACATGGATGGCAGCCACAGACACCAGCTTGGTGCCGTTCTGGTCGTTAAAGTCCTCCAGATAGGGCAGGTGCTGGAAGTAGTTCGCATCCACCTCGCCGGTGTCCACCACGGTGTTGGGCACCACATAGTCGGTATACTCGATGATCTCCAGGGTCACGTCCTTCTCCGCCAGGATCTCCTGGGCAACCTTCAGGATCTCTGCATGGGGAGCAGGAGAAGCTGCCACGGTGATGGTCTGGCCAGTCAGAGCGGCGTAGTCCACGGAATCGTCGAAGCCGGTGCCGGGATTATCCACCGTGCTGACCACAGCGCCGCTATAGGTCTCGGTGATGTAATCCGCCACCTGCTGGCTCTCCAGAGCCGCCTTCAGGGCCTTGATCTTATCAGTGCCCTCGTTGCCCTCCTTGCAGACCAGGATGTTGGAATAAGCAGAGGAGGAGCCCTCCATTTCCAGTGCCTCGGTCATGGGATCGATTCCCGCATCAATGGCGTAGTTGGAGTTGATGATGGCATAGTCCACATCCTGGCGGATGTTGGGGATCTGAGCCGCTTCCACTTCTTTAAACTCAATGTTGTTGGGATTCTCGGCAATATCGGCCACGGTAGCGGTAATGCCGGCGTCCTCTTTCAGGGTGATGTATCCCAGATCCTGGAGCAGCAGCAGGGCACGGGCCTCGTTGGTGGTATCGTTGGGTACGGCGATCAGCAGAGATTTGCTGCCGCAGCCGGACAGAGCCAGCAGGGCGGACAGCACCAGTGTCAGCGCCAAAAGCTTCGTTGCAAGTTTTTTCATGATATTTTACTCCTTTGTCAGATGATGTTGTAAATTGGAACCGTATTCAAACATGAAGTCCTCAGCGTCACATTCGCTGATCCCAAAAATACATCCGCAATAATCGTTCCATCAGAGGCATGACGATCTCCTTTCATAAAAAAGCGGGAAGCTCCAAAAGCCTCCCGCTTCATTTCACGCAACGTACTCTTATGCACAGGAAATGTCAGAAAGCATCTTGGAAAAACGGACGCGGCAAGGCATGCACATGGAGCACATGCGCATTTCCATCATGTTCATCATAGCCGCAGCGTTTCTCATGATGCCAATTCCCTTCTGATGTAATGAATTGATTTTAGCATCCGGTACCAGATTTGTCAATACGCTTCCGGGAAAACAGGAAAACTTTCGACAGTTCTTCGTGCGCTCCCACCCCGGCGTTGTCTTTCCCACGGGTCTGTGCTATAATGAAAACACACTGATTTCCCAAGGAGATTTTCCTATGAAGCTTTCCAGCGTCAAATCCGACCTGCTGCAAAAAGGGGTTCTGGACAGCCGTCAGCTGCTGTCCTATGCCACCATGTCCGGCACCCTTCAGGGCAGCTACTTTCAAAACATCGTGGCAGTATGCTTTCAGCAGGACCGGCTGGTGCTCTACCGGGCCAACCTGGACAACACGCTGGGGGATCTGCTTTTGTCCTGTCCCTACAGCGAGATCACCGGTTATCAGGCCAAAAACCGCATTCTCTACGGCTACACAGAATTTACCTTTGCCGGGGATACCCTGCGTTTTTATAACTACGATAAAAAGGTGTTCCGCCAAGGCTTTGGAGAGGGCGGCGTCACCGAACCATAGAAAAACAGAGGGCTCAGAATCCGCTGATTTCTGAGCCCTCTGTTTTTTAAACTGTCTCCGTCAATAGTTTTCCATTTTCAGCTGGAAATAGGCCTGCTCGTGGCTGCAGACCGGGCACACCTGAGGCGCCGTTTTTCCAAAATGGATGTGTCCGCAGTTCCGGCACTGCCAGAGCACATCGCCGTCCCGAGAGAACACCAGGCCGTTTTCCACGTTGGCAAGGAGCTTTCGATACCGCTCTTCGTGCTCCTTCTCCACCTTCGCTACCCGGTCGAACAGGGCTGCCAGCTCGTGGAATCCCTCCTGCCTGGCTTCTTCGGCAAACTGGGGGTACATCTCCTGATTCTCATACCGCTCCCCCTCTGCCGCAGCGGCCAGATTTTCCGGTGTGGCGGAAAATCCGCCGCCGTTGAGATATTTATACCAGAGCTCCGCATGCTCTTTTTCGTTGGCCGCCGTCTCCTCAAAGATGGCCGCGATCTGCTGATACCCGTCCCTTCTGGCGATGCTGGCAAAAAACGTATAGTTGTTTCTGGCCTCCGACTCTCCGGCAAAGGCGGCCATCAGATTGCGCTCGGTCTTGGTGCCTTTCAGTTCCTTCAAAATAAAATTCCTCCTTAGAGTTGATCTCTAAGGAGGATTCCCATTTTTGGTAATTTTATGCGTTCTGAGCCTGCTCCAGGGCTTGGGCCAGCTGGTCGGGACAGGAGGTCTCCTTTCTCCCGCAGCGAATCCCCTTCATCCGGCGAATGGCCTCCTCTACCGGCATACCTTCCACCAGAGCTGCAACACCCTTACCATTGCCGTTGCAGCCGCCGTCAAAGAACACGTTTTTCACCACGCCCTCCTCCACAGAGAACGTGATCCGTCTGGAGCATACGCCCTTGGTCTTGTACTCATAGTCCATGTTCCATTCACCTCCTCGCCTTGGATTCCGGTTGCCGACGCAAATCCGCGTCTTATGTCAATCCAGTATGGAATGGTATCACATTTTGGGTCCAGAATCAATACTCCACCAGATCCGCCGTTGTGATGTCGGCATATTCGATCAAATCCTGGGGATTCAACACCACCTGCAGGCCCCGGGCTCCTCCGGATACGGCGATCTCGTCGTACAGCAGGGCGGTCTCGTCTATAAAGGTGGGATACTTTTTCTTCATGCCCACCGGGCTGCATCCGCCCCGGACATAGCCCGTCAGCCCCAGCAGCTCCTTCATATGGGTCATCTCCACCTTTTTGTCTCCCGCCACTGCCGCCGCCTTTTTCAGATCCAGGGTACAGCTCACGGGAATGCAGAACACCAGGATGCCCTTTCGTTCCCCTCGGGCCACCAGGGTCTTAAACACCTGATCCGGGTCCATCCCGGTCTGGGCAGCCACATGATTCCCGCCCAGGTCGCTTTCATCGTATTCATATTCCACCGGACGATAGGCGATCCCCCCAGCGTCCAGAAGCCGCATGGCGTTGGTCTTGTTCATATTCCCTCACACTCCATTTTATGCTGTGCTTTTCCGCCCAGATATGCTATAATCGTTCCCACATAGAATTGCGGCACAGGAAAGGAGGTCCCTCAATGGACCAGTTCTCCATGGCATCCCTGCTGGACCAGCTCTACGCCCTGGGAGACGAGAAATACAAAGCCTTCAACGACAGCCTGATTCCCGGTGTGGAACAGGCCTCCATCGGCGTCCGGCTGCCCAAGCTCCGGGAGATCGCCAAGGAACTTTGTCGGACCCAGTGGCAGCAGTTTTTGACGGAATCTGCCGGCAGCAGAATACATGAGGTGGTTCTGCTCCGGGGCCTGGTCATTGCTGGAGCTCCCTGCTCCTATGAAACACGGCTCCAGCTGCTGGCGGAGTTCATCCCCACCATCGAAAACTGGGCCGTATGCGACTGCGTATGCAGCAGCCTCAAATCCGCCAAAAAGCATCTCCCGGAAACCATGGAATTTCTGGCGCCCTATCTTCGCTGTCGGGAGGAATTCCAGCTCCGGTTTGCCGTGGTCATGCTGATGGATTACTTCGTTACACCGGAATATATTGACCAGGTTCTGGAGATCCTGAAACAGATCCGCCACCAGGGCTACTATGTCAACATGGCGGTGGCCTGGGCCCTGTCGGTCTGCTTTGTAAAGTTTCGGGATCAGACCCTGGCGCTGCTGTCCCAGCGGATTCTGCCCCCCTGGGTTCAAAACAAGGCCATTCAAAAATGCAGGGAGAGCCGCCGGGTCACAGAGGCGGACAAGGCCCTGCTGCTCCAATACAAGGAGGACCTTTCATGAGTCTGATGATCGACGAAAAAGACTGGTATATCCGGCAGATCCGCACCATCATCCAGGTGATGTTCCAGCTGGTGTTTCGGACGGAATTTGTCCCCTTCCGGCCTACGGTGGAACCTGCGGAGCCGGTGGAGGAACCCTATACCCCCGACGTTCTCTATCTGGTGCTGAAAGACCATCTGGCCCAGGGCCGGATCTGTGCCGCGGAAGATCTGCTGTTTTCCTATCTGGACCCGGAGGAACCCCGGTATCTCCATGTGGCCCTGGATTTTTACGCCTGCCTTTCCTCCTATGACGACGCGCTGCTAAAGTCCCAGAACTTCAGTCTGCCGGAGGTGCAGCAGGGTTTGGTAGACGCCCTTAACGTCTACGGACTGTCCTCGGATTCCTTGTTCAAATAGAACAGGGAATCTGAAACTGTCGAAAAAGCCGGAGGCTTTTCCGACAAAGGGACCCCGGCCTGATACGCGCATCCATTGGTCACTTTGCGACCAATGGCCACACTTTCAGGCCGAGATGTATGTTCCGCCATGTACACGCCCCGGCGGAACATGATTTCATTTTATTTCGCCGCTGCGGCGGCGAAACTCTACGAGGTTCTTTCCTAGCTGCCGGATTCCTTGTTCAAATAGAACAGGGAATCCTTTCTGTTTTCCCCATCTGCCAGGTTGTTATAGGCCACCTTCCGATAGTTCAGCACCAGCTCTGCCAGGGTTGTGGCCTGATCCGCCTGGAAGAAGTTCCCCTCAGCATCCCGGCAGCCCATGGCCGTGATCACCGGCAGCTCCGTATAGAGGCTGGCCAGATAGTGATTATAGGTGGGCATCTCCAGCCCTGCCACCTGAAGCAGAAGGGTGGATAGGTAGTTCATGCTGATCTGGTCCACCCAGCCCTCTGGAATGTCGTAGTTGGCCCAGAGGATAAACCGGGTGATATACCGCTGCTGCTGGGTCTCGTCGTCCATCTGGCTCACATACTGCCCCATGACCTCGGAATAGAAGCTGTCCTCGATATAGGGCTGGTGGTCCCCAAACATCAGCACAATGGTGGGTTCCTCCACCTGGGAGAAATAGTCGATGAGATCGGCAAAGGCGTCGTCGGTCTCCTTGATGAGGGACAGATACTGGTCCGTCTTGGGATAGTCCCCCTGGGTAGAGGTGAGATAGACCTGCTCGTCAAAGTTGTCAAACTTCTGGTTATAGCTGGAATGAGACTGCATGGTCACGTTGAACAGGAAGAAGGGCTCGTCGGGATCCTTCTCCTCGTACATATCCTCGATCATGCCAAAATCATAGGCGTCGCTGACGTACCGCCGCAGAATGATGTCCTCCCCGGGATACCGCTGGGCCAGCAGCCGTTTATACAGGTTGTAGCTGTAGCCAGAGGCCTTGTATCGGGTCAGAATATCCTCGTCGATCATATCCTCCAGGGTGATGAAGTCCCGGAAGCCCATCAGATCGTACACACTGACCCGGTTCCAACTGCTCTCATAGTAAGGATGGAAGGCGTCCGCCGTATATCCATAGTGGAGCAGCGTGGAAACCAGCCCGGGCTGCTCATTTTTCACATAGAGCTGATAGGCGTTGCTGCCCGCCGGCAGAAAGGCCATGGTATTGCCCGTCAAAAATTCAAATTCCGTATTGCTGGTGCCGGTGCCGATGGTGGAAACATAGACGTTCCCCTGGATGGTGTTCTCCTCCAGGCTGTCGATAAAGGGCATATAGGGGATGTTGGTCTCGAAATCTCCCACCACGCTCAGATCCGAGAAGCTCTCGTTCATGATGACGATAATATTGGGCGTCACCCCCTGCTCCCCTGCCGTTTCCACGGATTCCACCGTTGCCTTGGCTTCCTCCGGGTCCATCCCCTGGCGAACCAGGGCTGTTTCCAGGATATTGGGGGTACCGTCCGCCAGCTGCTCCTCCACAATTCCCTCCACATCATCTGCGTCGTAGCCCGTGGGTTCCACCAGCCAGAGGTACTTGGTGTTCAGGGTAAATTCCAGCAGGGCACCGTGGTTGGTATAGCCCCGGGTCTGATTGAAGAAGTCCGGCTTCAGGCCGTTGTCCGCGATCACATCGGTATAATAGAAGGTATAGGCAAATCCGCACACCACCAGCAGGCACAGGCCCCTTGCCACCACCTTCAGGGGCAGACGCCAGCGGAACATCCCCAGCCGGCAGGACAGGGCCATCACGCAGGCCGTCAGGGCCACAGCGAACAGGATCTCATAACCGATCTCGTAGGTATAGCCTGCCGCCACGTTGGCGGCTGTGGTCACGCTCTGGAGGTCCATGGGGACCAGGGGGCTGCCCTTAAACTCCTTGACATACATATTGGCAATGCCGAAGAGCAGCAGCACCGGGCTCACCGTCAGTACGCTGAACCGGAAGCTGCCGCTGACGGCAAAGACCAAGAGATACAGCAGCAGGCACACCACATAGTTGGCCAGAATATCCTCATCTCCGGAGAGGAATTCCGTGATGAAATTTCCGTTGAGCCGTTCCACCACCACCACCATCACCATGGGAATGACGGCCAGCAGCACCAGCATATAAAGTCCCCGCAGCCAGGGCAGCCGTTTCCATTTCAGGGCGATCCCCGGCCATACCAGAAGTGAGGCCCCCAGGCTCACAAAGTATAGGGTTTTGCCCCATTCTCGCAGGGCAAAGAACTTGTCATATTGGACCACCAATGCAGAAAACAGCAGGAACGACAAAATCGCTCCCAGTCGGACCGACCGACGCGAACAAGACATATCGAAAACACCCCGGTGTATGATTTCAGTAAATTTTTTGTTATTATAATGCGTAATTATAGCAACATTCTTTGTAAAGTGTATGAATAACCGGTGAATTTTCTGTTTTTCGTGAAAACTGTTTAGAACTGTCCCTATGTTCTCCCGGATTTCCCAACACTTTTCACAGGGGAGTTATTACAAACGACGACGTGCTTCCAGTAAGAAAGCACGTCGTCGTTTTCAAAAATCTGGCAGCGTTTTGCCGTCTCGGTGGCCTCGTTATTTCCCTGTAGAGAACATGGCTGCATAGGTTCCCCCGGGATCTCCCAGTCCTCCCGGCCGCATACGCTCCATCAGAAGGGCACTGCGTTTATCGGATTCGTCCAGCCGGACGGTGATCTGATACTCCCGCCAGAAGAGGACGTAGCCCCCATAGAGTCGTTCCCTTTTGCTGCGCACCACATGGGTCCCGATCCGAATATTGCCCTCCCGCAGTTCCTGACCAAGCCGCTTGGGAGACATGAGCTCCAGCCGGGAAAATACCCGTTCCACCGTGGTATATTGCTGGGCAATAGGATAGTCCAGCGCCAGAGAATCCTCCTGGGGCATGCGTCCCTGCTGGAACAGCCGTTTCTCCTTTTCCAGGCTCACGGAAAACCGGACGCCTCCCGGCACATTTTCCGCCTTACAGCTGCCGCCGTGGAGCAGCACAATATTCCGGCAGATGGCCAGGCCCAATCCGCTGCCCCGCTTGTTTCTGGAAGCATCTCCCTGCCAGAAGGTCTCCCATACCTTCCGCAGGTTCTCCTGGGCAATGGATTTGCCCTGGTTTTCCACGGAAAAGGTCTCCCGCTGGGTCCCGATCCGAATGGTGATGACGCCGCCCTGGGGCGTATGGCGGATGGCGTTGGTCATAAAGTTCTCCACCACCTGGCCCATACGATAGGAATCCGCATGGACGGTGGGATTCCCCACCTGCCACTTCAGCTTCAGTTCCTTGCTCTGGATCTCCGGCTCCAGGGGTTCGATCACGGCCTTGGCCAAGGCCTCCAGGTCAAAATCCTCCCGCTTCAGCTTATACCGTCCCGCTTCCAGCCGGCTCAGGTCCAATAGCTCTAGCACCATCCGGTCCATCTTCTCCGTCTCCTCCCGGATCACGGATAGATAGTGGGGCTGTTTTTCCGCGTCGATGTTCTCCTGAAGGGCCTCGGCATAGGAGGACAGCACCGCAATGGGCGTTTTCAGCTCATGGGCGATGGCGGAGGTCATCTCCCGCCGGGACTGTTCCGCGTCCCGGGCATAGTCCAGGGCCTGCCGCTGCCTGGTGATCTCATCCTCATAGCTGCGCAGCTCTGCTTTGCGCAAACCATCACAGCCGGTGAGCAGAACTGCCAGACTTCCACCCCAAATCAGCAGCAGCCAAAACAGAGTGCCGTTCTGCCAGAGGAGTTTGAGGGCCAGCCCCAAGGGAGAAAAGGACACCACATAGACATAGTTGAATGCTCTGCCGCTGCCAATACTCTGACCAGGATTCTCCAAAGCAACCCGACCCATGGTCACAGTATGAAACGCACTGCTCTCCACTTCCCACGACTCCCGTCCCAGCCGATACAGGAGCGTATAGTCGTTTTTGATCTCGCGCAAGGTCTGGTCCACTTCCTCCCATCTGGCGGCATAATCCGACATATCCCAAATGTCTGCGTAGCCCTTCACCAGATTTCGAACCAGAAGCCGGGTGTATTCCTGGCTGTCCTCGTAAATGGTATAGGTGACCGCTTCCCGGCCCTCCGGAATTTCCATGGTGCTCTCGTAATAGTTCATCCGTTGCTGCGCAGAAACGCCTAATGCCAGCCGCCGCAGATAAAACAGGTCTCCGTCCCAGTATCCCTCCATGCTGATCGTTCCTCTTTCAGTCAGATTGATCTGTTCGGAGCTCTGAAACAGCACCGCCACATCGGCGGAGTTCTCCACCGGAAAGACCACAGGGATATGCAGATAGCTCCCGTCCGCCTTCCAGATCGTGGCCAGCAGCATATTGCGGTCTCCCCAAAATTCCAGCTGCCCCTGCTGGTCCCCCACCAGGAATCCTGTGGTGACTACATCCTCCGCCGTGACTTCCTGAGACAGTTCCTGGAGCAGCTGCAGATGCTGCCACCAAAATTCCTCCTGGGACACATCCTCCGACAGTTCCTCCGTCAGGTTCTCCATCTGATCTGCGCAATACTCGAACTGTCGATTGATCTCCATGGCCAGAGATTCGTGAATCTGACGAGCTGTATTGACCATCAGGGCGCAAAAGGCCGCCAGCAGCACCGCCGCCATGGTCCCCAGGATCAGGTATGTCATAATCCGGCCCCGTTGTCTCACAGCCCTCACTCCTCCCGCAAGCGATAGCCCACGCGAATCACCGTCTCGATATGGATCCCTTTGGCCCGCAGCTTTTTCACATGGGTATCCACCGTTCTGGCGTCTCCCTCATAATCGTAGCCCCAGGCTTGCCGAAGCAGCTGCTCCCGAGACAAGACCTGGTTCTTATGCTCCATCAGGCAGCGAAGGAGGGAAAACTCCCGATTGGGCAGCTCCTGCACCTTACCGTCGATGGTTACCTGATGGGCGGACAGATCCAGGGTGACGTTTCCCAGCTGCAGCACCCCGTTTTTCCCTACGCAGCCCCGGCTCCTGGCAATCAGGGCCATGGTCTTGGCATAGAGCACCGCCATGGAATAGGGCTTGGTCACATAGTCGTCCGCCCCCAGCTCATAGCCGTAGAGCTTATCCTCTTCGTCGCTGAGGGCCGTTAAAAAGATGATGGGCACGCTACTGTTCTTCCGAAGGGCCCGGCACACGGAAAAGCCGTCCATCTCCGGCATCAGAATGTCCAGCAGTACCGCATCCACCGTATCCCGCTCCAGATAGCGAAGGGCCTGCTCCCCATTGGACAGGGGCACCGGTTCCGCTCCCTTGGCGCGAAAGTAGTCGCAGAGGATCTCCAAAAGCCGTGGTTCGTCCTCCACAATCATAATTCTGTCAGTCATCCTCTTTTCCCCCTTTTTTCACCAGTATAATTGTACCATGTGTCCCCGGCGTGTCCAACCCCTAAATCCATTCCATGGAAATTTTTTCTGTACTTTTCTTGGAAACCTGGAATTTTTCTTGCTTTTTTCCCTGTCATCCGCTATACTGCAAATGGTTTTAAATTTGCGCTGCATCCTCAGGGAGCGGCAGCAGGAGGAACGATTATGAATACAAAACGGAAATACAACACCCAATGGATGGTGGGCGTTGCCCTGATGGCCGCCATCGTCATTTTGTTGGCCAGCACCCCCCTGGGCATGATCCAACTGCCCATCATTAAGGCCACCACGGTACATATCCCCGTCATCATCGGGGCCATTTTGTTTGGCCCTCTGGCCGGCAGCATTTTAGGCGGCGTTTTTGGTATCTGCTCCCTGATCAGCAATACCACGGCCCCCACGCTGCTGTCCTTCGCCTTCTCCCCCTTTCTCAGCACCACAGGCATTCCTGGAGCCCTGAAGGCCATCTGGATCTCCGTGGGCTGCCGGATCCTCATTGGTCTCATCTCCGGCTGGCTTTGGATCCTTCTGAAAAAGCTGAAGGCCAATGACTTCGTGGCCCTTCCCATTGTGGGCTTTGTGGGCTCCATGGTGAACACGGTCTTTGTCATGGGCAGCATCTACCTCCTCTTTGCCCAGCAGTACGCTCAGGTCCAGAAAGTTGCCATCACTGCGGTGTTCGGCCTGGTCATGGCCACGGTGGGAACCTCCGGCGTACCGGAAGCCATCGCTGCCGCCGTACTGGTGACCGCCATTGGCAAAGCGCTGATCAAGGCCATCGGCAGAATGCGGAAGCCCCAGCAATAACGCAATGATACAAAAGCCCCGGCATCGAAAATCGATGCCGGGGCAATTCCTATATTCTAATAGATTCCTACTTCTTCAGGGCATCCAGGCCTCGGATCCCATAGGCAGATTTTGCGGTTTTCACCGCCCGAATGATGGCCCGTTCCATGGCATAGGCCGCCATAGCCCCCACCACGTTCACGTCTCCGGGCAGCTTTCCAACGGACAGGGCATAGATACTGTCGCCATCCGCAGTGGTATGGACCGGCCGAATGGCTCGGGCATAGCCGTTATGGGTCATACCAGCGATCTTGGTGAGCTCCGCCTTGGAAAAGCGGCAGTTGGTCACCACAATGCCCAGGGTGGTATTCCCGGTAAACAGGTTTTCTGCACGGTCCACATCCTCCATCAGTTCCATAAGGCTGCTGGTCAGAGCGGTTCCATCTTCGTTCAGCAGTCCGGCCAGCTGGGTGCCGTCCGTATCATAGACATCCCCCAGGGCGTTCACCGCCACCATGGCGCCCACCCGGATAGGGCCTGCCTCCATGGCGTACACACCAAAACCGGATTTCATGGCCCGCTGCATCCCCCGGTATTTTCCGATGGTACAGCCGGTACCGGCCCCCACATTGCCCTCCCGAGGCGTTTCCCGGGACGCATTCAAGCAGGCCTGATAGGCCATGGCGGCATCGGGACGCACGTCCACGCTGCCCACCCCCAGATCGAACAGACAACTCTGACTCACCAGGGGCACCTTGGTCACGCCCACATCAAAGCCGATGTTCCGTTCCTCCAGGTATTTCTGCACGCCTCCGGCGGCATCCAGCCCAAAGGCACTTCCGCCGGAGAGCAGCACCGCGTTGACGCCCTCGGCAGCCATCAGGGGATTTAAGATCTGGGATTCCCGGGAAGCCGGTCCTCCGCCCCGCACATCCACACCCGCCGGGCTCATTTCGTCACAGAGCACCACCGTACAGCCGGTGGCGGCAGAGACATCCTCCGCGTGGCCCACCCGAAAGCCGCCTACCTGCATAATGTCGATTTCTCTCATCCTGCCACACGCACCTCATGTTTATTCACTGTCTTTTGCAGGGCCTTGCAGACCGCCGTTCCAATCACCGTACTGGACAGGGCCTCCGCAATGCCGTTCACCGCCACCATGCCCAGCATAAAGGCCAAAAGGCTCAGGCCTCCATTACCTTCATAGCCCAGGCCCATGCTCATCCAGGTGTCGGAGAAGATCAGCCAGTTTCCCACAATGTACAGCACCGTATTGACAGCCGGCGTCAGGAAGCAGCACACCGCGATGCCTGCCACTCGAGTCTTATCAAACTTTCCCAGCAGCCGATACAGCAGTCCGGGAAGCAATCCCACGATGACCCGATTGATCACGCATACAAAAAAGGTGCCGATGGGATTTTGCTGCAAAAAGATCATTCCCATGGCTCCCGTGAAGCATTGGGCAAAGCTGGTCAGGCCAAACACCAGACCCAGGAAGGCTCCGGCCAGAGGTCCCAGAATCACCGATCCCACCGCTACCGGGATCACGATAAAGGTGATCTCTACACCCCAGGGCGTCTTTAAATACCCCAGCGGCGTAAAGGCCATGACGAGCACGATTGCCGTCAGCAATGCCAGCTCCGTCATCAGACGTACATTGGTTTTTTTCTTCATATTCAATTCCTCCTGCTGCCGCTCCACCTTCTGTGGATGCAGCGCAATATTGGAGCAGCCGCCCTTGGGCCGCTGCCCTGGCTTTTGCCAAAAAGAGTATACGTCCATTTTTTGAAAAATGCAACTGTGAATTTATTTTTTGGACAAGGGACACAAAATACCCCTTACGTTCATCACAACGCAAGGGGCAGAATGCTTTTCGAGTTTTTCGCTTCTCAGCGGGATTTCAGCGGCACATATTCCCGGTTGGGCTGGATGCACTTGTAGGCCGGACGGATGATCTTGTCCGTATTGATAAGCTCTTCGATCCGGTGGGCACACCAGCCCACGATCCTGGCCACCGCAAAGATGGGCGTGAACAGCTCCTGAGGAATCCCCAGCATGCTGTACACAAAGCCGCTGTAGAAGTCCACGTTGGTACATACGCCCTTGTAGATCTTCCGCTTCCGGCAGATGACTTCCGGGGCCAGCTCCTCCACCATGGCATAGAGTTGGTATTCCTTTTGAAGTCCCTTTTCCGTTGCCAACTGCTCCACAAACTTTTTGAACACCACGGCCCGGGGATCCGACAGGGAATAGACCGCATGGCCCATGCCGTAAATCAGGCCCTGGTGGTCAAAGGCTTCGCCCCGAAGCAGCCGTTCCAGATAGTCCTCCACCGCCTCCCGGTCCCCAAGATCGGTAACCTGGTTTTTGAGATCGTCCATCATCTGGGCCACCTTGATATTGGCACCGCCGTGCTTAGGTCCCTTCAGGGAGCAAAGCGCTGCGGCAATGGTGGAATAGGTATCGGAACCGGCAGAGGTCACCACATGGGTGGTAAAGGCAGAGTTGTTGCCGCCGCCGTGATCCATATGTAGCGCCAGACACAGATCCAGCGTCTTGGCCTCCAGCTTTGTAAACTGCCGGTCCGGCCGGAGCATCATCAGAAGGTTTGCCGCCGTATTGAGATTCGGGTCCGGATTGTGGATGTAAAAGCTGCTGTCCTGCAAATAGTGGTTATAGGCATGGTAGCCATAGACCGCCAGCATGGGCATTGTACTAATCAGCATCAAGGACTGGCGCAGTACATTTTCCAGGGAATTATCCAAGGCTTGTGGATCGTAGGAGCTCAGGGTCAAAACACTGCGGGTCAGGGTATTCATCACGTCGCTGCTGGGAGCCTTCATGATGACGTCCCTGGTGAAATTCTGGGGCAGGGTCCGTCCCTGGGCCAAGGTGGTCTGGAACAGACGGAGTTCCTTCTCATCCGGCAGATCCCCGAACAGAAGCAGATAGCTGCACTCCTCCATCATGGCCCGCTGATCCTGCAAGGCACCGCGAACCAGGTCAAAGATGGAGTAGCCCCGGTAGTAGAGCTGTCCTTCGCAGGGCACCTCCTTGCCGTCCACTTCTTTTTTGCCGCAGACGTTGGCAATCCCCGTCAGTCCCGCCAGAACACCTTTGCCGTTCTGGTCTCGGAGGCCCCGTTTGACTCCAAATTGATCGTAAAGGCCTGGGTCGAAATGGTCCCGCTGCTGCAGCTCCGCCGTCCACCGCCGGATTGTCTCCTGATTCTCATACATCACAATCGCCTCCCGTACACAAGTCTTTTTCTCATTATCATACCATAAAATATTGATAATTGTCAACATTTTATGATGTTAATGTTATCTACCCGCAACAAAGCCGGCAGCGGATTTCCGCTGCCGGCTTTGTTGTTTTTACTTCGCTTGCTCAGGCCTCGTACTGATCCAGCGCAGCCTGATAGATGTCAATGGCCTCCTGGATTCCCATATCCGACAGGCCTGCCAGGAACTGATCGTACTGAGACAGGGGAATGGATCCGGTGATGAATCCCAGCAGGTATTCGTCCACGCTGGTCTCAATATCGCTCATGAGCGCAGCCACCGTATTGCTGTCGTTCTCATCCAGAGAGAAGGCGCTGGGCAGCAGATAGGCGCTGTCCCCGCTGTTGGTCCAAAGCTCGATGGTATCGAGCTGCTGCTCGTCATAGGCATCGGCAAACCGGGTCTGGATATCCTGCCGGGGCAGGTAGGAGAACAGCGTATACTTCTTCACTGCAAAGCTGGTGATGGTCTCCGTATTGTGGAGCACCAGATCCGACAGACGGGGATTTCCTGCTTCGTCGTACTCGAAGCCCTCCCCTTCCTTGCCGTAGTTGGCGATCAGCGCAAATTCGTCGCTGTAAAGGTAGTTGATGTAGGCCGCCATCAGATCCAGATCCTCACAGCCGGTACTGATGGAGAAGCCCTCGCTGATCCGGGTGACTTCCTGGGAGAAATGGGTCTTTTCCCCCGGTGTTTTCAGGGGGTTGGCAAAACCGATGGTGGTATATCCCTCGGTGTCGATGCCGGAGGTGAACATGTTCCACATGCCCACGTCACAGGTCCAGATACCCACGGTACCGTTGGAAATCAGATCCGTGGGAGGGCCGAACAGCGTGTAGAAGTCGGGACACAGCAGCCCTTCTGCGTAGAGGTTCTGAGCATACTCCACATACTCCCGGTAGCCCTCCTCCATGGGACCGTATTTGATCTGGCCATCTACCTGGTAAAAATCATTGGTGATCCCAAAGCCACCGGCCAATGCGGGAGAAAATCCGGAGGCATCCATCAGGTAGGTGCCGCCGCCGTAGCTGTTTTTGTAGTCCAGCAGCAAATCATGGAATTCCTCATAGGTCTCCGGCGGCTCCGCCCCCAATTCGGAAAGCCAATCTCCCCGGGTGGACATGCCCTGGACCAGATCCGAAAACTGCTCCGTGGCAATCAAGGGGAACCGGTACATATGGCCGCCCGGCGTCAATTCCTCCGCATCCGGGAATTCCGCCAAAAGGGCCTGATAGTTGGGCAGCGTGGCGGCCATATCCTTCACGTCGATAATGATGTCGTCAGCGATGGCCGCATCCGCACCGGCCGGATAGAAGTCGTTGACGCCGTAGATCAGGTCACAGTATATGCCTGTGGCCACCATCAGGTTGAACTGCTCCGACGCCACCTCCGTACTGGCGGTGGTATATTCCAGTTTTACATTGGTGGCCTCTTCCAGCAGGGCGTTGGAAGAACAGTCCCAGGGGCCTTCCATATAGCCCACCAGGGGTGGGGGGAACACGTCCCAAATGGTGATGGTAGCGGTCTCCTCCAGAGGCAGTTTTACCGCCAGCTCCGGCAGCGGCTCCGCTTCCAGGACAGATTCTTCCGCCGTGGAAGCTTCCTGGGCCGAAGCCGGTTCCTCCGCGGCCTCCGTTGCTTCAGCAGGAGCCTCCGTTTGCACGCTGGCGGTTTCCGTCTCTGACGCCTTCTCCGCCTCGGAAGCCGCGTTTTCTCCGCAGCCCGCCAGGCAGGTCAGCACCAGCGCCGCCAACAGCATCCAGGTCAAACATTTCTTTTTCACAGTCTCTTCCTCCATTCTTGTTGAAAATTATCATGCGGGGCACTCCCCGGCATAACCGCAGCCTTGGACTCAGCCGTTCCGTTTCTTTCGTTCAAACATGGAGTTGGATCCTTGGGTTTCTGCCTTCATTATCCCGCTTTTCAAGAAAAAAGAAAGTACCAAAAAGGAAACTGGCCAATCAATTTCCACAAAAGGGTCTGTTCCCACTACTTTCCTCCAGATATTACCGTCGAGGATGCACATGCTTTATACGTCAGCACCCATTATGACGTTTTCCTTACGAACATTGATTTGAATGGATTTTAGGCACAAAGAGAGCGAACTGTACTATAACCAGTTCGCTCTCTTTTCTGTGCGTCATCACAGTTGCTATGTAACTTTGTATGACCGCTGAAATAAAATGCTCCTTTACGCATTTTCTTACCATAATAATCAGATTTTTTCAATCTACACGACGTTTTTCCATCCGCCTTTTGACCTGCTACGCACCTTTCTCAGCGTTTTTCGCCGTCCGGGCTTTTGTCCTTCCCAGCAGCCAGCCAGTGCCATCCGCCAGGATCCACCCCAGCGGAATCGCCCACCAGATCGCCTTTACACCGAAGCAGGGCGCAAACGTGTAGGCAAAAAGGACCCGCGTGCCAAGGGAGATCACCGTCAGCAGCAGAGAGATTTTAGGCCGCTCGACCCCACGAAAATAGCCATACAGCAGGAACAATATACCGATTCCCACATAACACGCCCCCTCAACCCGGAGATATTGCACACCGATCTCAAGG
>CASEPH010000322.1 GCA_949289625.1 uncultured Clostridia bacterium | reverse complement strand
GATAATCTGGTTCGCAATTTATTGCATCCCTGCGTTTATTTGCCGAATTACACATTTAAATCCGCCTTTATTTGGCCTAGTATCTCTCACGGCCATGTCCTCGTTCTCTGCACTAATAAGTACTATCCTATGCCCATTTATCCATAGGTAAAACATAACATGGAGCAACATTTCTCGTATATTGTTTTAGCCCTTCGATATCGTCATTCTCGAAATAAGCTCGGCACCCCGGAGTATCTGTCCAAACAGACGCAATGTATACACCATCCAATGTTTGTATACTGTATAGCCCCATAAAGTTCCGCTCCCATCGCATTACTGAAAAAACTTGCTCATTGATATACTTCTGGTCAAGCAGTTCCTCCACTTCTTGAGCGGTTGGAAATCCCTCTTTCGGATATAAAATATCATATATTACATTTTCGTGATCTACAAAGATATAATACGGTCTGGACTGTTGATCCACCAGTATAAAATAGCTATAGCCAAAAGGATTTTGGCGTTTACAGCACAATTGAAAGCCTTGAAAGAAATTCCAAACAACAAGTTGCTCGTCACTGTACCCGTTCAAGCGTTCAAAGAGATACTTTTTTAACTGAAGGACTGTGCTTGGATATTTCCTGTCAGCAAGTAACGCATACGGGGTTTCATTATCAACTGTAACATATAACGATTTCCCACATGGCTTGGGATATGTAAACCAGAGCACCGCATACGTTAATCCAATTATAACAAAAACAGCCAACAACCTGAACACCTTTTTAGGCATCAACCGTCCCTCCTGATCACAAAGTATATTGCTTAGGCCGCTTCCGGGGAGGAAAATGCCACGAACACATTTTCGGTCACAAGAAAAAACCTGAAAATGACCAAAGTGCAATCCCCAGTGTAACGGAAATAATGCGTGCCCGTATTTTGTCCTTCAGCCGTGATTTCTTTATCAGCCAAAGCGAGCCTAAGATGACAAGTGTCCAAAACATGAGGCGGATCAGCGAGGATACTATTATCATGCTTTTTCAACCCCTAATGTGCATATGCCGTTTTGGAAACCGTGCTGACACGATTGGATGCACATGAAATTACGATGCACCACTAGATATCTGCTTCGGGACAAGTATAGATGTCTTCAAAACGAGGTGTGGCACTTCTTTTGTGGGAACCACAGAATCAAACAAATGAAAATTGGGTCAGCAGGTGCCGTAATTTTATATTGCCTGTTCCGCATCGTAGTACACCCGTGGTTCCGGATTGGGTTCACCATAGCCATAGAGCCACTGCTGTGGACCTCGCTGTGTCCCATGCTACCATATGCATAGTCTACCGTCTTGTCAGTACTCACGTCAAGCTTTTTGATCAAAACCCGTCGTATTGTAGAACCCCGGTATTTCAGCGTATCATTCCCGTCCTCTGCCCTCACTGGAATTTCGATTTAAGGTCTGCCATAACAGCAAAAGGACCAGCAAACCAAAATCCAAACACTTCGTCATCAATGTTTTACCTTTTCAGTACACAAATACGAACGCCTTTGACAGACTACAGCGGAAGCGTTGCAGATAATTATTCTGCAACGCTTCCGCTAATCGCCCTGTTCTGTAACGGGCTTTGTTTATGCACTTTTGTACAGGAACATTTCATAGGGCTAATTCTTTTCGGAATATAAGCAATTACTCCATGTTTTTGCGCCGTTCTTCCAGCTCCACACGAACCTTTTTGCTGGTTTTCCGGTCCAAATTATAGGGTAAAATTAGAATAATTGCAGCGATTCCACAGATAATGGGAAGAATGCTGTTCACCATGTAAATAAAATTCTGGGTATAGGCAGATTGCACCTCCAGCGCACCTTCATACTTTGCAAGATCCAGCAACCAACCGCTTCCGTAGCTGGCAAGCGCACCGCCTACCTTCATGGAGAAGGTGGCCAAAGAGCAAATCAGTCCAGCTGCAGCAATACCAGTTTTCCATTCACCGTAGTCTGCACATCCAGGCATAGAACCCCAAATGTTTGCGTATACACCGGCTAAGGTCAGGCCGGCAAATACATACGAAATAATGACCATAGGGATGCTGCGCCCACCAATCAACCCAAATACGCCGCTCAATATTGCAAATATACCGCTGGCAATGAATAGCTTTTTGCTGCCAAACATCTTGATCAGCTTCGGTACAAACAGCAGACCAATCAGCGGCATTGCATACATTAGCTGGTTATCATATAGAACGCCAGATTGATACCGACATCACTAAATCCGAATCTGATTTTCTCCCCTAAAGAAATATGATACTTTTTCATGTTGCACCCTCTTTTCCGACTCAATAGTTATAGTAGGGGAAGCTGGGGATAATTTGATTCATAGAAAAGAACTTGTTTATGCTATTAAAGTAGACGCGGAAATGGTCAATTTTCCCCGCATCATCCAGATGAACAATTTGCAGTTCCCGTTGGGTATAATGTCCTTCGTGGTTGCTCCAAAGCATTCTGCCGTGCCCATAGCTTTCTACAATGATAATGTTCGGGTCTACAGATTGGTAGAACGGAACTTCGTCAATGGTTTCCCATTCCACACAGCAGCGGAACATCCATTCTGATTGAATGTCAAATTGTTCGTTGACATAGGTTTCCGGCATATCCCTGGGAACAAAGGGGCACACCTCAATCAGATCGTGCGCATAGATCGGCTCTGGGTCATCATCGTGTCCGTTAATGGGATTGGCAAAGTTTGCAATTGCTCGAGCAACATTTTCCTCCCGGGTAAAGTGTGAGATCTGACCTTCTTCCATACGGGTACAGGGCGCAGACTTTACGATATCATCCAGGAAGTTGAAGTTTGGCAAAACAATATCAATGGCGTTGTAAAATGCCACCGGGTTTGCGTATTCCCAGAGTTCTGAGATTTGACCGTTTTTTATAATGATTCGATCAACAAATTCGCAGCGGAATATGCCGTTCTTTTTGGCCCAGTACACTTCAGCTTCCTCTTGCCGAATAACCCAGAAAAGATCCGGATCCGTCGTGGGGATAATGCACGGCTCATGCACCTGCTTGCGTGACCTTACGGTTTTGCAGAGCCAAAACCGAAAAACCACACGGAACTCGTAAGGAATCATGTACATGGGCATACCCGGAACCGCATGGGGAAATTCAATTTTTACATCCGATGCAAAGAGGTCGTCAAACTCCGGTTTCCAAAACTCTGCGTTTGCAAAGCGGCGGACTACCTCATATTGTGCGGTTTTTTCCACATTTTGAACCTTTACAAACGGTACCATAAGTATTTCTCCCTTCTCAAAATTTTCTGCAACTTCACTATAGCAAAATTTCTTGGTGTTGTGAAATACAAATAACCAATGCATAATTATTAAAAATTACAATATAACGATTCCTATTCCAGTATTTATGCAAGCATATTTCCGTCCCCTATGAGACCAAACTGGTCTCAGACGTGGCATCGCTCTTCTTTGGGTTGCAGTATGGGCAAGGTGTATCTTTTCTTCCATACTCCTATTTAGAAAACATGCCAAAATCGGGGCTGCGCATCTTCCCAACGGATCTTCCGGATGTAAATTTGACATTGATGTGGAACAAGCATATTATGAATCCAGCAGTGCAAACCATTGTAAACGAGGCAAACAATATTGTTTATAACAAAGGAAGTCATAAAAGGAAAAATTCAAACACGGCTTCAAGATAGTGCAAAAGGGACCATCGCAGATTTTCCTGCGATGGTCCCTTTATCTGTAAAGAAAACGCGCCTGCTAACGATATCCTTTATCCATAGAGAAGCCCCGGCCTCGGACTTTGCTGACGCGACCGACCACGACAAAGCTTTCCGGATCGATTTCCCGAATCATCCGTTCCAGCCGGGGCAGTCCCCGTTTGGAGACGGCGCTAAACACCTGACCAAATACCGCCAGCTTATTGCGCAGCAGCCGTTTGAGAATGTCCCGCCATTGGCCGTGTCGTTTTTCTGTAACCCCTTCGGTGAATGCGTGTTTTTTGCACATACCTGCACCTCCGCTTCCGCCTTGACGGCCAGCCCTTACTCCCGTTCTGAAACAGAGCGGCAATTTGCCGATGCCATAATCAATTTAGACATTTTCACATTGTGTCTCAAATTAACCTTTCTGCCCACAGGGCAAAGGGAGCGCGCACGCTTCATGTACAAAAACGATGCCAAAACTACAATAATATCTGTTGTGCATTTCGTTGCTTTTTTCTATCATGAAACTATGAACGTTCATAAATTCATCATCGGAAAAAGGAGCGATCTGTATGCGTGCAAACCCATTTTTTCGTCCTCTTGCCTTGGTGCTTTGTCTGATGCTGCTTCTTTCCACGCTCTCCGCCTGCGGAACTCCAACAGCGGAATCCTCTTCTGAGGCACCCGCAGAAGCAACCACCATCGACGTGGAAAGCAGCGTCTCCGAAGAACCCCCCGTGGTTTCTGATACTCCCCAGGAAAGCACAGCAGTCTCAGCAGTAGAGGCAGACTCTGCTACCGAGACCGCGACTGCCCCAGGCGCATTCTCCCTTCCCATCTGCGAGGAAACGGAGACCATCAGCTACTGGTTTGAGATGAGCCCCATGGTGGCCAGTTATCTCAACACCATGAACGATAATATTACCTACCAGCTTTTAGAAGAACTGACAAACGTCCATCTGGATTTCTGGGCAGTGACTGACGAAACAGATCAGAAATTTAATTTGATGGTAGCCTCTGGCGATTATGCCGACATCATGGTCTGGGGCAGCCGCTACTACGCTGGCGGGGCCATTAAGGCAGTGGAAGACGGCGTCTTCATGGAGCTTACGGATGTCATTGACGAATATATGCCCAATTACGCCTATCGGATTTCCGACCCGGACGTCTATGGTCAAATCGTCATGAGCGATGGCAACATCGGGGAAATCTTTACCCTAAATCGTAATCCTGTGAAACCCGGCCTGGGACCCATCGCTCGGAAGGACTGGCTGGATGATTTGGGCATCGATCCCACCAGCATTGTCACCTACGACGACTATCACGAAATGCTGACCCTGTTTAAAAACGAGAAGGGTGCCACCAGTGCTCTGTATCTGGGGCCTAATGGCGTTCCCAGCGGCAACTATCTCACCGCTGGCTACGGGATTGCAGCCTATACCGATGTAACCAGTGCAACCGGTGCCTACTACCAGGACAATGGTGTTGTGTCCTATGGCCCTATTCAGCCTGCTTTTAAGGATTATTTGACCATGATCCACACCTGGTACGACGAAGGGCTGATTTCCCCTGACTATCTCAGCAACAGTGATGTTCAGGTTTCTGCCGGCGACGTCACCGACGGCAGCACAGGCCTCTGGTATCACATGAGTCAGATCATGAGCGAACACACCGCTTCTGCAATTGACGAAGGCTTTGAAAGCGTCGCCATCCAGGACGCCGTTATGGAAGAAGGCCAGCTGAATCGGCTTGGAAATTACACCGGCAGCACGGTGGAAGCCAATTCTCTCTCCATATCCGCTACCTGTGAAAACATTGAGGTCGTTGCAAAATGGGTGGACTTTGCCTTCAGCGAGGAGGGCTCCCTGATCTACAGCTACGGCGTCGAGGGCGAGACCTTTACTTACAACGAGGACGGCCAGCCTGAATTTACTGACCTCATCAGCAACAACCCCGACGGACTCGGCGCCATTGTAGCCTGCAACCTGTATGCCATTCAGACCGGCGTAGGATATCTCTATGAGGACAGATTTAACTCCACCTATCCCGTCGAGGCCCTGGAGGCCGGGGATATCTGGCTGTCCACCATTGATACAGACAATCTCATGTCCATCCCCGCAGCAGCTCAACTCACCGCCGAGGATGCGGAGATTTATGCCCAGCAGTATTCCAATATCCTCACCTATGTGGGCGAAAATATCGCCAAATTTATCACCGGAGCCCGTTCTCTGGACGAATTTGACGACTATGTTGCCGATATCGAGGCCATGGGCATCGACACCTGTGTATCCTGCTGGCAAAACGCCGTGGACACCTATCTGGAAGCTCGATAACAGGCCGGAGGGCCCCCGGTATTCCGGGAGCCCTCAGAAATCCAATGTCTGATGCTGTTCCATAAACTCTCTGGGCGTAACGCCGATATACTTCTGAAACGCTCGGTTCATGCGCTGTGGGTTGTCATAGCCCACCGCCGCAGCAATATCTTTCAGCCGCCGGTTGTCCTGCATTTGCTTTTTTGCCTCTTCAATCCGCAAAAGATTGATTCGTTCCAGTATACCATGACCAAAGTATCGTTTGTAAAGCCGGGAGGCATAGGCAGGGTTTAAGCCAAATCGATCCGCCGCCGTGGCAATATTTAGATTGGGATCGCAGTAATGCCCCTGGATGTATTCCTGCAACCTGGATAGCCACGGGGGCGGTGATGCCGAATTGCTTTTGTCATGGTAGAAGGTATCGAAGATCACATCGATCTGTTCCTCCACTTCCCGAATGGATTTTCGGTACAGGATCCGAGGGGCAGTTTCAAACGCCACAAAGGCCTCCGGTCCAGCCACCAGCCGCATGCAGTCGATAGCGCACCGGACCTTGTTCAGGAGCGCATAGAATACGGCCGTGGCGCATTGTACATTCAAATGTTCCAGTCGGAACTGGACCGCAATCATCTCATGGAGCACAGCCTGCACTTTTTGAAAATCGTTTCTGGACAGCGCCGTCCAAAACCGCCCCTCCTGCTGCTGTACGGTCCGCATATAGTCCGGGGTATAGAGTTCTGCCCCGGCAACACACAGATCCTCATAGCGAATATTTTGTGCCGTCAGCCCCAGCATCACCGCCGCTGCCATAAGTTCTCTGGCTTGGTCAAAGATCTGGGAAATCAGTTCGGCCTCCAGGGTAGGGTGGCTGGTATACGCTCGCCAGGTAATCCCGGAAGTACCGCAGGTATCCATAATTTCCTGTAGCACCCCGGATACCTTTTGTTCCAGGGCCTGTCGGTCCCGCCGATAGAACTCTCCGCGAATGGAAAACAGTACGGCAATTTCCGACGGCAGCATACCGCTGAGCATCCAAAGATCCTCGGAGGACAGGATTCCGCAGCAGCGCCCAATCTCGGATGCCGCCAGATGCATCAACTCGTACCGGCTGCTATTTGCCCTTCTGGCACAATCCGCCAGATTTTCAGGCGTCAGGATCGACACATAGAAGCAGCGATCCTCCGCCGGGATATTCATCTGTTGGAACGCGGCCCAGACCTCCTCTCTGGACATACAGCTGCCAAATAGCTGCTCTGCCATAAACAGGTCGTGAGCCTTTCGACCTGCCGGATGCTCTTGCATACGCATTGGCGTCTCCCTCCATTCTCGTATATCGTTAGGAGTTGATTATGATGAACAAGATGAAATATGACGTTGCCATCATCGGTGCGGGTCCCGCTGGCTTAGCCGCCGCAGTGGAAGCCTCAGAACAGGGGCTGTCTGTGGCTGTCTTTGACAAGCGAAACAAGACCGGCGGTCTCCGCAACGGCGGCATCGGTCCCTTCGCTGTAGAAAGTAGTCTCCAGGAGCGCTCCTTTGTGGATCTCACCAAGGAGCAGGCCTTCAACTATATGATGGAATTTACCCACTGGACCACCAACGCCAGATTGGTTTCGGAATATATTAACCTTTCCGCCGATACCATTGATTGGCTGGAGCATATGGGGATCCGATTTGAATCCGTCAGCGCCTATTATAAGGGCGGGAAGCAGACCCAGCACAACTTCAATCACCGAGGAAAAAACATCGCGGAAGTGCTGACTGCACACGCCACAGCCTGTGGCACTGTGTTCCATCTGGCCACCACCGTTCAGGCCCTTACAGTTCAGAACGGTGCTGTGGTAGGCCTACAAGGCATAGACCAAAGCGGCAACGCATTTGCCGTAGAGGCCCGGGCCGTGGTGGTTGCCACAGGCGGATTCTCCGGAAATCCGGAAATGGTCCACGACGTGGGTTATACCATTGACAAGGACATCATGTATACCTTTGATATGTCCGAAACCTGCGGTGATGGGCTAAACATGATCTGGGCTGTGGGCGGAAAAAAGGCTCCCATGATGATGGACACCTATGTGGGCCTTACCAAGGGTTACGGCGGCCCACTGGGCACCGCACCGGCACTGGCCTGCCTGCGGCAGCCCGTCAACCTGATGATCAATCAAAAGGGTCAGCGCTTTATGCGGGAGGATCTTTGCTCCAATCCCGGCTATACTGGCAACGCCGTCCATGCCCAGTATCAGGGCTGTGCGATTTCCCTATTGGACGAGAAGATGTACCAGGATTATCTGGAGGAACAGCGTCTCCACCCGTCAGGGCCTCCCATGGAAGAGGCCGATCCTAATCAACCACCTCGAGCACCAGAGCCATTCGAACGGTTCAATGGCATTCCCATGGATACCATCATCACACAAGCCAGAGCGGAAGGCTGTGTAGATTTCTTTCTGGCAGACAGCCTGGAGGAATTCGCCGCACAAGCCAATGTTCCCCTGGAGGCACTCAAGGAAACGCTGGAAGAATACAACGCGATGTGTGAAAATCGTGAGGATCCCATCTTCCATAAGGCGCCAAAGTACCTTAAGCCGATCCAGGGTCCCAAATACTACGGTGCCAGATTCTTCTGTGACACTTATGGCGGCTTAGGCGGCGTAAAAATCAACCACAAGGCCCAGGTGCTGAACGCCCAGGAGGACCCGATCCCAGGACTTTATTGTGCGGGCAACGACGCCAACACCATATACGGCAACAGCTATCCCTTCTATCTTTGCGGCAACACATCCTCCTTTGCACTCAATACCGGCAGATTGGCCGGGAAGGCCATCTGCAAGGAGTTATTGTAGCATATTATACCAGTAAAGCCCGACGTCGTCAAACAACACTCCCCTTTTCCATAGCAAATGGCCTGGTCCCCCGGGACCAGGCCATTTGTGTGTTATCTAATTGTTACCTTGCGTTATAGCGGTCCAGGCAGTTCTGATAGATCTCCGTAAGGTCGTCGATACCCATGGATTCAATGGTGTCGCAGAAGCTGTCATATTCGCTCAGCGGCACGCTGCCGGTGATAAAGCCCAGAGTCTGGGACTCCACATAGGTGGCAATATCACTATAGGCGGAGGAGAATTCCTCGGATTCCTCTGCGGTCATGGAGATGGCCATGGGGTAGACATAGGCTCCATCTCCCGCGCTCTCGGTCCAGATCTCCACGCTTTCCGCCTGCTTATCGTTGTAGTTGACGGCTGTTCTGGTATTGTCGTTGACAAAAGAGCCCACAAACAGTACATATCGGTTCATGCAGAGGTTAAACGCCAGTCCATCGGGATTGTTGGTCATGAGTTCGGTGAACTCCACGGTCCCATCCTCGTTTCGATTGTAGCTGACTCCTTCCACACCGTAGTTGGCCAGATCGGAGCCCTCCTGAGTATACCAGTAGTCCAGCCACTTCAGCAGAATCTCAAAATTGGGATCGTCATCGGAAATGGAGGTGGCAATGGAGAATCCGTTGGTGGAGGTCATAGCTACAGTAGAGCCCTGATGGATCACGTCACCCTCCTGCTTCACCGGCCGGGCAGAGGCCACCAGTTCAAAGTTTTCATCCCCGGCCACTGCGTAGAACTGCTCGATAAACCCGGCAGGACAGGACACCATGGAGATGGTCCCGTTGGCCATGAGGCTGGGGTCGCAGGTGGTGGTGCTGGTGCCAGATACAAAGTCGGGATACAGCAGCCCATCCTGATACCACTGATTCATCAGCGTCACATATTCCAGATACCCCTCTTCCAGCGGGCAGAACTGCACCTGCCCGTCCACCTGCTGGAAATAGGTCTCACTGCCCAGATTAAAGGCGGTGATGCCAAAGCCGGCGGAAAAGGACTTGGTGATGTCATCCCCCAGATAGGACAGCCACAAGGTACCGCCATAGGCATCATACATAGCCTTGAGCACTTCCTCAAAATCCTCATAGGTCACCGGAGCCTCCATGCCCAGCTCCTCCAGCCAGTCCTGCCGCATGACCAGTCCGGATTCAATGACCTGCTTACTGTTGAGGCAGTAGGCAAGTCCCATCGCGCCATCGTCGGTGTAGGTTTCCTTGGCGTATTGCTCATTTCCGTCCACAATGCTGAAATAGTTGGGCATCAGGTCCTTATACTGGGCCAGATCATAGATGATCTCGGCGTCGATGGCGGTGTCGATGCCTTGGCCGTAGTAGCCCGCAAAACCGTTCCAAATATTCGGATAGTCTCCGGAGGCCACCAGCAGGGAAACCGCAGTGGCGGCGGAATCCTTGGATACATTGGTAAACTCCATATGGACGCCGGAAATCTCCTCCATGGTGGCATAGGACAGATTGTCCTGCATGCCTTCCATATAGTCCGACAGCAGCGGCACAAAATCATGCCACAGGGTGAAGCTGACTTCGTCCTCCGTCAGGGGCATGGAAATGGTCAGATCCGGCTGTGCCGTCTCCTCTGCGGCAGAAGCCGACTGGACGGCTTCCTCTCCGGTCGAATCCGCCTGCTCCGGATTCGGCTGGGCTGTCTCCTGAACCGCAGCTTCCGTGGTGGCGGAAGACGCTTCCTCCGGGATTGTAGATCCCGTCTCATCGCTGCATCCAGCCAACAATCCCAGCAGCAGACATGCCGTCACCAGAATGCTCCATTTATTTTTCATGACATATCCTCCTATTCCTTGGTATTACATATGGCATCCGCCACAACTTTGCCGCACATATGTCCGGACCCCAAGCTCCAGGTGAACCCTGCGCCAGGAGGCGCGTAGATTTCGGCCACAAATCCGGTGGCCACATCGCCAATGGCGTACAGTCCGGGAATCACAGATCCGTCAGGCTTCAAGGCTTGAAAATCTCCGTTGATCCGCACGCCGCCATAGGTACTGTCAGTGGAGCGTCCACCCTTGAGCACATAGTAGGGCGGTGTGTCGATGGGCTTGAGGTGCCTGGGATCTTTGCCCAGATCCGTATCCTTCCCGGCCCGACACATTGCGTTGTATTGGCTGACACTTTGCAGCAGCGCTGCCTCCGGAATATCAAAGTATTTTGCCGCTTCTCGGAGATCATCTCCAATGAAGGTGTTTTTCCCGGCCTCTGCCTCCTGCCGCAATCCTTCCAGCAGGGTAACCGGCGCTTTGCTGGTTCCTGGTTGGGCCTGGGGCGGCAATTTGGCGTTCAGCTCCTGAACAATCTTATCATCCACAATGGTATAGGTGGTCTTTTTGGGTATGTTGTTCAGGGCGGCGTGAAAGCTCCAGATTTTGGCCTCGTCGATAAACCGTGCGCCATGCTGGGTCACGATCATGGAATCGGCGCTGTAGGTCAGCGCCTGGGTCCCGCCTGGCCCCAGATGGCTGGGCCCTTTGAGCAGGATCCCCATGGCTTTCCGGCAGTCTGCACCAAGCTTTTCCGCCATATGAATGCCATCCCCAACGCAGTGGGCGCTGCCAAAGGTAAAGTTGGTATCCTCCGCGTCAAACAGCTGCGGGAAAAACTCATGAAGAGAGGCCACAGTACCGGCCACACCGCCTGTGGCCAAAATTACCGTCTTTGCCTGGAAGCTCGTCTCCTGCCCCTGTTGTAACGCCACAACACCGCAGACCCTGCCCCTTTCATCGGTACACAGTTCCATGGCTCTGGTCTCCGTCAGGATCTCGATGCCCCGTTTCTGGCACATGTCTTTCAGCTTCATAACCATGGCTGTTCCCATATAGGAATGGCTGGTGGGCGCCGCTTTTCGGTATGGCTCCGCCAATTCATCACTTTCGATGGTTGCCATGAAACAGCCGAAGGGCATCTGCTTGATCTCAAACTGCAGGCCCGTTCCGCTGAGCCAATCCAGTGCCGCACCGCTGTTGAAAATATACTTTCGCACCAGCTCTGGATTCACTGAAAACTGCAGCTGCTCCATGGCCTGTTCATAGTAGCTCTGGGGGTCCATGGAATACCCAGCCTTGGCCAGCGTCTCTCCACCGGTGGCAAACACACCTCCTGCCGCCCGGGAGTTGCCACCTACATAGGGTGCTTTTTCCAGAATTAAAATCTTTTCCACACCCTGCTCGCCGGCACGGAGTGCGGCAGTCATTCCGGCAACGCCGCTGCCAACAACAATCAAATCCCAATTTGACATGATGTTCCGCTCCTTTCACTCCGCAAAATTGTGAGGATTTTGCGGAAAATGATGCTTGTCATTCTAATTTTATCGGGTTATGATTTTCTTGTAAATGAACTAATTTTGATTGCAGGATGACAAATTCCGATTTCATGGAGGAAGTGCAGCCCAGATGCCCGAAACCATAGAAGAATTGAAAACCCGTATCCAGGCGTTGGAGGGCCAATTGTCGGAGCTGCAGCAGGAACGCCGGCGCTATCTGGCAGACCGGGCTGTGGTAGCCATCTTGTCAGATGGAGACAACAAAAAATTTACTCGTGAACGCTTCGCCAGTATTACCGGCGTAGACTTTCATGGGAACCGATTCGTTCTCTGCGGCTTTACCGACACCTTCTCCGAACCGGGAACTATGGATGCCCTGCCTGTTTGGGAGTCCCTCAACAGCACCTTTTATTGCCGGCTGGCGGACTTGATCCGTCCTCAGTTCAAGCGTCAGCACGCCTGCGTCACAGCCAACTTCAACGGTTGCATCTACTGTCTGGTAAATTTGTCGGACCAGCTCCCTTCCACAGACTACCGTAAAGCGTTTACCGACATGTGCAGCAATGTCAACAAAGTCCTGGAGCAGGCCGAGGGCTTTCGTTTTCAAATATTCGTCAGCCCCATTGGTTACGGGCTCAGCCAGCTTCCCCAGCTACGAAAAAACATCGAAATGCTCCGGGATTACTGGAGTATTGTGGGTGCCTCCCTACCGGAAATTCTGTTTTATCATGATGTAGCCCACATCAGCGAAGCGGAGCAGCGGATCGTGGCCTCCCGGGAGGCCAACGAGCAGTTCAGCGATTATATCAATCGGGGAGATTTTGATCAGGCCAAGCACTATTTCCGGGAACAGATTATGGCTGATCTTCTCCATACGCTGCCCTCTGCCACCATGCTCCGATTCCGTGTGGCCGCCCTGATCGACTATACAACCCAGACCCTGGCCCGGGCCAGCCGTGAGCTGGGGATTGGGCAGGTGCTGGAGCAGCTTCACGCCGAAACACTTCTGCTTTCTGCCCAGACACTGGATGAGATCTCAGCGCAAATGGACGTCATTCTCGACGCCCTAGCCGCGCAGTGGGCCGGTGACGGCACGCCAAATCAGCAACTTGCCCGGCAGGCCCGGGCTTATGTGGATGAGAATTACGGGGATCAAAACCTCAATGTCAATCAGGTGGCCCTTCATCTGGGCGTATCCCCTTCCCATCTGACCCGGGTATTTCACAGCTGCTATCAAACGCGGATGCTGGACTATATCCAGCAGGTGCGTATTCGAGCTGCAAAGGCCCTCCTTGGCGGTAATCTCACCATTCGAGAAATTGCAGAACAGGTGGGGTATGGTGCTCAGATCAATATGATTCGGGCATTTAAGCGATTGGAGGGAAAGACGCCCAGTGAATTTCTCCGGGAGCGCAGATAGTCTATATTTCCATGGCACATTTTTAGCTTTTTAGCAGCTGCTTAAACAGAGAACGACGCGGACAGTACTGTTTCTGTCCGCGTCGTTCTCTATGCTATTTCTGCGTAAAAACACTCTATTTTTGCAAATTAAGGCCCCTGCCATATATGCTATGGTACAATGGCCCTAGCATGCCTATTCCGCCAAATAGGCGACAAACGCCGTCCGAAATGCGTCATAGCAGGCCCGACCACTCGCAGTAGATCAACTCCTGCAATTCAATCACCACCCGGGTCTTCTTGAATGTAACATTCAGACCCTTGTGTGGCTTTCTATGCTCCCAGGAAAAACAAATCCATCGTCCAAACCTTTGTTTTTTATGGAAGAGCTTAGATCCCCTGATATACGCTGCAAATCAGCGAAACACAGGTCTCAAATTTCAGTCTGTCGCTGTTGAGCACCAGATGATAGGAATTGGGATCGTTCCAATCCATCCCCGTGTAGTTTTTATAGTAGGCTTTCCGGGCCTTGTCTGTCCGTTTCAGGAGTCGCACTGCGCTGCGCTCGGAAAGCTGGAATACATCCATGGTGCGTTTAACCCGGTAGTCCCGTCCCGCATGGATAAATATATCCAGCACATCCTCCCGCTCCCGTAGCAGGTGATTGGCACAGCGTCCCACAATCACACAGGGACCTTTTTCCGCAACCTCCCGAATCAATTGGAACTGCACCTCTGCCACCTTCTCACTGGTGGGCAAAGGCGATTCCGCAGAGGTATAATAGTGGGCCGCCTCCGCCTGCGAATATTCAAACCGGGAGGCCAGCATCTCATCAGTGGCTCGAATGGCTTCCACGCTCATCCCACTCTTGATAGCGGATTCCGTAATCAAAAATTTATCCACATAGGGGATCTGCAGCCGTTTGGCCACCTCCTGCGCAATTTCACTGCCCCGTGATTCAAACTCCCGGTTAATGGTAATGATCTGATATCCCATAGGCCCTCCTATCCCGTATTGCAATTCTTTTCACTATAATTTTACCAGATTCTTTCTGTGCAATCAAGTATACATTTTTTATGTGGACCATCCACCGTCTTTACCCGATACAGGTATATACCGAACCCGGAGCTTTTGGCAGCCCCTCCTCTGTAAAATAATCCTCCAGAATCTCCTCCAGAAAAATCTCCGCTTTGCGCAGATCCCGCGCATGGGGACGCTGCTCCAGATCCCGATGCCAAACCGCATCGGAAAACTCCGGCGGCAGCACCTGAGGTCCACCTTGTTGCTTGTCCGTAACAGCCTGCTGCAGCATGGCCAGCGCATCTTCCCCCATTGCTTTCAGCGACGGGTCTTGGGGATTTCGCTCATAGCGTCCAATCAGGGGTGCCACCTGGCTCAGCTCCAGATGCAAGTCCGAGGCCAGCCACTCAATAGTGCTTTTGGGCTCTTTTCTGCCAGGGCAGGCAAACTTGCCAATCACATCAAGGAACAGATACTGAAGATACATACGCTCCAATTCCAACGTGGGCAATACCTCCACCGGTCCAAAGGTCTCGCCGGAATATGTCGCGAACACAATTCCCAGCGGAGCACGTTCCGGCCGGAAGAAGGATCCAGGGAAAATCATCTGGTTGCTGTACAGCCGGGGTGGCTCCGCCCCTACCAGGGCTAGATGCTTTGAAACCTGCGGCGAGGGACTTCCCGAAATCACCGGAGAACCCAACAACACCAGGTCGTAGTCGTCCAGGAATATCTTTTCTCGTTGCAAATTCGTTGTGTCTTCCAGCCGAAGCATTCTACAATCCCAGTTCTGTTTTTTTAGCACAGAAAAGAACCTTTTTGCCACCTTTTCTGTATTTCCTGTGCTGGAAGCATAGAGAATCAATGCGTTATTCATGTCGATCTCCTCCCAGGGACACGTTGTATTTCTCCCGATACTGGCTGGGCGTCATACCCGCCACCCGTCGGAACAGCGTCAAGAAATAGCTGTAGTTTTCATAACCGGCCCGCAGCGCCACTTCGCCCACCGACAGCCCCGTGTTCTTTAGCAGATTAAAGGCCAGTTTCATTCGTTCCTGCAAAATATACTCCGAGATGCTCATTCCCGTCTCCTGACGAAACAGTCTGGCCAAGTGATTCTGGCTCAAATGTACATCCTCGGCAATATCCTGCCGGGTAAAGCTGTCACCCAGGTGTTCCAGAATGTAATTCTTTGCCTGCTGGGTATAGTTCTGGCTGCTGCGTCGCCGCTCCAGATGGACAGACAGCGCGGTGATTGCCGCAAAAATCCAGGTCACAGTATTGCCAATCGATACTGTGGCATCCCGAAATACAGTCGCATTTTCCCGCCGGTCAAAGAGCACATGGGCCGGCACCTGTTTTTCGGCCATAAACCCATAGAGCATTTGAAGGAAGTCCTGGTTAAATCGGTGGAGCGAAGCGGCGTCCAATCGTTTTTCCATCTCCTGAAAATAGCGCTCCACTTTCATCAGCAGCGGATCAAAGTTTCCGTCCTGGAGCAAATACCGCCACTGTTCCAGCAGTTCCGGCGGAACGCTTTCCCCTTGTTCCGTTTGCTCCAGCTGAAGGATCGGGCAGTTGGATACGGTAGCTTCCTCCAACGCATAGATTCGGTCTACCTGTTTCCCCAATTCGTCCCCAGATATCTGCTCTCCAATGCAACAGGACACCTCGCACATCAGGGCTTCTCCGCAGGCCCCCAGCACGTCTTGACATCGTGCCCATACTTCTCCTTGTCCCAGTGGCATAGTCAGAATTGCCAGTAAATGCGTTTCATCCAGCTGCAGGCAAGCGCCTTCCTGGTCTGCTTGCAGCAGACACTTCCTGACATGACCTTCCACGGTCCGAATGACTGCCCGTTTTTCCCGCCAGCCTGTACTGCCATTCCATTGCCGGATATTTACCATGACCGGCAGCACAAGCCCTTCCGGCAGGTCCTGTGTCGTTCCGTTGAGCAGGAGGCTTTCCCATTGTCTTTCCCGTTCTTCCTGTCCCGGACTCATAAACGCACCTCCCCCTGCCGCAATGGTTCTATTATACGCAATTGTTTCTTCCGGCGCAAGCGGAGCACCGCGGAATGGTTTCCGCGGTGCTCCTATGGGAAAACCATCTTTATGCCATATAGGCGTCGTATACCTCCTGGTAGATCTCGATGGCACGGCTCACGTTGAAGGATTCCATCTCTGTCACATAGGCGTCCCAGTTGTCCAGGGAATCAGAACCAATGATGAACTCGGTGATCTTGCCGGTGGCATAGGTCATCAGGTCGCCCATGATCCCGGACACCTCAGAAGCTTGGTCAGCACTGAGGTCTGTAGTGGGCATGATGTAGGCATCGTCCACATTGGATGCCCAGACACCCCGGGCTGCGTTTTCCTTCTCGGAGTAGGCAATGTCGTTGCGGCTCTCATCCTCCACAAAGGGACCGATGGTCAACGTGTACATGACCTGTGTTTCCCGCATACTGTGGTCGGGGTTGGCGTAGATCAACTCCGTGTATTCCGGTTCCCCGTCCTCGTTGTACTCCATGCCTTCTCCTTCCACGCCGTAGTTACAGAGGATGCTTCCCTCGTCGGTGAAGAAGAAGTCAATATACTTCAGGGCCAGCTCAGGATCCCCGCAGCCGGTGGTGATGGCCAGCGTCTGGCCTCCAATCAGGGTCTTTCTGCTACCAAAATGCAGGGTTTGGCCCTTCTCTTTGACCGGGGCGGCAATGGCCTGAACATCGGCGTTTTCATCGTTCATCTGGGTCTGGATCAGCTCGATCTGGAAATAATCGTGCAGCCAAACACCGCATTGCCCCGTGGTGGTCTTGCTGGAATCGATGCCGTGACCGGTGTTCTCGATGTAGTAGTCCGAACCGATTAGGCCCTCTGCATACCACTGGCTCATTAAGGACAGGTACTCCTTGAAATTGTCCTCCACCCATCCAAATTTCACCTGGCCGTCCACCACATAGAAGGGATAGGTACCCATAAATGCCGCGTAGACCCCATATACGTCGAAGGCGGAACAGATCTCATTTTCGTCCAATACACCGGTATAGCCCAGGCCCAGGGGTTCCACGGCCCCCTTCTCATTTTTGAAGGCCACCAGCACATCGTGGAGGTCATCCAAAGTGGTGGGCTGTTCCATGCCCAGATCGTCCAGCCAGTCCTGGCGGATCACCAATCCGGTGCTGGGCCGGGTGTAATCGGCCATGATCCGGTTGATCTCCACAATCCGGCCACTGCTGGTGGAAGCGTCCGCCAGAGTGGTCTCATCCTGATGGATCAAGGCGTTGTAGTTGGGCGCGTTCTCCTCCAGCAGTCCCGTCAGGTCCACCAGCACTTCGTCGTCCACGGCCTTATCCATGCCGCCGGTGTAGTAGCTGCCGGCATTCTGGAACAGATCCGGATAGTCACCGGAGGCTACCAGCAGATTAAAGCTGTCGTTGGCCGTTGTAACGGACTGGAGCATAAAGCTCAAATTTACGCCGGTCTTCTCCGCTACGGCCTGCAGAACACTGCTCTTGCCGTTTCCCAGATACTCCTGCATAATGTCCGCCAGATCCCCAGGGAAGGAATACCACATAGTCAGCGTTACGGGTTCCTCGGACAAGGGATATTCCACCTGAGGAATTTCCGGTTCCGTCATAGAAACGCTCTCTTCTGGAGCCGAAGCTTCCTGTTCCATTTCCGGCTGTGTCTGTATGGACGTCTCAGCCTCTTGGGACACAGCAGCCTGCTCCGTTTCGGAGGGTTCCGTCCCTGTTTCCATGCCAGTTTCCGTCCCACAACCTGCCAGCAGCGCAAGCACCATAGCCAGCGTCAACAGTATTGCAAGTACTTTCTTTTTCATTGCTTCCTCCTTTAGCTGATACTGATATATTCTCCGCCATACTCCCGCCGGCCCTCTGTACCGGGGAAATATCCCTTGACCAGATTCCGGACAAAGATTTTGGCAGCTTCCTTATCATCACCGTTGGGCCGCTGTTCCCGCTGATGGGGCATAACGCCTGCCCGCTTCACCAGCGCCTTTTCCTCCGGACTCATTTTCGCCATCTCCGGCGGTTCATGGATGGGCCCCTGCTCGCCCATATTGGCAGCCTGCCGGATCTTTCCCAAAATGTGCGGCGGATACTTTTTAAACTCCTCTGCCTTGGGATCCGCCTTGAATCGTGCCAGAAGCTCTGACGCCAGATCCACCGAGATGTTCAGATCGTCGGCAATGGTGTCCACCGATGCATGATGGAGCTCCGTTCCCAAACACGCAAACTGTCCAATGGTCTGAATGTAGAGGTTCTCCAGATACAGCTTTTCGATGGCCAAGGTTGCCAGGCATTCACTGGGACCGGTGGAGGTCCCCCCATAGGTACAGAATTCCACCGCATAGGGTGCATAGTCCGGATTCTCTGGCCGCTTGAGTCCAGGCATAATCAGTCGATCCGAATACATCCGCGGCGGCATAGACGCCGTAAGGCCCAGATTCTTTCCCACCAGCGTAGAGGGCAGCCCGGCCATAATGGGGCTGCCTATAAATAGCAGGTCATATGCGTCAAAGAAAACTGGTTCTTCCACAAAATTCGTCTTGTTGGTGATCTTGATCAGATCCACGCTCCATTGCATTTCTTCCAGCGCCTCCTGGAAGCACTTCGCAATTTTTTCCGTGTTTCCTGTCACGGACACGTAGAGAATCAACGCTTTTCTTCCCATAAAAATCATCCTTTCACAGATCGGTTTACTGCAAGTATAGCGTTTTTTTCCTTGGGATCGTAGTAAGGATTCACGCATTTTCACTCTAAAAACTGTGCATCGGAAAACTTGCACAATTTCTGGAGTACAAATCGTGAATTTCTGAAAGCCATGGGCGGGATATTTTTTTATAATAATGACAGAACACCGAAAGGAGCACAGCTATGAACGGAACCTATATTGTACCATTGCCGCTGCCGGGAGGCATTCGGCAATGCCGCATCTCTCTCGCTGCCTCCGGCAGTCTTTTGACAGGCTCCATCACCAATCCCTATCAACCGGAAACCCTTTGTCCCATTACCTCCGGTACCATCGCCGGTGAACACATCTCCTTTGAGACTATGGTTGGCCGCGTTCGTTTTCTCTTCTCCGGTACGGCCGCAGATCGTACTTTGAAACTCTCCCTGACCACGCAGGAAACCATTCCCCTAGAGCCGGGAAAGCGTCTGTCTGGGACGCCAAACGCTCTGGCGGGAGAATATCTGGTGGGAGTCTATTCCCCCGGAGGCGTCAAAGAGAATCATTTTGTCATTACAGAGGAAAACGGCGTCTACAGCGGCGAAATGTTTTGCCTCATGGACGAAAAAACCTTGGCATTTCTTCAGCATATGAACGCTGGCGGCGGTCCTCCGGCAGCTTCCTCCCATCCAGATGTGCCGCCAAAGCTGCCCCAAGTGGGGGACAAATGCGACGTAAATCCATTTTTGTCGGTCACCGGCAGCCCCGAGAATTTTGAAATCATGACCCGTACCGGGAATGGATCGCTGTTCCGCTTTACCGGCAGCATTCAGAAGGACGCCATTGTCATGACCCTCCACGTCACCGACGAAACGCCGGATCTGATCGGCAGCAAATGCGAAAACGATTGATCGTCCCCGATGAAAGGCCCATGCGCTGACCATTGGTCCGGGCATATCCTCCTAAAGCTTGTGCGGATCTCCGTTGATTGGAGATCCGCACAAGCTTTTAAAAATAATTGAAACAATGCTTTGTTTTTCACGACTTGCGGCTTTGTTTCACAGGCATTATAATAAAGCTGCGGAAAATTCCCAGCACTTTGCTTCTAATCCGGTTTTCATCTTTCTCCCTTATCTTTTTTCCGGAGGTGTTTTTATGCGTGTATTGATTGCGGAAGATGAACAGGACCTCAATCGTATTTTGGTGCAAAAGCTCACATCTGACGGCTACAGCGTGGATAGCTGCTTTGACGGCCAGGCCGCCATGGATCATTTGGCCGCCGCCGATTATGACGCGGTGATTCTGGACATTATGATGCCCAAGGCCGACGGCTTTGCCGTACTCCAGTTCTTGCGGCAGCAGGGGAAGGCCACCCCGGTGCTTTTTTTGACTGCCCGGGATTCCGTGGCGGATCGGGTTGCCGGCCTGGACAGCGGCGCCAACGACTATCTGGTAAAGCCCTTTTCCTTTGCAGAGCTGATGGCCCGGCTTCGGGCCATGACCCGCAGTCCCTTCGGTATGACCAGCAACACCCTGACCGTTGGAGATCTCACCATGGATCTTGCCGCCCATACGGTCAGCCGCGGTGGCCAGGAGATCACCCTCTCCGCCAAGGAATACGCCCTACTGGAATATTTGATGCGGAATCGGGGCATTGTGCTGTCTCGAGAAAAAATCGAAAATCACATCTGGAACTTTGACTACACCGGGGGCACCAATGTGGTGGACGTCTACATCCGCTATCTGCGGAAAAAAATCGACGAGGGTTACGACAAAAAACTGATCCACACCATACGGGGAACCGGCTATGTGCTGCGGGAGGAACCATGAAAAATCGTTCTGTACGTCTGAAAATCACCCTGTGGTTCTCCATTCTGCTGGCTGTGATCGTTCTCCTGACCTTTTTGGTGGTCTTTTATGTGAGCCGCTCTGTGGTACAGAAGAACCTGCGAGCCTCGCTGGTGGAAACCGTAGAGGACAATGTGGACGAGGTGGAGTACCTGGAGGATCTGTCCAGTCGGGACAACGACAAGGATCTCTATCTTCAATTCCGAAACGGCTATTTGGAGATCGACGATGACTACCTGGACCGGGTTAATGGCATTGCCACCGCCCTGTTTCAGGAAGACGGCACCCTGCTCTACGGCGAGGACCCCATTGCCTCCAGCGGCCCGGAATTTTCCGACAGTGTGGTACAGACCTATACTTCCCATGGAACCTCCTATTATGTCTACGACCGTATGCTCACCGGCAACAGTCTGGACGGGCTCTGGCTGCGGGGCGTTGTGGCACAAACCCAGGGAGACGGTCAGCTTTCCACCGTAGTACGGCTGTCTTTGATTTTATTGCCGCTGCTGCTGCTTTTGGCCATTGGCGGCGGCTGGCTCATCGCCGGAAGGACCCTGCGGCCCATCCAGCAGATTTCCCAGGCTGCCGCCCAGATCAGTCAGGGACACGACCTGAACCGCCGCATTCATTTAGACCCCGGCGGAGATGAACTGCATCAGCTGGCCGACGCCTTTGACGCCATGCTGGATCGGCTGGAAGCCAGTTTTGCCGCAGAGCAGCAGTTCACCTCTGACGCCTCCCACGAGCTGCGTACCCCTATGAGCGTAATCATGGCCCAGTGCGAATACACCCTGGAAGAACCCCGGACGCCGGAGGAATACCGGGACGCCCTGGAGGTAATTGCCCGGCAAGGGAAAAAGATGTCCACTCTGATTCGGGATATGCTGAATTTCACCCGACTGGAAAACCAATCCGCTCGGGAACCGTTTCTCCCTCTGGATCTTTCCTCCCTGGTTTCCTCTGTCTGTGACGATATGGCCCTGCTTCAAGAAAACGGCATCACATTGACCAGCCAAGTTCAGCCTGACCTCACAGTAACAGGCAGCACCGAACTATTGACCCGTCTCTTGGTCAATCTCATCAGCAACGCTTACCGCTACGGAAAACCCGGCGGTTGGATTTCCGTTACACTCCAGCAGACAGAGACCGGAATCACCCTGTCTGTAGCCGACAACGGCATTGGCATTGCGCCAGATCAGCAGGAAAAGATTTTCCGCCGTTTTTATCAGGCAGACGCCTCCCGCACCGGCAACGGTACCGGGCTAGGGCTTTCTATGGTCCAAGAGATCGTCCGGCTTCACGGCGGAACCATCACCGTAGAAAGTCAGCTGGATCAAGGCAGCACCTTCACCGTAACTTTTTTTGAAAAAAATGAAACACTCTAATGTTCTTCTCATGTTTGCCCGATATACTGAAGACACAACACAAGGAAAGGAGCATTTCAAATGAAAAAGATAAAAGCTTTCTTCTCTAGCCCCCTTCGGGTGGTCCTCACAGTCATCTGTATCCTCATCGTTCTGGCGGCAGCTGGGTTCGGAACCTTCTTCGCCATCGGCAACAGCGCCTCCAACAAAGCTGCCGCAGAAGCTGCGGCTCTGGCTGACGCAGGCGTGGACGCTTCCTCCGCCATGATGTCCCCCACCGATTTGGAATGGGAAGGCGGAAGAATGGTATACGAGGTGGAATTCTCCGCCAATGGCAAGGAATATAACTACCTGGTCGCAGCCTCCGATAACTCCATCCTCTATAGAAGCGCGGAGATCGACGATGACCAGATCCTTCCCGCAAACGACACCCTAGCTGAGGCGACCTCCAGCGCTCCTGCTGAGGCCACCACGTCCCCTGCTGTTTCCGATGCCACCACCCCCACCCCAGCCCCTGCAACCTCCACCGCACCGGCTGCTGAAACGGTATCCCAGGATCCTCAGACAACCGCCACTGCGCAAACCGGGGATATTGGACTGGATGCCGCGAAAAACATTGCACTGACTGACGCCGGTATCACCGAGGATGCGGTCACCTTCTTCGATACCAAGCAAGACTATGACAACGGCACATTGGTCTATGAACTGGAGTTTTTCGCTAATCAGACGGAATACGACTATGAGATCGACGCCGCTACCGGTGACATCCGCAAAAAGAGCTTTGACACGACTGGCGGTGCAACCTCCGCCACCGGACAGAATATCACCGTAGAGCAGGCCAAGGCCCTGGCCCTGGAGCATGCCGGGCTGGCAGAGGCCGATGTGAACTTTACCAAAGCTAAGCTGGAAAATGATGATGGCCAGACTTTCTACGAGATCGAATTTCGGCAGGGTACCACAGAGTACGACTACAAGATTGATGCAGCTTCCGGTACCATTTTGGAATACGAGCAGGATACCGATTACCGCTAAACACAGTAGCCCCGCTGGATTATTTGATCCAGCGGGGCTTTATATTGCAATATTACCGGCAAATCTGTCGGTTCAAAAAATCTGCAATTTCTTCAAACGCTTCCATAGCCTCAGGGTAATCCCAAAGGTCCAGAGGATATGTATGAATCATGTCTTTTCCGATATGCAAGCGTACATCCGCACCAGCTTTTGCCGCCCGATCCGCAAATAGCAGAGCATCCCCCATCAGTACCTCTGCACCTCCGGCAGACAGAAATACAGGTGGATAGTCTTCCAAATCTCCCAAGGCAGGGGAAAGCAATGGATCGGCCCGATCGTGGCCAGGTGCATATGTGTTCATCACTTGGTCTGTACCATCCAGCCCTTCCAATACTGTTCCCTTGGCCGAACAGGTGGCATCGGTCACCGGGGACATAGCCACAACGGTCTTTGGCGCTGCAATTCCCTCTTTTTTTGCCATCAACGGAATTCCCAATGCCAAGGTAGCGCCTGCGGATTCTCCACAAACTGCAATTTGTTCCGGTCGCCACCCCTGCTCCAGTAGTTCCCGATATCCCGCAAATGCATCCTCTGGCGCTGCGGGAAAAGTGTATTCCGGTGCAAGCCGATAATCGGCAGAAAAACAGACAACACCCAAGCGATGGCTCAGTTCCATCAAAAACGGCAACGGAATCCCCGAGGAACCCAGGGTAAAGCCTCCTCCATGGATATAGTAAACAAGCCCTTTGGCCGCATCCCTAGGGCGAACCCACTTGCCCGAAAGAGGCCCCAACATCCCGGGCTCCCAGGTCACATCCTCATAGTGCCTTACCTCAGAGACCGCCAGTGCTTCCATCTCCTCTCTCAGTTCCGGCAAGCTCTTTCCTGCAAAATTCGTCCGTTCCCACACGCTGCCCCGTCGGGCACAAAATTCTTTGCTCGGCATCTCTAATCCCCTTTCAGTAAATTTCGTCTGGGTTTATTGTACATCCACTAAGGTTTTGTGTAAACACCATTCTATTCGCATTTTCTTACCTATGGCGGTTTTTCCTCCGCATAGGCCCTTTACACCAGCCACATGCCACGCTATAATAGCTCTGCATTCCAGCTGTGAAGCAACTCACAAAGAAAAGGGAGGGACCTTGATGTCCGGCGCAGCACGACGGATTCAAATGTCCGAAGCATTTTTGACTGCAATCTTTTTATCAGCCTCCGGCGGTTTGCAGGACGCCTACACCTACATTACCCGCGGGGAAGTCTTTGCAAATGCCCAGACCGGCAATATTGTCCTGCTGAGCCAAAACGTTTTTTCCGGAAACTGGCCCCGGGCTCTGCACTATATGATTCCTCTGCTGGCCTTTGGTATGGGCGTGGTGGCCGCGGAACAGATCCGCTGGCGGTTTCAATCCGCGGACGCCATGCACTGGCGGCAGCTGGTTCTCTTGTTTGAAATGGCCCTGCTGTTCGGCGTGGGATTTCTGCCCTCTTCCATGGACCTGTTGGCCAACGCCATGGTCTCCTTCTCCTGCGCCATGCAGGTCCAGGCATTTCGCAAGGTCAATGGCTATGCCTTTGCCAGTACCATGTGTATCGGCAATCTGCGCAGCGGTGTGGAATCCCTGCTGGCGGAACGACATACCGGTGACCGGCATCTGCTGGGAAAAGCGGCCAGATATTTTGGAATCATTTTTCTGTTTGCCCTGGGCGCTGGAATTGGTGGTCTTTTTGTTCCCCTTTTGGGGCGGAAAACCATTTGGATTTCCTGTATCCTGCTGTTCGTCAGTTTTTGTCTGATGTTTGTAAAAACCACCCCTGCACCCAAGAACCCCTAAGATCTTTTCTCAGTGCAAAACGGACAGGACTCCGGCCATCGCCGGTTTCCTGTCCGTACTTTCTATTTTGCAAGGCTTCACCCTTCATCGGGTTTCAAAGCAGTGGCTTCCAGCCCCAACAAAATGCTGATCCCCATCGGCTCCGGTGACCTTGATCTCTCCGTCAAAGTTTGGAATCCACAGCGCATTTTCCGGACAGACCGTATGCTCGTCAAAATCCGGATCATACTCCAGGATCTCCTTTAGCAGAAAGACACCCACCACGCCGGAATCCGTCACAAATGTGCCAAGGGACGCCCCGTTTTGGCTGTCATAGGCTGCCAGGTCCTCTTCGCCTTCGATCACCTCAGCAATCAGATAGGTTTGGATACCCAGGGCCTCCATGTTGTCTCCATATGCACTGGCCCGCCAGTCCTCGGCATCCTTTGCCACATAGGCAGGGTCGGTGATGATAATGTCGCCCTGAAATCTCACGCGCGTACCTCCTTCTCCAGCATCTTCCGGCCGGGACATTTCTCCCGGTCCAGCCGCCACTGGCACACCTTGCAGTCCAGGCATTTTCCCGGTTTCTCACCACGCCGGGCCCGATTGGGCCACTCTGGATCCACCAGCGCGCTGCGACCCACATCCACCATATCTACATTGGTTTCTCGCAGCACCCGCTGGGCGTCCTCCGGCAGCCGGATACCGCCCACCGCAAATACCGGCACATCCACCGCCTTTCGAATGGCTCCGGCTGCCCGAACGATATCCATTAGGTCAGGATCTCCCGGTGCAGTCAGATCCATTTCCCCGGAAAATCCATAGGAAATATCCAAAAATCCAATGCCATAGTCCACTAGCGCTTTGGCGTGGGCAATGCCGTCAGCCAGCGTGGGTTCAAACCCTCCCAGCCGTATTCCGATCACGAAGTCCGGCGCGGTACATGCCCGAATGCCCTCCATAATCTCCTGAATCAGCTTTAGCGGTTCTTTCCCGTACACATCCGTCCGGCGATTCACCCGGGCGTTCAAAAACTGACAGAGCAGATAGCTGTGGCAACCATGGATCTCTACCCCGTCGTAACCCGCCAGAAACGCCCGCCGTCCAGCCTGAATGAAATCCTCCCGGACCGTCTGAATCTCCGCTTCCGTCATGGCCCGTCCTGTATGGACGCCTCTTCTTCCAGAAAAGCGGTACGCGCTGGGACAGAGGTAGTCCGGCCCAATGCCCGCCACACCGGCGTGGTGCAGCTGCACAAAGATGGGGCACCCATAGGCATGGACCCTCTGGACAATCTGTTTCAGGCCGGGAATGTGGTCATCGGACCAGATTCCCAGTTGGTCTGCGGATAGCCGTCCGTCTTTTGTGATGCAGGTGGCCTCCTGAATAATCAGGCCCGCACCGCCCTGGGCCAAACGGGCATAATGGGAGACATTGTCCTCGGTGACCATGCCACTGTCGTCGGAATATCCGTAGATTACCATAGGCGGAATGCAAATTCGGTTCTGGGTCGTCACCGTTCCGATGTTCACCGGGTCAAACAGCCCCTTTACCGATGCCATGTGGTTCCCTCCTTGGTATCCACCAGAACAATACCCATTTCCTTCAGCTGATCTCGAATCCGGTCTGCCTCCGCAAAGTTCTTTGCCTTTTTGGCCGCAGTTCTGGCTGCCACCAAAGCGTCGATCTCTTCATCCCCCTCCTGGGGTAACGCCGCCTCCTGCTGCTTCTCTGCGGCTGCTTCCATCAGCCCCAGTGACAGAACCTGATCAAATTCTGCCAGCAGTTTCCGTTTGGCAGTGCCAGAGAGCTTTGCCTTTAGCACGTCGTACAGCGCCGTAACGGCCAAAGATGTGTTGAGGTCATTGTCCAGTGCAGCCCGGAAGGATTGCCGCAGGGTTTCCGCAGTCTCTCCATCCTCAGAGGTTTCTCCGTCCTCCGGCAGCGCCGCGATCCGTGCCACCAGCTTTTCATAGGCCGTCTGGGCATTGCCCAGATTCTCCCAGCTGAACACCAGTCCCCGGCGATAGTGGGATTGCAGACAGAACAGACGATAGGCCAGCGGATCATAGCCCTTTTCTTTGAGCAGTGAAACCGTCAGAAATTCTCCCTTGGATTTGCTCATCTTTCCAGAATCCGTGTTCAGATGGTAGATGTGGAACCAGTATTTGCACCAGGGATGGCCCAGAAAACTCTCCGACTGGGCAATCTCATTGGTATGATGGGGAAATGCATTGTCAATGCCGCCGCAATGAATGTCCAGATATTCCCCCAGATGCTTGAGGCTGATGGCGGAGCACTCAATGTGCCAGCCAGGGTATCCCAGTCCCCAGGGGCTTTCCCACTTGAGCTCCTGATCCTCAAACTTAGACTTGGTAAACCACAGAACAAAATCCGTCTTGTTCCTCTTGTTCTCGTCCGCTTCTACGCCTTCCCGGACGCCCACCGCAAGGTTTTCCTCTTCATGTTCCCCAAAGACATAGTACTGTTTCAGCTTGGAGGTATCAAAATAGACGTTTCCTCCAGCCTCATAGGCGTAGCCCTTCTCCAGAAGGCCCTGGACCATAGCAATGAACTCGGGAATGCAGTTGGTGGCGGGCTCCACCACATCCGGCGTCTTAATATTCAGGGCCTTGCAGTCCTGAAAAAAGGCGTCCGTATAGAATTTGGCAATCTCCATCACCGTCTTATGCTCTCGCTTAGCTCCCTTGAGCATTTTATCCTCCCCGGTGTCAGCATCCGAGGAAAGATGGCCCACATCGGTGATGTTCATGACCCGGGTCACATCATAGCCCACATACCGGAGATACTTCTCCAGCACATCTTCCATAATGTAGCTCCGCAGGTTCCCGATATGGGCAAAGTGATACACGGTGGGTCCGCAGGTATACATCCGCACCTTGCCCGGCTCGTGGGGCGTAAACAGTTCCTTGGTTCTGGAAAGAGAATTATACAAATACATGTTTCACAACTCCTTTTTCATAGCGACGAGACGTCTGCATCCGCTTGGCCTTCGGCTTTCTTTGCATATTGGGCGTCCTGGTGCTGTTCCAGGGCCTCGATCCGGGAGAGCAGGCTATCCAGCGTCTTTTGTACCGGGTCGGTCACATGGATCTGGTCCACTTCCTTGGCGTAGTCCACCTTCTGTCCCGCGATCCGAACGATTCTCGCCGGTACACCCACAGCCGTGGCATCCGCCGGCACCTCAGAGAGCACCACAGAATTGGATGCGATACGGCTATTATCCCCAACCTTGAAGGGTCCCAATACCTTGGCTCCGCACCCGATGAGCACATTGTTGCCAATGGTGGGGTGACGCTTGCCCTGATCCTTGCCGGTACCGCCCAGGGTCACGCCATGATAGAGCAACACATCGTCTCCAACCTCGGCAGTCTCACCAATGACGATCCCCATGCCGTGGTCGATAACAAAACGCCGACCGATGGTAGCTCCTGGGTGGATTTCGATACCGGTAAAATGGCGACTGAGTTGGCTCACCAGCCGGGCCAAAAACCGCAGCTTGTGGGTATATAGCCAATGGGCAATGCGATGGTTGATGATGGCGTGCACGCCCGGATACAGGAGAAAAATCTCCAGTTTCGACCGGGCTGCCGGATCTCTGGCCTGGTAGGCGCCAAGAGTCTCATTCAAACGCTGCAATAACATAGTGACCTCCATTCCCGTCCATTCCAAACCCGCTTTATCGCGGAACAATACCTTCTTTCCTGCCGGGGCAATCTGTCTTTGATGTTCTCTGCTCCAGCAGCCGCTTCATTGGCTGCAAAAAACCGCCTCTTGATTTTCATCAAGAGGCGGTATGAACCGCGGTTCCACTCTGATTTATCGCTTTGGCACTGACGCGGCCTCACGGGGTCTCCCCTCGCTCCCGGGCGCACTTTCACAGCACAGTCTCCGCCGCGGCTTTCAGCCGGTGACCGCAGCTCTCTTGGAAGCCTGTTTGCCGTTACTCTTCCCAATCCACGCGATATTCACTTACCATCATCATATTAACACGACTTCAAAAGTGTGTCAATATTATTTCTTCATGTCCAGCACGTCCCAGTTTTTCACGAAATATTCCACGCCGGACACCACTGTGGTCACCACGATGACAACAGTCACCACCCAGTCCAGAACAGCCCACTGGGTAAAAAAGATCATCACACACAGGCCCACCATGGTGGAAGCCGTCTTGATCTTTCCCATCCAGGCTGCCGCGATCACCCGGCCGTTTTCCACTGCCACCAGGCGCAGGCCCGTCACCGCAAACTCCCGGGCCAAGACGATCATCACTGCCCAGGCCGGCATCCGCCCCCACTGGATAAAGATCACCATACAGGAGATCACCAGCAGCTTGTCCGCCAGCGGGTCCAAAAACTTTCCAAAATTACTGACCTGATGATAGTGCCGGGCAATATAGCCGTCCACAAAGTCCGTGCAGGACGCCACGATAAACACCACCAGGGCTGCAATGTTGTACCCCAGCAGCAGGAGCACCATAAACACCGGAATCATCAACACCCGAACCAGGGTGATTTTACTGGCTGTAGTCATACCGATTCCTCCAATGCTGTTCCAATCAAATTGCCATCCATAGTCTCCTCAATGGTCACCTGCAGGAAGGTGCCGGGACGATACCGCTTCTCCGCCGAGAAGAACACCATGCCGTCGATCTCCGGGGAATCGGCATAGGTTCTGCCAAACTGGCACTCCGCCAGCCGGTCGTAGCCCTCCACCAGCACCTCTACAGTCTTGCCCACCAGGGATTCGTTGTAATCGTCCATAATACGGCTTTGCAATTCGGAGATAATCTCCGCCCGTTTCTCCGCCACATCCCGGTCGGGATAGTCCATCTTGGCCGCCGGCGTTCCCTCCTCGGGAGAAAACGCAAAGCAGCCCACCCGTTCCATCCGGTGTTTTTTCAGGAATTGGCACAGTTCTTCAAACTCCGCCTCTCCCTCACCGGGCAAACCGGAGATCAGGCTGGTCCGCAGCACCAGGCCGGGGATCTTTTCCCGCAGATGGGGCAGCAGCCATTCCAGATACTCCTTATTGCCTCGCCGGTTCATATGGCGGAGGATTTCGTCGTTGCAGTGCTGAATGGGAATATCCAGATAGGAGCAGATCTTCTCCTCCTGGGCGATGGTATCGATGAGTTCCTCGTCCATCTCATCCGGGTAGAGATAGTGGACCCGAATCCAATGGAGCTCCTCGATTTTGCACAGCTCCCGCAGCAGTTCGCTGAGCCGCCGGCGACCATAGAGGTCCAGACCATACCGGGAGGTATCCTGGGCAATGACGATCAGCTCCTTGACTCCACCGGACGCCAGCAGCTTGGCTTCCTCCACCAGATCCTCAAACCGGCGGCTCCGGTATTTTCCCCGGAGAGACGGAATCACGCAGAAGGCACAGTGGTTGTCGCAGCCCTCGGCAATTTTCAGGTATGCGTAATATTCCGGTGTGGTCAGCACCCGGCCCAGTTCTTCCAGGGGACCATTGATGTCTCCAAAGCGGTAGGGCCGGTCACCTTCCAGCACATCATCCACGGCGGAGACGATCTCCCCATAGCTGCCGCAGCCCAAGATTCCATCCACCTCCGGCAGCTCTTCCATCAACTGATCCCGATACCGCTGGCTGAGGCATCCGGTGACCAAGATCTTCCCGATCTTCCCCTCATTTTTCAGCAGTCCCAGTTCCAGAATTTCCTGAATTGCCTCGCTCTTTGCACTCTCGATAAATCCACAGGTATTGACGATGGTCACATCGCTGTACTCCACCTCTGTGGTGACCTCATAGCCCGCCTCATGCAGCAGGCAGAGCATCTGCTCGGCGTCCACCTGGTTTTTGGCACAGCCCAAGGACACCATTGCTACTTTCTTCCCCATTTGGAGACCTCCAATTATTCTATGTTACTCCCAGCCGGATTCCTCCAGGCTGTCCCGGTATCTTCTCAGTGCAGACTGAATCTCTTCCCAGCCATGCCCCCGGCGTTGCAAGGCAGCAACTGCCCGCTGAAGTTCCTTTCGATCCGGCTCTCGGCCCCGGAGCCGCTGGGCCAGGAACCGGTCAATGGCATCGGACATATCCGGCAGATTTTCCAGAGCTTCATCCCAGTATTCCCTGGGAATCCCTTTGCGATAGAGTTCCTGCCGAATCCGGTTCTTTCCGTATCCCTTGCTCTGGCACTGGCTGACGATCCGACGGGCCATATCCCCATCGTCCACAGCCCCCAGCTCCTTGAGCCAGTCCACCGCCTCGTCCACAGCATTCGGTTCCTCGCCCCGTTGGAGCAGCCGCTGCTTCAACTGCCGCTCCGAAATGCTGGTGGTGGAAACAATCCGCACCGCCCGGTCCCTGGCCGCCGCCTTTTGGACCGCTGCCAGCAGCGCTTCCATGTCCTGGTCATCCATGGTCATGCCCTGATACAAGCCCAGCTGTGCCACCACACTGGTGGATGTCACCTGCTTATGCCCATCGGAAAACCAGAGGGTCACCCGGGCCTGATCTGTTCCCTCAGCGGTAATTCGCAACAGCGTCATACAATGTCGTCGTCGTCAAAAAAGTCGTCGGCAGTGATATTCACCGCTTTGGTAGCCACTGTTGCAGGTCCCGCAGCAGGCTCTCTGTGCTTGGCCCGCTTCTCCTCCTGCTGCTTGGCCACCTCCGCCCGAATGGCAGTTTCCAACGTAGCGGCGGTCTCCGGATTGTCCCGAAGATAGGCCTTGGCGTTATCCCGGCCCTGACCGATCCGCTCATCTCCAATGGAGAACCAGCTACCGCTCTTCTGAACCAGGTCATATTTCACGCCCAAATCAAGAATTTCCCCGGTATGGGAGATGCCCTCTCCATACATAATATCAAATTCCGCCTCCCGGAAGGGCGGTGCAACCTTATTTTTGACCACCTTAACCCGGGTATGATTGCCGATCAGTTCTCCATTGACTTTCAGTCCCTCGGTCCGGCGAATGTCCAACCGGACCGAAGCAAAGAACTTCAGGGCCCGACCACCGGTGGTGGTCTCGGAAGAGCCATAGATCACACCGATCTTGTCTCGAATCTGGTTGATGAAGATCACCAGGCAGTTGGTCTTTGCAATAGAACCTGCCAGCTTCCGCAAAGCCTGAGACATCAGCCGGGCCTGAAGGCCTACTGCGGCATCTCCCATCTCTCCTTCAATCTCCGCCCGGGGGGTCAGTGCTGCCACAGAGTCCACCACTACGGCAGCTACCGCGCCGGACCGTACCAGCGCATCGGTAATCTCCAGGGCCTGCTCTCCATAATCCGGCTGAGAGACCAACAGGTTGTCAATATCCACCCCCAGAGCTGCTGCGTATTCCGGATCCAGAGCATGCTCGGCATCCACAAAGGCCACTTCGCCGCCCTGCTTTTGGGTTTCCGCCAGCACATGCAGCGCCAGAGTGGTCTTACCGGAGGATTCCGGCCCGTAGATCTCCACGATTCGTCCCTTTGGCAGTCCGCCCACACCCAGCGCCAGATCCAACGTCAGGGACCCAGTGGGAATCACATCCACGTTCATATCCGCTTTATCGCCCAGGCGCATAACCGTGCCCTTGCCAAAATTTTTCTCAATTTGCTGCAGAGCAGTCTCCAAGGCTTTTTTCTTATCTGCCGCAGGAGCTGCCGCCTCATACGCAGGTTTTTTGGACGCCATCTCTATTCCTCCTTGTTTGGTTTCTGGGCCAATACCGCCCGGGCCCGTTCTCCGCTGTCCCGTACCAGTCTGCCCAGCTCATAGCCATGTTCCATCAGGATATGGCACACCTCCGCCTCCTGACCCATGCCGAATTCAAAGCAGATGAATCCGCCGGGCTTCAGGATCGGTGTAAAATTCTTTGTAATGGCCCGGTAGTAATCCAGGCCGTCCAGGCCGCCATAGAGGGCAAGCCTCGGCTCGTAGTCCTTCACGGACGGATCCAGCCGTTCCATCTGTGCTGCCGTCACATAGGGCGGGTTGGATACGATCAGATCATATTTCCCCAGAAACTTGGGCGGCGTCTGCCGCACATCCATCTGAATGCAGCTGACCCTTCCGGCCAGATGGTTGTCCTGAATGTTCTTTTTGGCCACCCGAATGGCCTCCGGCGAGATCTCCGCCAGCGTGACCCGAGCGTCCTTGACCTTGGAGGCAATGGCCAGACCAATGCAGCCGGAACCGGCGCACAGGTCCAAAATCCGCGGATTTTGCGGCAGCTGCATAGTCTTGCCGATGGCAAGCTCACAAACTGCCTCCGTATCGTCCCGGGGAATGAGCACATCCGGCGTCACATTCAGCGTCAGGCCGTGGAACTCCCACTGTCCCAGAATATAGGCCAATGGCTCCCCCTTGATATGACGCTGAACCATCTCGTTGACCTTTTCCACATCCCGCTGAAACACCATCAGCGGGAAGTCCGCCACCAATTGGCTCACGGTCCGATCCGTGGCAGCAGCCACCAGCTGCTGGGCCGTAAACTCCGCGTTTTCCCCGTCCACCTGGCGAAGCATCTGCCTGGCTGCCTTGTATAGATCATGATAGGTGTATCTTATACTCATGACTTACCAGTCGTCTGCTCCTTCCTGCTCAGGAATCACCGCTTCCATAGCGGCAATGGCACACTCGATCATGCTGTCGTCGGGCTCGTTGGTGGTAAAGTTCTGAAACCACATGCCCGGTGCCGTCAGCAGTCGGGTCAAGGCATTGTCGTGCCGTCCCACCAGTCTGTTGAATTCATAGCTGATGGCCACCACAGGGAACAGCAGCAGCAGATGGCACAGCATCCGCACCAGGGTATTGCCCACCTGGATCACGCTGCCTGCTAAAATGCTGATAATGATGACCACAAACAAAAAGCTGGTTCCGCAGCGGGGATGCTTTCTGGTACAGGGCCGGATGTTCTCCACCGTCAGCGGATGGCCCAATTCATAGCATTTTATGGTCTTATGCTCGGCCCCGTGGTAGGAGAAGATCCTGCGCATATCGGGCAGCTTGCTGATCCCGATCATATAGGCCGTAAAGATCACGATTTTCACCAGGCCCTCGCAGAGATTCCGCACTAGGTAATTATCATAAATGGGCCGAATTAGTCCCACCAAAAAGGTGGGCAGCAGCATAAACAGTCCCACTGAGAACAGGATCCCCAGCGCCACTGCGAAATAGATCACAAGGGATTCCAGTTTCTCCGAGCCAATGTGCCGGTCCAGCCACTGCTCCAGCCGCCCCGGCTCACTCTCCTCTTCGGGATAAAAGGACGCGGAGTACATCAGCGCCTTTACGCCCGCCACCATGGATCCGCCAAAATTCACCACGCCGCGGATCAGGGGCCAACCCAAAACGGGATATTTGTCCTTAATGAACTTCAGTTCTTCGGTCTTGAGGACGATCTCCCCGTTCTGATCCCGAATGGCAATGGCCTGCCGAAAGGGACCACGCATCATAATGCCTTCGATCAGGGCCTGTCCCCCAATGGTCGTTCTTTTTTCCTGATTTGCCACAGAATTATTCCTTTCTTTCACCTCCCGCTTCAGTGTACCGCAGAAGGTGTACCATAAATGGGATTATATTGGAAGATGAATGGTTACCTCACAGCCGCTGGCACCATCGGCAGCATTGGCAATATCCAATCTGCCGCCGTGCATGGTGACGATCTCCTCACAGACCGCCAATCCGATGCCGCTGCCCCTGGCCTTGGAGGACCCCTTGTAGAACTTTTTCTTCACCAGAGGCAGTTCCTCCTCCGGAATACCGGGACCAAAGTCCCGGATGGTGACCGTCACTTCGCCGCCGTTTCGATGAATGGCGCAGGCGATCTTTTCTCCTT
>CASEPH010000321.1 GCA_949289625.1 uncultured Clostridia bacterium | reverse complement strand
CCCCAGGCGGCGCCGGGCCTCCGCAGCCATATTGGGGGAGAGGTCCACGCCGTGATAGTGCGCTTCCGGCCGTGCCTCCAGCAGCGCGGCCAAAAGATTCCCGTTGCCGCAGCCAATGTCCAGCACATCCCGCCAGGGAAGGGAGAGGGCCTCCTCCAGAACGGTCCGGTACATGGGGCGGACAAATTTCCCGTCGTGGCTGGCGTTGTAGACGGCGGCGGTGCGGTCAAAATAGGCGATGGTGGTTGTCTTGGTGTTGGTGTGCATGTGGATCATCCTTTCTGATTGACGTTTGTTCAATGATGGGACCGGAGAAACCTCCGCCCAGAGGACGGAGGTCATTGCAAAAGCTTTTCCACCAGGAATGTGCACTCCTGGAGCCGCTGCTCCGGCGTCAGATCGGGAGCCTCCGCCAGCGCCAGCTGTCCATGGAGGAGAAAGAGTGCCGCGGCCTGAGGCACCCCGATATGGATTTCTCCCACTTCCTTGCGCCGGGCGAGGTAGTCGGTAAGCGCCGGGAGGAGCGCCTGAATCAAATAAACGTTCAGCTGCTGGTGGAACATCTCGTTGCCGGCCTGGTGAAAGTAGCTGTAGTAGGGGTAGTGCTCCATGGATGCCTGCCAGGCGGCCTCTGCCCGGGCCATCGCCTGGTGGAAGGGGAGGTCGGCCTGCCGAAAGACGGCGAGAAAAGGCGCGGCACACCGGGCGGCATACTGTTCCACCGCTTGGCGGTAGAGCATTTCCTTGTTTTGGAAGTAGTGATAGCAGAGCCCGGCGGCCACCCCGGCGGCCCTGGCAATATCCCGCATGGTGGTGGTCTCATAGCCTTTCTCAGCAAACACCGCCATGGCGGTGTCCAGCAGCTCCTGCCGCCGGATTTCCGGGGCCTTGGATACGCGCATGGTCCTCACCTCGGCTTTACCATACCACATGATTGAACAAGTGTCAATAATAAAACGAGAAACAGCCCGCCTCCCGGCGGGCCGTTCACTCATCCTTTTTCCGCTTGCTGATGCGCTGGTAGATCCAGAGCCCCAGGGCGCTGACGGCCAGGGTTCCGGCAAAGACCAGCACCGCAAAGAGGTAATTCTGTTCTCCCACGGCATTGCCGCCTATTGTGGAGGTAATGACGGAGGGGAGCCGGGCTATGGTGGAGATTACGAGCCACCGACCCAGTTTGATATCCGTCAGGCCGGCAAAGTAGGATAGGAGGTCCTTGGGTGTCCCTGGGATGAACATGACAAAAAAGATCAACAGATCCCGCTTTTTGCTCTCTTGAAGGAATTTCAGAGAGTGGATCTTCTTTTTATCAAAAAATACTTCAACCAGATGGGTGCCAAAGCGCCGTACCAGTAGAAATACTGCAGCGCTGCCTAAAAAAATACCCAGCATGCACAGCAGTGTTCCTTCCCAGAAGCCGAAGGCATACCCCGCACCAATCTCCAAAGGTTCTCCGGGGATTACGGCAATGACGACTTGCAGGAACATCATACCCAGAAAGGCCAGATTTCCCCAGATACCGTGTTCATCCACCCATGCCCGGAATAGTTCTGGCTTCTGCACAAAACGAATCATTGGCCGCCCGATAAACCAGGCTACCGTCAGAAACAGCAGGATGAAGATACAAAATGACAGTCCGGCCAGCAGACGTTTGTGCCGCTCATTTAACTGAAAAGGATGCTTGTCCAATATCTATTCCTTCTTTCTACAGTACGTAGTATAACGCATGATTGGCTTAAGAAACAACTATCTAAATCATTAATTTTTTTTGAAGATGGCAAATCAGGGGAATGGCCATTTTTCAAATTTGTGACATGTGATAGTTTCCTCTCGACTGTTTTGTCAATTTATCCAAATATAGCTGCAGAAAAATTCGAGAAGTTGACAAAAGACACAATGGTTGTTATGATAAAAAACTGAAGGCCGGGAACGTTTCCGATGCTCTGCCGGAATAGGGAGGACGCCATGACCATCAAAGATATTGCAAAGCAGTGCGGCGTCAGCGTCAGCACGGTATCGAGAGCCATCAACGGGCGTCCGGATGTCAGCGATGAGGTGCGTCAAAAAATTCTGGCTGTGGTGGAAGAGAGCCGATTTATTCCAAACTACACGGCTCGGGAGCTGGTCCGGACCCGCAGCGACACCATTGGCGTGGTGGTGCGGGGGACCTCCAACCTGTTCTTTGCGGATATTGTCAGGCTGGTGGCCCATGTAATCGAGGGCAGCGGCTACCGGATGATCCTGCGGCAGATCGGCAGCGGAGAGGACGAGGTAAAGAGCGGGGCAATTTTGGAACGGGAGAAGAAGCTCCGGGGGATTTTGTTCCTGGGCGGGCGTTTTGACTACACCCGCCGGGAGATGGAAATTCTCAATGTGCCCTTCGTCTGCTGCACCTATACAAATTGTTTTGGTGATTTGCGGGAAGGGGATTTCGGGTCGGTTTCTATTGATGATGAAGCCGCGGCGTTTCAAGCAGTGGAATACCTTATATCCTTAGGGCATCGTCGGATTGCTGCCCTTGTAGCGGCATGCAATGACCGCTCCATCAGTGAGCTGCGCTGCCAAGGGTACCGGGCGGCGCTGGCGGAGCATGGCATCCCCTTTGATCCGGCACTGGTGGTAGAGACCGGCAGCTTCGGAATGGCGGAGGCCTACCGGGGAACAGAGGAGTTGCTGCGCCGGGAGACCGGCTGCACAGCGATTTTCACCCTGTCCGATATGATGGCGATTGCCGCAATCAAATCCCTGACCGACCACGGCTGCCGGGTGCCGGAGGACTGCTCCGTGATCGCCATTGATGGGATTCCCATGTCCAACTACACCATTCCCACCCTGACGACGCTGGAACAGCCGGGACAGGAGATGGGACGGGAGGGGATCCGCGTCCTGCTGGACATGGTGGAGGGCCGGGGCGAGGCACAGCACATCCGGCTCAAG
>CASEPH010000320.1 GCA_949289625.1 uncultured Clostridia bacterium | reverse complement strand
ATTGTACTGGGGTTTGGGGAAAAAGTCAACTAATTTTTTTGTGCTTTTTTACAAAAAATCGGCAAATAACTACTTGACACTGGACAGAACTTACTGTAAAATCAAAACATATAAAACCTAATTAAAACAATGAAAGGTAGGAAATAGAAAATGAAACTGACGGTGCTTTGTCCTCTTCAAGAAGAGGACAAGCAGAGGATTCTTGCCGCTGCTTCAAATGATGAGGTCTTATTTACCACCAATGCGGCGATCACACCCGAACAATGTGCGGAAGCGGATGTAGTATTTGGTAATATTGCACCAGCGAAATTGGAGCAGTACACGAATTTGAAGTGGCTTCAGCTGATCAGCGCAGGGGCGGACGCATACACATCCGGCGGTTTGCTGCGACCGGATGTAATTCTCACAAGCTCCTCCGGCTCCTATGGACAGATGATTTCCGAGTATCTTCTCTGTGCGGTCATGACGCATTTGCAAAATTTCCATCGGCTCCGGGATAACCAGAATGCCAGGCTGTGGAAGGAGGAGGGGCTGAGCAAGTCTATTCAAGGCGCCGCTGTGGCGGTATTTGGCGTGGGCGATATTGGAGAAAATTTTGCCAAACGGGTCAAGCTGCTGGGAGCGGCGAAGGTTTTTGGGTTCCGCCGTACGCTCGGGGCAACGTCAGAGTGGGTGGATGAGATGCACACACTGGATCAGATGTGCCAAGTGCTTCCTCAGGCGGACATTGTAGTTTCCGTGCTTCCTGATAACGAGGCGACCAGGGGAATATTCAACCGGGAGACCTTTGCCTGCTTTAAAAAGGGCGCTGTATTTGTCAATGCCGGTCGTGGTTCCGCCGTGGATTTGGATGCGCTGTGTGACGCGGTGGAATCAGGCGCGCTTCGCGGCGCCACGGTTGATGTGGTTCCAGAAGAGCCCCTTCCCGCCGACCACCGTGCCTGGGGTATAACGAACCTTGTGGTAACGCCCCATGTTGCGGGTGGTTTCCGGGTATCCCACGGCACCTGCAGCAGCGAGTGCTTGTCCCTGCGACTGATTATTAGCCATTTTTTGGAGAACTTGGCGCACTACCAAAAAGGAGAGCCCCTGGCCCATGTGGTGGCGCATAGCTGAAAAATTCTAGGATTAGCTTGCGCTCCCATAAAACTGGTGATATAATATCCTTAAAATAATTATGTTTTGTCATGGCTCACTTCCCGATAGGCTGGTGAGCCATGACCTTGTTGTAGGAGTGCGATATGAAAGTTTCGACAAAAGGTAAATATGCGGTACAGTTGATGGTAGATATTACCCTGCATAACGCTGGGAGCTGCATCGCGCTTAAGGATGTATCCCGCAGGCAAAATATTTCAGTAAAATACTTGGAGCAGGTGGTAGGCGCTCTGACTTCCGGTGGTTTTCTGAAAGGTGCCCGGGGACCTCAGGGGGGATACAAGCTGATGCCTGGAATGGAGCGCAGCACAGTGGGCGACGTGCTGCGCGCGGTTGAGGGCAGTCTTTACCCGGTAACGGCACCAGATGAAATGGGAACGCAGGAGAGCAATAATGGACAACAGGCGGTTCGGGCCATGTGGGACGGTCTTTATCACGTGGTGACGGAATATCTGGACAGCATTACATTGGAGGACCTGGCAAGGGAGAGCATAGACGGAGAGCAGGATGATTACAGCATTTAGCGCCCCATGATCGTCTTGGACTTCAGGACTTAGAGGTGGGGAAGGAGAGAGTATGGGAAAGATATATTCGTCTGTGGCGGAGCTGATCGGGAATACGCCTATCCTTGAATTGCGCGCATATGAGCAGCACTATCAGATACAGGCAGAGATACTGGCCAAACTGGAGTATGTGAATCCGATTGGGAGCGTGAAGGACCGAGCCGCGCGGTCCATGCTGGATCGTGCCGAGTCTGACGGTACCATACGCCCCGGGATGACGCTGATTCTCCCTTCGCAAGGGGATGTGGCGATTTCCCTGGCCGCATTGGCAGTGCCAAGGGGCTACCGTTTTTTGATTGTCGTCCCCGAGAGGTGCAGCATAGAACGGCGGAGGCTATTCCACTACATCGGAGCGGAGCTTGTGCTGACGGAGAGCTTGCGTGGGATGCGTGGAGCAATTGCTAAAGCGCGGGAACTATCCCAGACAATGCCGGACAGCTATTTGCTTGACCCCTTCGCTGATCCGGCCAATCCACTGGCGCATAAGCTCAGCACTGGACTGGAGGTCTGGAATGACACCGACGGCAGAATTGATGTTTTCGTGGCCGGCGTAGGGTCAGGAGGGACCATTACCGGTGTAGGAGGCTATCTGAAACTTTTGAATCCGAAGATCCATGTGGTAGCGGTGGAGCCGGCGGGCTCCCCGGTGCTGTCCACGGGCCGCGTGGGAGCGGCAAAAATCAAGGGAATCGGCGCGAGCTTTGTCCCAAAGGTGCTGGATACCGGCGTATATGATGAGATCATCAGCGTGACAGATCAGGACGCCTATGAGACAACCAGGGAGCTGGCGCGGATCGAGGGCCTTTTGGTGGGGCCTTCCTCGGGAGCGGCCCTCTGGGCTTGTCGGCAGCTTGCCGGGCGGAAAGAGTTTCATAGAAAGAGAATTACAACTGTTTTTTCAGATAGTGCAGAGAGGTATATCGAAACCGACCTTTTTGATGAGTGGTAAAAGGTGATGTCCTTATGTCAAAAAGAGACCGGACAGGTAAGGGAAGTTTTACCTGTCCGGTTTTTCTTTCTTTTACCGTACCATAATCTCTAAAATTCTTCGATCTGTCTCACACATTCCCTGACTGGCAAGCTCGCCGATTACACGGATTGTATTTTCTACACCCTTTTTGATAATGCCGTCGCCGGCGTAAAATTGCTGACCGTTTCGGTACATTAGGTAACCTGTGATACCGGCATCAACTGCCGCGGAAATCTTGGCAGCGCAGCTTGGCTTGGCTCCATCGCACACCATGCCGGACAGAATGCCCAAAGCGTTGACGATGGTGTGTTGGATTGTATCAAGATCCGCACCATGCAAGTATGCAATTCCGCACCCAGCGCCAACGCCGGCGCATACCGCTCCGCAGAAGGCAGAAATCCGGCCAATGCCTGTTTTCTGATGAATGGCGATGAGAGCGGAGAGGGTCAATGCCCGGTAAAGGGTCTCCTCGCTGCTCCCCAGGGCCTGTGCATACACCCAGACAGGCAGGCTGGCAGTGATCCCTTGATTTCCGCTTCCCGAGACAATGACTACCGGAAGCTCGCAGCCGCTCATGCGCGCATCACTGCCGGCGGCGGCGGCAGCTCGTGCCCGCAAAATGACAGACGGAGTTCCCTCTGACATCATGAGCGTGCGGCCGATTTGAGCGCCCCAGGCATTTGTAAGCCCTTCTTGGGATATCGCCAGGTTATAGGAAAGAAATCGCTGGATGGTGTGGTGGATGTCTTCCATCTCCACGCTGTTGACGAAATCCCAAATGGTTTCCACCTTTAGGGCACCGTATTCAGGAGAGGATTGCCCAATCGGGCCGGATTTCCTGTGGTCAAAAATTGTCAAGCCATCTCGTTCTTGGTAGATAAGATTGGTGTGAAACCCTGAAATAATGACGTGGGCGCTGTGGAGCCGGCTAAAAAGGGTCAGATCAATGTATAAGGGTTCCTGGACCGAAGCTGGTATGATCTGCACAGGGACCTGTTTCAAAAATTGGGTTAGGGATGCCCTGTCCTGTTCGGTCAGTCCGGCCACGACCTCCAGCCCGGCGGAAGCGTTGCCGCCGCAGATCCCCGCAGCAACCGCCGCCTCCAACCCCCGCCTGCCTCCGGTGTTGGGGACAACGACGCTTTTAACGTTTTTAATGATAGGCCCGCTGACAGTAAGAGCACATTCATGGACCGGCTCTTTGAGCAGATCCCTGCATACGGCGGCGGCATAGGCTACGGCAATCGGCTCTGTGCAGCCCATTGCGGGAATCAGCTCCTGACGTAGTACCGCCAGGCAGGCTTGATACCGTTGATCTGTTTTATCCAAAAGATTGCTCCTTTCCAGCGGCGTTTGATTCAGCACGCCAGATATCCTCCATCTATAGGAATGATCGCACCGCCTATATAATCAGAGGCTGCCGAAGCCAGAAAAACCGCTAGGCCTTTCACATCATTCGGCGTCCCCCAGCGCCCCGCGGGGATTCGCGCAAGAATTCCCTGGTTGCGTTTTTCGTCCTGCTGAAGCGCCGCGCACATGTCGGTAGCCATATAACCCGGCGCAATAGCGTTGACGCTGACTCCCTGGCTCATCCACTCGTTGTTGAGTGTGCGGGTTATAGCCGCGACACCCGCCTTGCTGGCGGCGTACGCCGGAATCAACATTCCGCCAAAGTAGGAGTTCATAGACGCTACATTGATGATTTTTCCATGTCCCCGGCGCAGCATCTCGCGTCCGGCCAGTTGGGAAAGTCGAAATACCGCCCGGAGATTGACCTGAAGGACATCATCAAAATCCTCAAGAGGAAATTCCTCGCTCTTGTGCCTGCGTTGAATGCCCGCATTGTTGACAAGGATATCGACTTGCCCGTTTAGCAGCTTCAAAGCTTGTCGAAAGAGCCGGGGAGGCGCCTCCGGGTCAAGCAGGTCCTCCCGCACAGCGTAAGCTGCATATCCGCAGCGCCGCAGACGGGCGGCCTGCTCCTCCGCCCTGGCAGAACTGCCTGTCAGGACAACCTCGGCTCCAGCCTCCAGCAGGCCCTCCGCGATGCCGAGGCCCAGGCCGGCACTGGCGCCTGTGACGATCGCCTTTTTGCCGGAGAGGTCGAATAAATCGTTTACTTTCATATCTTCATCCTATCGGAGTTACCCCCGATACTCCTCCACGACCTCGCCCAGAAGGCTCAGAAGGTACAGGTGGTTGGTCAGCGGCATGCCGCAGCCGGTGGCGAAAACAAACCGGTTATCGCCCTTTTCCCGCACGGCAGCCTCATATCGCTGCCGGATAACCTGCTTGACCGCTTCTCGGTCATTGCAGGGAGTCAGGAAATCATTTCTCTGGTCAATGCCGGTAATGAGAACTTGATCTGTCATTGCGGCCACCTTGGCAATGGATGCCGTGTGCTCCGGGGCAACGTCTTTGGGGCAGCATTCCCAGTTGAGCGCCTGAAGGTCCGGATGAAAATATTGGTCCATGCGTAGATCCGCTGTGCCATGGACATGAGCCATGTTGAACCAGGTGCGGCCCTTGATATACTCCCACGTGGCGTCATCATAGGGGCGGACAAATTCGGCGTACTGCTCATCGGTGAGCCGGTCGGCCTGGGAAAACTGATTCGCCAGGAAAATACCGTCGATACCGGCCTCGATCAGCGCATCCAGATAGTTGAGGTTGGTCTGGTGGATAGCCTTCAGCGCCGCGTGAACGGCTTCCTTATCCTGAGCCAGGAATTGCTGGATAGGCTTGGGGTCCAAACTCTTGGTGATTTCCTGGAGGGAAGTGATTGGATTAAAAATGGTGGCGATGATGGGCTTGCTTCCCTTGTACCGCTTTGCCAGGATCCGCACGATCTCCAGCTCCCGGGCCATCATAGGGTTGTCCACATTCAGCACGCCGACCTTCCACAGATCTTCTGTCGACTGGACCGGATAGCGGTGGACGGTGCCGTACCACTGCTGCGGATTGGTCGAGTAGGTGATGTCCGCCCCATAGGCCTCCGTCATAAAGTGACCGCAGGTCATGATCTTAATAAAATCCCATCCGAAAAAGTCGGTGGAGCAGATGAGCGCACGGGAAAAATCCGTAATATTATGGTCCACCAGTGGGAAGTGATACCAACTGGCAATGGGTGAGCGATCAATGGGCTTGCCCTCCAGCAACGCCTTGATCCGTTCATAGCCGGTCATTGACATGAATTTAATTCTCCTCTCTGCTTTATTCTGTCTTTCTTTTATTTTTTAATTGTTTGCCGCGGTAGCCTCAGCGGCCGCGACAGCTTCATCCAGCTTGACCAGACGGCGCCGGATCTCCGCCAGATCCTCCTGAGAGAGAGCCAGCTCTGCCCCCACAGTGTCCGCCTCGATTTGCTCCGGACGCCGGGCGCCGCAGATGACGTTGATAAAATCTCCCTGTCCGCGCAGGAAAGCGACAGCCAAATCAGAGAACTGGCAATCGTACTTGGCGCGAATGTCCTCCAGACTATTGACAAAATCAATAGCCAGTGGGAAGCGGGCGCCCAGCCACCACTTATTGGTAGAGCGGCCCTCTCCGGGTTCCAGCTGATAATTCTTAGTGAAACGGCCGGTCAGCAGGCCCTTTTCAATAGGAGAATAGGCGTGCAGTGTCATCCCCTGCTCCCGGCAGATCGGTAGAATCGTGTCCTCCACGACCCGGTCCAGCATACTGTAACGGCGCTGGATGATGTCAATTTCACAGCCGCAGGCCTGATATTTGCGGATATGCTCAGGCTGGACATTGGAGGAACCAATGGCCCGGATCTTTCCCGCCTTTTTCAGATCCATCAGCGCCCGGACGGTCTCTTCAACTGGGTACATCGTCTCGTCCCTGGCGGGATTATGAGTGTAATAAATATCAATATAATCCGTCTTTAATCGGCGGAGGCTATTCTCGCAGTCTTTGATAATGCCGGCATAGCTATGATCGCAATACATTTTGTGGCCGTCAACATCATAGGCATAGCGCCCCACACCGGTATCCCAGTCAAACGTAGCCTTGGTTGAGATTACCGCCTCATGCCGGCGTCCCTCCAGTGCCTTACCGATGATTTCCTCGCTGTGGCCGATGCCATAGATCGGCGCGGTATCAATGAGATTTACGCCGAGATCCAGGGCCTTATGTACAGTCTGGATCGAGGTTTCGTCCACAGTGGATTTCCACCAGTCTCCGCCCCCGATGGACAGTGCGCCCAGGGAAATCACGGAAGCGCGAATGCCGGAGTTGCCTATTGTCATGTACTTCATGTGTGTTACCTCCTGTTGGTTTTAAAAATTGTACGTGCATGAAAAACATAATAACCTAAAAATAAATATGTAATTAGACAAGTGAATTATACAATGAAGGCAACAGATTTGTCAATAGAGAGATTGAAAAAAGAAAATTTCTTGTCGAGACCGCATAAAAAGTATTGACATTTGACAGAAATTGCGGTACTCTAAAGCCACCAATTCATTTTCCCTTATTCATAAAATTAAGTAGGAAATTAATGGGCGGCGAGGGAAATGAAGGACGTATCAAAATTTAAATTCAAGAAAGGCAGGGTCAAAGATGAAAATGAAGTGGAAAAGAATGCTTGCGTTGTTTCTAGCGGCAGCTATGATGACCGCAGTTCTTGCGGGATGCGGCGGCACAACAAATGATACGACCGCAAACGAAAATGCCCAGTCGAATGACACGGCAAGTCAGACAAGCTCTTCTGGAAATGATGGTGAGGACGTTCCGGAAGAGGACCGGTATGGCGGAACGCTGAAAATTGCCTTGAACTCTACAGTCAGCGCCCAGGCGATTGATCCTATCTACTCCAATGGCACCAATCCTGACCAGATCATTCAGAACTACGGTGAGGGATTGGTTCGCCAGACCACCGGCGGTGAGTATGTTCCTGCCTTTGCTACATCCTGGGAAACTAGCGAGGACGGATTGGAGTGGACTTTCTACCTGCGGGAGGGCGTTCACTTCCAGGTAGGTGAGTATCAGGACGGCCGTGAGGCCACTGCTGACGATGTGGTCTACTCCTTCGAGCGCAGCCGCACGGAACACTGGAATAATCCGCTCTTTATGGTGGACTCCGTGGAGGCACTGGACGACTACACGGTGAAGATCACTTTGAACCAGCCCTATGCCGCGTTCCTGGAGCGCTGCACCAGCTCTACTACTATTATTGTTCCTAAGGAGGATGTAGAGGGCTGGGGCGATGAGTTCCCCCTGCATCCCACCTCTATCGGTCCCTTCCAGGTGGTAGAGCATGTGGCCGACCAGTACACCAAGCTGGTGCGTAACGAGAACTACTGGGCTGGCACGCCTTATCTGGAGGCGTTGGAGTACTACTGCATCACCGACAGCGCCCAGGCCCTGAACGCCCTTCTGACCGGTGAGGTGGATGTTGTGCTCTCTCTGAGCGCCGACGCGATCCGGCAGATCAAGGACTCTGACTCCGTAACATTGTATCAGAAGCCTGAGAACCGGATCGCTTACATTGGTTTCAATTCTCGGTATGAGCAGCTCTCTGATCCCGCTGTGCGGGAGGCCCTGATCATGGCGGTGGATGCCTCCGCTCTGTTGGCGGCGTACCAAGAGAATATGGCTACGGAGAACCGCTTGCCGCTGCCGATCCTGAACTGGGGCTGGGATGAGTCCCTATTGGAGTATATCCCCGAGTACGACCCGGAGGCAGCCAAGCAGCTGTTGGCCGATGCCGGCTACGAGGATGGATTTACTCTCAAATGCACCTTAGCGCAGGGAAATGACGAGCTGATGCGCGCTGTTACAGTCCTGCAAAGTTACTGGGAAGAGATCGGCGTAAATCTTGAGATTACTGCGGTGTCCAGCTCTGAATTGACGGAGATGTATACCACCGGGTCTGTCCAGGTATGGGCCACCACGCAGGGCGGCACCTCCGACCCCGCCACTTTTATCGGCTATTTCACCAGCGAGGCCAAGCTGAACACCAACCAGAACTCCTGGGGATATGCCAAGGAAGAGACTGAGCTGCTCAATCAAGAGGCGCTCTCGCTGAGCGATCAGGACGCCCGTAAGGACATCTATCTCGAAATTACGCAGGATTTCCTGGAAGATGATCTTGGGATTTTCTTCGCAAATACAAATTTGAATATGGCTGCCAACAACCGTGTCCATGGGCTGGTTTTGGAGAACAAGTCCGTTCTGACCATCTGTGGTGTTCAGGACACTGGCATTAATATCTGGGTTGAAGAGTGAAACTGAGAAATGTAGAGAGAAGCGATGCTGAAAGTAATCTTAAAGCGGGTTCTGCAGGTGATCCCAACGCTGCTGGTTGTGGTTACCTTTACCTTCATCGCCACAAGAGTTATCCCTGGTGATCCGGTCACTGCGATGGTGGGAGAGGAATATGACCCGGAGCAGATCGAGGCACTGCGGGAATCCATGGGGCTGAACGACCCTTTGCTTGTTCAATACGGAAGATACTTGGTTGATATCCTGCACGGCGATTTCGGAGAGTCATATTATTTCGATCTGCCTGCTTTGGAGGTAATTGCTCAGAGATTGCCCAATACTTTGCTGCTGTCAGTAACGGGTCTGCTGATTGCGACTTTAATTGGAATGCTGCTGGGATGCGTCTCCGCTGTGAAGCAATCCACGCTGTGGGACTATCTTCTGACGCTGCTGTCCATATTCGGCATTTCGGCTCCTGTGTTCTGGGTAGCCATTATGTTTGTGCTGCTCTTTAGTGTCAATCTGGGGTGGCTGCCGACATTTGGCATGGCTTCGCTCAGCGAGGGGGTGGGAACGTTCCTCTCCCACCTGGCGCTGCCCTGCCTCTGCCTGGCGATTACTCCGATGGCCTCTATCACAAGAATCACCCGATCCAGTATGATTGGGTCCCTGAGCAGCGATTCTGTCAGGGCGCTTCGTGCAAGAGGGATCAAGGAACGCGTTGTGGTTTGGCGGCATGCACTGAAAAACGCGTTGCCACCGATTGTAACGGTCCTGGCTCTGCAGCTCGCCGGCTGTTTTTCCGGTGCGATCGTAACCGAGAGCATCTTTTCCTGGCCGGGGATGGGAACGATGATCCAAACAGCGATCAATAACCGTGATTACTCTCTCATTCAAGCCACGGTGCTGGTTATTGCGATTGCTTTCGTATTTATCAATCTCCTGGCGGATGTGGTGTACATGCTGATCAATCCAAAGGTGGCTTCCGGGGCGAAAGGGGGGTCGATGTAATGAACGATAAACAAATCGATCTGACCCAGGGTTCGATTTCTGAGCAGGCGCAGAGCGAGATGATCCATAAGGAGAGGGTTTCCAACAACGCCTGGCACAAATTTATTAGGAACCGCTCCGCGGTGGTTGGATTGTGTATCGTCGCGGTGATGGTCCTGGTCGGCCTTTTGGCTCCAGTCATCGCTACACATGATCCCAATGCCATCGACATGGCCAACGCCTATGCGCCGCCCCTCACCGACGGACACATCTTCGGCACGGATGACCTCGGGCGGGATCTTTTCAGCCGCATCATCTATGGCGCGCGCATGTCCATTCTGGTTGCTGTAGGAAGTGTGCTGCTGGGGGGATTTCTGGGGATTATTGTCGGACTGGTTTCTGGATACTCTGGAGGCATTGTAGACTCAGTGCTGATGCGTATCGTGGACGGAATGCTCTCCTTCCCGTTTATCCTCCTGTCGATTTTGCTGGTGACAATTTTAGGTTCGGGCGTATTCAACGTAATTCTAGCCATCGGTATTTCCAATGTGCCCCGGTTTGCCCGCGTGGTTCGGGGACAGGTCCTGGTTGTTAAGAATGAGGAGTACTGCAATGCCGAGAGGGTCCTGGGCGCGTCGACGCCACGGATCATGTTCAAGCACATTTTGCCCAACACTGTTTCCGAGGTGGTGGTCTACGCCACGCTGAACATTGGCAGCGCAATTATTTCCGAGGCAAGTCTCAGCTTCCTTGGACTCGGGATTCTGGTTCCGGAAGCTTCCTGGGGGAACATCCTCCGGGGTGGCCGTACCTGTTTGACAACTGCGCCGCATATCGCGACAATATCCGGATTGTTTATTTTTCTGGCTGTCATTGGCTTCAACCTGATGGGCGACGGGATACGGGACGTTATGGATCCCAAGATGAAGAGATAGGCGGGTGATAGTATGGGCGAAACAATTTTAAAGGTACAAAACCTGAAAACCTATTTCTATCTTACCAGTGGGACCGCCCGGGCGGTGGATGGTGTCAGTTTTACGCTCGACAAGGGCGAAACTCTGGGAATTGTGGGCGAATCCGGCTGCGGGAAAAGCGTGACGGCCAAGTCTTTGCTGCGGTTATTGGAAAAAGTCGGTCGTATCGAGCCGGGGAGCAAGGTGGAGTTTGAGGGCAGAGACGTCCTGGCGATGGACACGGCTGAGCTCTCTGCCTACCGTGGGACAGATGTGGGGATGATCTTTCAAGACCCTATGACGTCCCTGGATCCTGTATTTAAAGTCGGTTATCAGATGGTGGAGAATCTTTTAGCGCACAGAGATATGACAAGGAAAGAGGCGTGGGACATCTCTGTGGAGGCGCTGCGCTCCGTGGGGATCCCTCAGCCGGAGGCGCGGATGGAAGCTTATCCCTTCGAGCTGTCTGGCGGCATGTGCCAGCGGGTAATCATCGCGATGGCGCTGTGCTGCAACGCTAAGCTCATCATTGCCGATGAGCCGACCACCGCCCTGGATGTGACAGTGCAGGCTCAGGTGCTGGATCTGCTCAAGGATCTTCAGAGGAAGACAGGCATGGCGTTGCTGCTCATCACCCATAACCTGGGGGTGGTTTGGAAAATGTGCGACCGCGTTATGGTCATGTATGCGGGAAAGGTGGTGGAGTCCGCCGCCACAGAGGAGCTCTATCAAAATCCGCTGCATCCGTATACATGGGGATTGTGGGACGCTATGCCATCTCTGGCGCTGACCGCGAAGCAGGAGCTCAAAACCATTCCCGGCACACCCCCGGATCTCCGATTGACAGGCCGTTGCTGCAATCTCTACAACCGCTGTCCTTATGCACAGAAGATTTGCACGGAGAAGGTGCCTGAGTTGAAGGAAGTGGCGCCGGAGCATTTTGTGGCCTGTCACTTTCAAACAGATGGTGAGAAATTGGAGAGGGGGACGCTTTGATTCGTATGGAAGAGAGAAAAACTTTGCTGGATATTCGACATCTCTCCAAACAGTTCCCCATTCGTTCCAAGCATCTCTTTGGAAAGACCCAGACGCTTTATGCGGTGGATGATGTAACGCTCCGGATTTACGAGGGGGAGACTCTGGGAATCATTGGGGAGAGCGGGTGCGGAAAGTCTACTCTGGGAAGAATGGTGGTAGGACTGCATCAGCCGACTTCCGGAGAGATTTTCTATGACGGCGACAAGGTTGATACCCAGCATAAACGGGGATATGATAAAATCAGGAAAAGCGTTCAGATGGTATTTCAGGATCCCTATTCCTCACTTGATCCTCGGACGACGTGTGGAGATTTGGTGGCGGAACCGTTGATTATCCACGGCCTTTGCCCTGACCGCAAAGAGAGGGAAAAGCGGGTAGCCTCTCTGCTGGAAGAGGTTGGTCTGAGCGCCCAGCATATCTACCGATACCCTCATGAGTTTTCCGGTGGCCAGCGGCAGCGGATCAATGTTGCCCGGGCCTTGGCGTTGAGTCCTCGTTTGATCGTCTGCGATGAACCGGTCTCGGCGCTGGATGTATCGATTCAAGCGCAGGTGCTCAACCTCCTCAATCGCTTGCAGCGGGAATACAACCTCTCATACATGTTTATCTCCCATGATTTGAGCGTTATCAAACATATCAGTGACCGTATCGCGATCATGTATCTGGGAAGAGTGGTTGAACTTTGTTCTGCGGAAGAAATCTACAAGCATCCTCTGCATCCGTATACCCAAGCACTCCTTTCGGCGATCCCGCCCAGCAGCCCTTTTGAGAAAAAGGAGCGGATCACGCTAAAGGGAGACGTGCCTAGCCCAATTGGAAAGCGGGCAGAGTGTCCTTTGGCAAAGCGGTGTCCACATTGCACTGAACGCTGTCGCAAAGAGACACCGCAGCTGCGGGAATGTGAAAAGGGACACTTTGTGGCTTGCTTTCAGGCGGAAGGATAAGCGAAAAGGTTTGGTTTGAGGAGATTTTGTTGTGAACCAGTACCGAATCTATGTGACGGACGGGCGGCACGCGAGCTACGATATTGAACGGGAGATGCTGCGCGCAATAGGCGGCGAGCTGAAGATTTGCCACTGTGAGACAGATGCGGATATCGCTGCTCAATGCGCGGATGCCGACGGGATCCTGTTGGACATGGCACCTATGACGGCACGGGCAGTGGCGGCATTGAAAAAGTGTAAAGTCATCAGCCGATATGGAGTGGGCTATGACAATGTAGATGTCGCCGCCTGCATAGAACAGGGAATACAAGTTGCCAATGTACCGGACTATTGTGCGGAGGACGTTTCCGACCATGCGCTGGCGCTTCTGTTCGCCTGCCTGAGGGATGTGCCTCGTCGAGACCGGCTGATTCGTCAGGGACAGTGGAATATCCAGCGTACGAGTTTCCGGCTCAGCGGCAAAGTATTGGGAGTTCTTGGATTTGGCCGTATTGCAAAAGCATTAGTCCGTAAATGTGCTGGATTTCATTTTTCCAAGATTTTGGTCTATGATCCATATGTGTCTGAAAGGGATTGTATAGAACTGGGCGCCCGGAAAGTAGCTCTGGATGATGTCCTGCGTGAGTCAGATATCATTTCTCTCCACATGCCAGTGACAGCGGAGACAGTGCATATGATCGATGGCAGAGCACTGGCTTTGATGAAGCCAACAACAATTTTCATTAATACCAGCCGTGGGCGGCTGGTGGACGATGCGGCGTTGGTGAAAGCCTTGGAGCGCCATCAGATTCTCTGCGCTGGATTGGATACGCACAATTTGGAACCACTGCCATTGGATTCTCCCTATCTGTGTTTGGACAATGTGGTTCTCACAGACCATACCGCCTATAATACTGAGGAGGCTGTTGAGGAACTAAAACGCAAGTGCGCGCAAAATGTAATAAATGTTCTCACAGGTTTATCGCCGGCCTACCCAGTGAGTGTGATTTGATAGAGCGGAATGACTTGAGATGATCTTACATTGGCGGAATAAAATGAGATCAGAGTTTTTCTGATCGTGTAGCAGAAATGAGCAGGGGCGGTAGCCATATCGTTGGCCACCGCTCCTACTTATGGCTGGCAATATTCGATAAAATTAGAGCAGAAGATCAAGGAGAGAGGACGAAATGCGTTTGCCGATTCGCGAGAGCTACCGCTACGCCGTCGCGTGTCCCACGAGCATGGGGGTACGGATCACGCCGGAGGACCGGATGGCGGTACACAACAGCAGCCGCTTTTACATGCAGGCCACCAGCGCGGAGACCAACGTGCTGAACATCGCCTCATCCCTGGGGCGG